>PXYQ01000012.1 GCA_003023645.1 Candidatus Arcticimaribacter sp. | reverse complement strand
TGCTTAATCAAAGGTCGTTGCGTGTTTGTAACGTCTGATTTTCCTTCGGAAAATCTTCGCATACAAACCTGAAACTATTCTTATACATAAACGTTATAACAAATAATTGATGAACGGTAACACTTACAATCATGCTATAACTATAAACTGTTTATCAATTTTTATATCTAAATAAAAACTGGGGATTATGAACCAAATAAAACCTTTTCTGGCGCTCTTAATTTTAATATTTTTCTCTAGCTGCAAAAAAGATGATACAACTTTTTCTGTAGAGCAAGACTCCTATGAAATTAACGAAAATGGAACACATCAAGACTTTTTAACTCCTACCTATTACAATACGAACGAAAATGATTTGAGAGATGAAATCAATACGTTTATTCATTTTTCAAGGCTTGACGAATACCAACATCCTTTTCAAAATCCTAATGGAAAACTAATCCCGTATGCAACAAACAGAGCCTTTGGAATGGGAATTGGTATGGGAGGAACATCACAACATCATCCCGCAATAGATTTGCATCCAGCTAACCCATCTGAGGTTTCGCTATATGCTGCTCAGGAAGGAATAGTTCATACGTATAGAGACAGTTCAAAATACAGGCACTATCTAACAATTACTAAAGAAGTTAAAGATTCTGAGAACAACAGTATCGGAAAGCTAGTGATTTTATATGCACATATTGATTTGGATTTAGACGAAAACCAATCAATACAACTCAATGGACAATATGTTAATAAAGGTGATCTCGTTTCTGAAAATCTATATTCAGAAACTATGGGAGGAGCGCATTTACATTTCGAAATTAGATTCTATAGGAATACTGAAATAGGAACTGAGGAATTTTATTCTTGGGGAAATAATGAGATTTACACAACCCAATCTTCCGGCTCCTTATGGTCTTATGGATATTGGAACAATACTATTGGTTATGGTTTTGGGAATCCTATGAATTTCGAAATAGAATAAACTATTTATGTTTTCAATGGCAAAAATAAAAATAGGGTTTGGTGTTTAATACAAAAACCATGTCCATTGGGTGTTTTAATTATTACGTAATTTATGATTGGTATATCCATGCAATGTTTGATCATGAAAAAATCGTTCAGAAAAGCCAATACACACAAAACAAAAGGGTGAAAAGATTAAGTCACTAGAATTAGAACACAACCTCTATTTAATTTATTTTCATACCTTTATAAAAGAAGTGCGTTCCAAATCGTTTTCTTAAGCCATGGTTAACCTGCAACTACATTCTAATGTTTTAATTGGTTACCGAACCTGGAAGATAGTTCATGTATTTAATTTATTCAACTCGGCTTTAATAACGAGCATGGCACAATACATTCTATTATGGGGTGACATGAACCACCCCAAACAAAAGATAATCGCAGTAAATAATGCGAAGTGGTTTGTATATACTAGTTGTGTGTGATATTGCTGATCATAACCCAAAATGAATTTATAAATGACTGAATTAAAATCTAAATTCGTGAATTTGAAGTCTGATTTAAAAAAATTAAAAAATTTACTCATTATTTTGACTTTAACACAAATTGGATATATAATTATTGCTTTTGTGGACGCAAAGTTGTGGATAAAACTTGACTTTAACTACAAAACAAACTGGATGATTTTGTGTCTGCATCTAATTGTCGCGGGAGTTTTTATCTGGTTCAACTGGAAAAGAATGCCGATTTTACGAAAAAGTAAAATGAATAATACCTTTTTGATTTTATTTCTAGGAATTATTGGAATGTGGCTATGGATTCCAAACAATCGCGAAAAAAATAAGTTGACGAAAAAATGAAATATGACTCACAATAAAATCTAAACGCAACGGAGACTTTAGGGCTAAATTGAGAGGTTTGTGCTTATTACAAAGACCGCCAAATTTTAAATTTGTCTTTTATAAAAATAAGAAAACTGTATTTGTGTATCCACAAAAGAAGGGCTTACAGCCACTCTACATTTCTTTACAACACAATTAAACTTAACATTAAAACCTTGATCTTTTTGAGATCAGTTATTGAATTATGAAAAAAAAGATTATCATTATTATTTTGATTTTAAACTCAACATTACTTTTGGGGCAACCAAAAGATTATGTCATTTTAAGGCAAACAGAAACAACGAAGATTGATACTATTTACGGAGAAATAGCTTTTCCGAAAAATAGAATGATCACGAAAATAAAAATCCTGTCGAATAATAAAAAGCATAAATACCAACCAAAAGAATCAATAGGATTTAAATACGGCGAAAGATATTTTGCAAGTGTTCCATATAATTCTAAAAACAATGTATTTGCAGAAAGAATAATTAATGGGGAAATAAGCCTGTATTATTACGACACAAATCCAAATGAATATAGCGGAGTTGGATTAGTATCAGGATTAGCAGGAGAGATCGCTAAAAGCATAACGAGTTACTTTTTCATTAAACCTAACACTACTGGAGGTTATTTGAGAGTTTCTCATTCAAGGAAAAAAGCAAGAGAAGAGATTTCATTTCTTTTTAAGAGCAATGAAAAAATTTATAATCAAATTTTGTCAGAAAATTTTAGAGTATGGAAATTACCCGAAATAGTTAAAGAGTTTAATAGTACAGATCAAGTAAAGTAAAAACTTAATTTATTATTTCCTTTAAGCGGAACTTTTGAAGCGACTTATGAAAGAATATTAAATAAAAAATCTTCATTAGGAATTTCTTTTCATGCTGTTTATGATAGCAAAAAAGGAGATGAAGATTTAAATTATTCCATCTCACCATATTACAGAAGATACTTTGGCAAAAAATATGTTTCAGGTTTTTTTCTTGAAGGATTTACAATGCTCAATTCAACTGATGGAAAACAAATAAGAGACCGTAACGGCATATTGACTTCCAATGAAGAACCGATGTTATCGACATGTCCCTTGGTATTGGTTTAGGAAATAAATGGGTTACCAAAAAAGGGTTTATTTATGAGGTTAACGTGGGCTATGGAAAACTCTTGTTCAATGCTGACAAAACTGACCACGACATTGTTGCGCGGTTTGGGTTCCATTTCGGCTATCGTTTTTAAAAAAACAACTAAAATCTCCATCCCAACCGAATATTAAAAGGGACGTTTAGAGTATTGGTTTTCCCTTCTTTTATTCGCGTATACTCCAGATCGAAATGTCGGTTTGAAACTAGAACATCGTTGGGGTTAATTCTTTTCGCATGCGCTACATTACGTGTACGTACACCAAGCCCAAAATAACAATCTAAAAATATTTTTTTGAATTCCTTTTGATATCCAAATTTCACATGCCGCCCGATAAAATTTGTTTTAACCAAGAAGCTATCCATATATTCTTCTGTACCGTAATCATAGTAATAGTCCTCTGCGTATTCGGGTGATACAAACCCTCTTCGGGTATAATGTTCTTTCTTTAGATAGTCAATTTCAATTGCGAAATAAGGGCCGTGGGGAGCTCTTTTTCTAAAATAAAAACGTTCTTCAAATGCTACTCGATATCCTTTTATTTCTGGTAAGGGATTATCCGTTATTGAGTTCAAAGAAACGGGTAGTAACCAAGAAGCCATCAGTTGGGAAGAAAAATCATTTCCTGTAGTACGTTCATAAGCAATTTCGACACTCGCGTTGTTGATACCGATAAGTTTTAGAGGCGTAAACTTAAAGAGCTGCTTGGTGTCCTCTAGGGCATTAAAATCATAATAGTCTCGCTCTTGATTCAAATCGATACTAACTATAGAAGGGTATGCATACCGTTTTGGCGAATTGTGGTCGACCAACCACCCGATTCCAATATTCAAAATACTTGGGTAAATGAAGTTAGCAATGTAAGCTATGGAGTTGCTTGAGTGCAGCAATATTTTTTTCGAAATGGAATCACCTTGAACCTGAATTGGTAAAGGAGCCCTACTTCGTTTTACAAAAACATAGTGTTCTGCTTGTATTTTTGTAAGGGTGTCTTTGGCAACAATAAGTTGGGTTGGTTCGTTTGTAATAAAGCGGATTTCTTGAGACCTTTTGTTGAACATAGTTGCACAAGATGTGAAAAAAAGAAAAAGTACAAAGACGCTTAAGTGTTTCATGATAAAGAGTTGGGACTTTAAAGGTAATAAAAATCAGGTGTTAAAAAAAACGCTCCCATATTGCTCGACTCTAAAATCAAATGTATTGTATTTCGGGTCGCGTTGCTTCGCTTCTTTATAGGCTGGCATACTACCGATAGCTCGGTTTGCTGTTCCTGACGGGGCTGTAAGGCTGTGGGTTGTTATTATTTTGTCCGCGCATACAAATTGATGTTTACGAGGAACCTGATCGTCTATGCATTCCAATGGGATAGCTACTTTTTTCAACAGTTTACGTAAAAAATACTCAGGCCCATTTTTACTGTTTCCTCCAGTAAAAATTAGCGTATCCACCTTTGAGTGTTGTTCCAAGATCGAGAGTACATCCCGCAATTGTACATCTTGCATCCCCAAATCTGATGCGTCAATTTTCTCGCGATAAGCACCACCTACAATATCACAAATCCCAAAACGCTCCCGTTTCAAAAATGCTTTGCGTTGCTCAATTGCGTGGTTTGTATTTTCGAAAACTAAGTTCAGGTTATACAAACGGTCCCATATTTTCCAGAGCATTCCATTACTACTTCCATAACAAAAATCTACATCTTGATCGTTCAATGCTCCTGTTGAAAATCGGGGTGGCGGGAGGGTTCCCACGATTAGACGTGTAGTATTTTCAGGAATATAAGGCGGATACGGATGTTCGTGGAACCACATATTAGGAATTTGACTTAAAAATAGATATATTAGTTGAAACCAAATCAACTACTTATGGGAAAAGGAGATAAAAAATCGCGTCGAGGTAAAATTATTTTAGGCACTTCTGGTGTAAAACGTAACCGAAAAAAGAATAAAAAAAAGAGAGCAAGATCTTAGCGAATAAAAACAGGCTGCATTTCGTTTAGGGTATGTTCTTCGCTGTATTGATAACCGTCTGTATTAAATCCTAATAGATCAGTTTGCGTGATACACTCTTGATCGAGGATATAGCGCACCATCATTCCACGGGCTTTTTTAGCAAAAAACGAAATCATCTTGAGTTTTCCGTTCTTAAAGTCTTTAAATTGAGGTGTGATGATTGTACTTTTTAACGCTTTCGTATCGATTGCTGCAAAATACTCATTACTAGCTAGGTTTACGAGAAGCTCATTTGCTTCCAATTCATCATTCAGGATTTGGGTAACTTTAGTTTTCCAAAAGTCAGGCAGGTTTTTCTTCACTCCCACTGGAAATTTAGTTCCCATTTCTAAGCGATACGCTTGGATTAAGTCCAACGGTTTTAATACCCCGTATAAACCCGATAGAATCCGTAGCTGATTTTGTAAGGCTGCTGTTTTAGCAATAGGAAGGCTATACGCATCAAGACCTGTATATACATCACCATCGAAAGTATAAACTGCAGGACGGGCATTCTCTGGTGTAAAAGGCAGCTGAAAAGCTTGGTTGCGTTCCCAATTCAACTGGGATAGATTTTCCGAAATCCCCATCAGTTTCCCTAAGCTTGTAACTGATTTTTTCTTCAGCAGTTTATTGATTCGTTCTGCTTCAGACAAAAACACAGGTTGCGTCGTTTCTGAAGTCGGAAGTTCCTTCTCAAAGTTTAAAGATTTGGCAGGGGAAATAATCATTTTCATAGTCCAATAGTTTTACTTAAAAGTAAGCGGCACAATTGAAAACTACAAGGGAATTGGATTTCAACTTTTGATAGCCGTATTATAAATTTTTATGGACCGCATACTGACGCCATTTCTCTAACGCTAGGTGCATGTCGTTTGGAATTTCAGAATCAAATTGCATCCACTTTCCAGTTACGGGATGTTCAAACCCTAGGGTTTTTGCATGGAGCGCTTGACGCGGAAGTAGTTTAAAACAATTGTCTACAAACTGCTTGTACTTTGTAAAACTAGTCCCCTTTAAAATTGCATCGCCTCCGTAACGCTCATCGTTGAAAAGCGTATGACCAATATGCTTCATGTGTGCCCGAATTTGATGGGTACGTCCAGTTTCTAATTGGCATTCTAAAAAGGTAACATAACCAAGGCGTTCCAATACTTTGTAATGGGTAACAGCCGGTTTTCCAACCTCTTCGTCTTCATCAAAAACGGTCATTTGCAAACGGTTTCTTGGATGACGGCCGATATTGCCTTCAATGGTTCCACTATCCGCTTTAACATCACCCCAAACCAAAGCAAAATACTTACGCTCAGAACTTTTATCAAAAAACTGCTTCGACAGGTGGGTCATTGCGGTTTCTGTTTTGGCTACAACCAACAAACCAGTTGTGTCTTTATCGATTCGATGAACCAGACCGGGGCGTTGTTTATCGTTTTGAGGCAGGTTGTCGAAATGAAACATTAAGCCGTTTATAAGCGTACCAGAATAGTTTCCATGACCAGGATGAACGACCATTCCTGCAGCTTTGTTTACGATAATTAAACTATCGTCTTCATAAACTACATCAATAGGAAGGTCTTCACCAACCAATAGATTTTCATAAGGAGGATGCCCGAAAAGTACACGGACAGTATCGCCGCCTTTTACTTTATAGCTCGACTTAACAACGATGTCATTAACAAAAATGCTACCTTCTTTAGCCGCATTTTGTATTTTGTTACGAGTTGCATTTTCTACTCGATTCATCAAGTACTTATCTACTCGAAGAGGTTCTTGTCCTGGATCTGCAGTAAAAGAAAAGTGTTCGTGTAGCACTTGTTCTCCCTGAAATTCAGGATCTAAATTATCGTTTTCCATTTCCTAAGACTAAGTCTATTTTTGAAGTTTTAGGAAGGACAATTCCAGGCTCGATTTTATCTCCTTGATAACGGATTTCGAGAACCATATCCTTTCCTATATTGTTGCGGTAACTAATTTCACCCAATTCAAATCCTACAGCAGTAAGACGGGTTTCTGCATTACGCTTGGTGATTTGTATTACGTTGGGAACACTCAACTTTCGATAACCAGAGGGGTTGACTGTAAGGTATATTTTCCTTCCTTGCTTTACGTCTGAACCAGCAGTTGGGAGTTGCTCTATTACAGAAAAAGGTGGGTAGTTGGGATTAAACTTTGCAGAATCAAGCACTTCGTAACGTAGTTCGTATTGATCTAAAACAGTAGCAACAGTCTCTAAAGAGAGAGCTTCAATATCTGGAACTTGGGTGTGTTTCCCATGCTGAGTATATTGATTCAAACCCCAAAAACACAGCCCAATGAACAATACTACTAAGAGGCCAGCCCACAGCAATTGTTTTACAAAGAGTTTACTAAAAAAGAAACGTAAAAAATTCATTTTGATTTTAATATGCTGTAAAGATAATAAATCCCTCTTGTTTTGAACGATGGAAAACAATTACCTTTACGTAAGAATTTTAGAACTATTATAATCTTAATCAAATGAATACAGTCGTTGGAGTTGCCTGGGGAGGATTTACCTCAGAACACGATATCTCTAAAAAAAGTGGTGCCACTGTTTTCAATGCACTACAAAACAGCACGCATGAAGTCTTTTACATTCATATCACAAAGACAGATTGGTCCGTTTCTGATGCAGCAGAAAACAAATACGACTTGGATAAAGCTGACTTTTCATTTACAAAAAAGGATCAAAAAATTACATTTGATGTTATCATCAATATGATTCATGGAGCTCCTGGAGAAAACGGACAATTAGCTGGAATGCTCGAATTGTTACAAATTCCGCAAAGCAGCTGTTCTAGTTACACTGCAGGTCTAACCTACAACAAAAGAGATTGCTTGGCAGTTGCTCGATCCCTAAACATACCAACTGCACGTTTTTACACACTAGACCAAGGCGATGACTATAGTACCGAAGCCATCGAACAAACCGTTGGATTCCCATGTTTTGTGAAAGCTAATCGAGCAGGTAGCAGCTTTGGAATATCCAAAGTATATACTGCAGAAGATCTCCCAAACGCTATTGAAAACGCTTTCAAAGAAGACACTCAAGTATTGATTGAAGCTGCTCTTGTTGGTCGTGAAATTAGTGTTGGGGTTTTGAAATGGAAAAACGAAATCAACGTATTACCCATAACTGAAATCATAAGCGAGAATGACTTTTTTGATTACGAAGCCAAGTATGAAGGGAAGTCAAAAGAAATCACGCCAGCACAACTACCCGAAGCTTGGACCGAAGCAGCTATTACGCTTTCCAAAAAGATTTATCTTAAGATGGGGTTAGAAGGCGTTACACGCAGCGAATTCATTTTCGAAAACGGTGTACCCCACCTACTCGAAATCAACACCATTCCTGGAATGACACTTCAAAGCCTAATCCCCCAGCAACTTGAAGCAGGTGGAATTTCTTTACTAGAATTTCTAGAAGAACTCATTGCAGAAGCTATAAGAAAAAAAGAATACCTTTAGTATCATGAAAAAAGCAATTTTCCCAGGTTCATTTGACCCCATCACCAACGGCCATATTGATATCATTCAACGTGCAATTCCATTGTTCGATGAAATTGTAATTGCTATAGGCGTCAATTCAAACAAAAAGTACATGTTTTCATTGGAAGAACGCAAAAGTTTCATTGAAAAAACATTTGAGGGAGAAGCTAAAGTTTCCGTTAAAACCTACGAAGGGTTGACTGTGAATTTCTGTGAGCGCATTAACGCATCTTTCATCTTACGTGGACTTAGAAACCCTGCAGATTTTGAGTTTGAAAAAGCAATTGCACACACCAACCGCAGTTTATCTGAAATTGAAACCGTTTTCTTATTGACCTCTACCGAAACTTCTTTTATAAGTAGCAGTATTGTTCGAGATGTTATTCAAAATCATGGAGATTATGCTCATCTAGTACCCAAAGCCGTAACAGACTCCTAAAGACTCTCGTATACTTGCTTGATATTCTCATAAGCATTTTCAAACTTGTGAGGGATTTCTTTTTCAAAAACCCAAACCGCTTGTTCAATCCCTTCATTCAATTGTGGAGTTAGAATAACTGTTGAGGCTGTTTTCATTTCAAACCAAAAAGTTTTTTTGAGTTTATACTTTCCATTGCGATTAAAAACATGAAATGTTTCGATAAGAGGTTTCACAATTTCTAAACCATCGACGCCTGTTTCTTCTTCAACTTCTCGAACTGCTGCAATTCTAATGGGTTCGTTTTTTTCAATACGACCCTTTGGAAGGTCCCACTTATCATTCCGATAAATAAAAAGGAAGCGACCGTCTTGATGACGAACCAAACCACCAGCAGCTTCAACAATTGGAAAGTGTCTCAAAAAATGCATCCACAACTTATCTTCCTTCTGGTGATACAAATACAAGCAGTCGGTTTTTTTGGATTTAAGTGCTTTTATAATATTTTCTGGCGATGAAAACTTTATAAACAACACGGGAGTCCGATCGGTTTGATGAACCAATTCAGTTGTTAAGAAAATTGGTTTTTGATTGAAAAATACTTTATACATTTGCGTATGATTTACAATGAAAAAATTGCCTTTGAAACGGCAGCTCATTTACTACAAATTAATGCAATAAAATTGGAACCAAAAAATCCATTTACTTGGGCGAGTGGTTGGAAATCTCCAATATATTGTGACAACCGTTTGGCTTTGTCTTTCCCAAAAGTCCGCGATTATCTTACAGAGGCTATTGCTCAACAAGTTACTGCCCTTTATGGTTCAGACGTTACCATTGCTGGAGTAGCAACTGGTGCTATTGGTATAGGAGCTTTAGTTGCTCAAAAATTAAATTTACCATTTGTATATGTGCGGCCAGAGCCCAAAAAACACGGACGTCAAAATCAAATTGAAGGAGTTGTTCAAGAAGGACAGGCTGTTGTTGTCATCGAAGATTTGATTAGTACAGGGATGAGTAGTTTAAATGCTGTTACTGCAATTGAAGCACAAGGAATTGAAGTATTGGGAATGATTGCCTTATTCTCTTATGGCTTCTCAGTTGCAGAAAATAACTTTAAAAAAGCTGCAGTTCAGCTGTATACACTAAGCGATTATAATCATTTGATTGAGCATGCAACCGCAACCGCGACAATAGAAAAAGAGCAACAAGAAACATTGGTGAACTGGAGAAAGGATCCAGCCAACTGGAAACCTTAGTTTTTAAGTTTTATTGTTTTTAAATCAAAAAGAACCATTTGGTTCTCTTCCAATTGAACCTTGAGTAATCCTTGAAGGTTAACTCCTCTAATAATTCCTGTGAATAAAGAGCCGTTGGATTCAAACGTACTTGGTTTTCCAAAACGATATAAAGAAGCTTCATATAACCTTATTATTTGCTCTTCAGAATGGATCAGTAACTCCAGTTTTTGTCGAATAGAATCCAAGCATGTTGCCAAAACATCGTCCAAGTCATACGTTGTTCCCGTAATTTGAAACATCGAAGCAGCTTTAGGTAGGTTTTCAAAACTTTCTTGATTAACGTTAAGCCCTATTCCGATAATACTCGCATGCAGTGAACTGCCTTTGAACATGTTTTCGATTAATATCCCACAAACCTTTTTGTCACCTGACATAATGTCGTTAGGCCATTTTACATGAACATTAGGAATCTTTAAAGATTCTAATGCAGCTTGTATGCCAAGAGAAACAAGACAACTAAGCACAAAAGGATTCTGAACCTTAACCAGCTTGAATTCCTTATACATACTGAAAGTTAGGTTTTTACCCGACTCCGATTGCCAAACAGTGTTCCCTTGACCTCTCCCCTGTCGTTGTGTTGTTGTCCACAAAACCTCACCATCAGAAGATAAATTAGTCGAACAGCGTTGCCTAAGTAAGGTGTTGGTAGAGTCGGTGGCATCAATTTTGATTATTTTGAAATATGGCATCTTAATTTGCTAGTGTTCCCTCAGAATATAATAAATTTGCACTAAAGAAAAAAATTTGATGATAAAACCTTCCAATAGTGCTGATAATCTAATAGCACAGATAATTCTAGGTATAGAAGAAGTTAAAGGTCTTGAAGTAAAACTCCTCGATTTAAGAAAAATAGAAAATACAGTTTGTGATTATTTCATAGTTTGTAGTGGAACCTCAAACACACATGTGTCAGCAATCGTTGGCTCAATTCAAAAAATTGTAAGTAAAGCAATTCACGAAAAACCATTTCACACCGAAGGATTAGATAATTCTGAATGGGTTTTGATGGACTACGTTGATGTAGTTGTGCATGCTTTTCAAAGAGAAACTAGAGCACATTACAACATTGAAGAACTTTGGGGAGATGCTGAAACTACACTAATCGACTCCAATCTGTAAATAAAATTATGGCAAAAGAAAATCTACCTAAAAAACCTAAGTTCAACACCTATTGGGTCTACGGACTTGTAATCGTAGGCTTAATAGCAGTCAGCCTGTTAGGTGACAGTAGTTCTCAGACACTCAAAAAAACCAATATTTCAGAATTCGAACGTTTCCTCAATGACGGAGATGTTATGGAAGTAGTGGTTTATAATAAAAATCTGGCTAAGGTTTCGCTTACTGAAAAAGCTTTGGAGAAGTCGATTCACACAGGGACGAAAACTAAAAACCTTTTTGGCCAAGAAAACATTAAAGGACCTCACTATCAATTTGAAGTTGGAAACCTTGAATTATTTCAACGTAAACTAGAAAAAGCAGAAAGCAACGGAATTACGTTCCGATATGATTTCACTACTATAGAAAATCGATGGATGGATATCTTCCTAAGTTTCCTCCCTATTTTGCTTATTGTTGGTGTTTGGATTTTCTTAATGCGAAGAATGTCAGGTGGCGGTGGTGCTGGTGGAGGTAGTCAGATTTTCAATATTGGGAAATCGAAAGCAAAGCTTTTTGACGAAAAAACTGACATCAAAACTACGTTCAAAGATGTAGCAGGTCTAGAAGGTGCAAAAGAAGAAATTCAAGAAATTGTAGACTTCCTGAAAAATCCAGATAAGTATACCGTACTGGGTGGGAAAATCCCCAAAGGAGCATTGCTCGTTGGGCAACCAGGTACAGGTAAAACATTACTAGCAAAAGCAGTTGCCGGAGAGGCAAAGGTTCCTTTCTTTTCTTTATCAGGTTCAGATTTTGTTGAGATGTTTGTAGGTGTAGGCGCATCTCGTGTCCGTGACCTCTTTAAGCAAGCCAAAGAAAAATCACCAGCAATCATATTCATTGATGAAATTGATGCGATTGGAAGAGCTCGTGGTAAAAGCAACATGACTGGGTCAAATGATGAACGTGAAAATACACTGAATCAACTTTTGACCGAAATGGATGGTTTTGGAACCAATACCAATGTAATTGTTTTAGCGGCAACAAACCGAGCAGATGTATTGGATAAAGCCCTAATGCGTGCAGGTCGTTTCGACCGACAAATTTATGTAGACCTTCCTGATGTTAGGGAACGTAAACAAATTTTTGCAGTACATATTGCTCCCCTTAAAACAACGAAAACTTTAGATATCGATTTCTTATCGAAACAAACCCCTGGGTTCTCTGGAGCAGACATTGCCAATGTATGTAACGAAGCTGCTTTAATTGCTGCTCGTAAAAACAAAAAATCGGTTGGAAAACAGGATTTCTTAGATGCGGTTGATCGTATCGTTGGAGGTCTTGAAAAGAAAAATAAAATAATAACTCCGGGAGAAAAAAGAACGATAGCTTTTCACGAAGCTGGCCATGCTATGGTTAGTTGGTTACTCGAACACGCTGCTCCTTTAGTTAAAGTAACTATTGTACCAAGAGGACAATCTCTAGGGGCTGCATGGTACCTGCCAGAGGAACGCATGATTGTTCGTACAGAGCAAATGCTCGACGAAATGTGTGCAACTCTTGGAGGGCGAGCTGCAGAAAGAGTAGTCTTTGATAAGATTTCTACTGGAGCTTTAAGTGATTTAGAAAAAGTAACCCGTCAGGCAAAAGCCATGGTAACGGTTTATGGATTAAATGACACCATAGGAAACATAACTTATTATGACTCTAGCGGTGAGTCGGATTACAACTTCTCTAAACCATATTCTGAAGATACTGCTCAAAAAATTGATCGAGAAATTTCTATTTTAATTGAAGGGCAGTATGATCGTGCCATCAAATTAATGGAAGATAATAAGGAAAAACTGACAACTCTAGCTGAACGTCTTTTAGAAAAAGAAGTGCTTTTCAAAGATGATCTTTTAACTATTTTAGGAAAAAGGCCTTTTGACAAAGAGGAAGAAGTGAAGGATGATAAAAAGACGGTAACTGAATAAACATAATTTCCTGTGGGGCTCTTTAGTAATATTTTTGGATCAAAAAAAAAGGAGCAAAAAGCTGGAACAAGTCCATATTTAGCTTCTGAAAAAGATCCTAAAGAACTCCATTTTGCTCGCGTTTTTACCGAAAAAGGAGGGAAATTTATTTTCAGTGAAAACGTAGAACAAACTCGAAACTATTTTCATCAGATACTAGCTGAGAACGGCTGGGGAAGTTCAGATCTAAAAAGCGATTCAAAAAGTTTAAATAGTTTTTTTAACATCACTGTAAATACTGAAGTTTCAAAAAACAAAAAGGCTACTGCCCAATTATTGGGTTGTGAATATTTGATTGCAAACAAAGGATCCATTCTAGTTTGCAGCCACCAGATACAAAACCTGAAGCTCGATGAACTTCCTGAAAATTTAATCATACTAGCAAGTGCCGCTCAGTTTGTAGAGGATGTTACTGAAGCTATGACAATGATTAATACACGGTACAAGGATGACTTGCCGTCGAACATTACTACACTCAATACGTTTGATTTAAATAAGGAAGATGATTTTCTTTCTTATGGGAGTAGTACAAAAAACCTATATTTACTCGTTCAAGAAGATTCTTAAATGAAAGATATACAAATTCGAGCATTATCAGGAGGCCTCTACGCTGGAGTTTTAATGGGAGCTATCTTCTTATCTCCTTATGCAATAACTGCGGTTGTACTTCTTTTTTCGGGTCTAGCGCTCTGGGAATTTCAGCGTCTAATTCGTTTCAAAAGCTTCATTCCGGCTCTCGTTCTCGTATTACTTGCGGTCTATGCCATTTTGGGTTTCATTAGCACATTTACAGAAGGCATCCTTGTTCACATTGCATTAGCTATAAACATGGTATTGGTTGTTCTATTGTTTTCATCAAAAAAAATCAGTTACAGTTACCCTGCTCAATTTCTCTTGAGTATTGGGTACATCGTTTTTTCGTCTTACTTTATTACAAGAACAGCTTTTGAAGGTTCAAACTACGAACCTTGGATACTCGCCTTACTCTATATTTCAATTTGGACAAACAATTCTTTTGCCTACTTATTCGGGTCAAAATTTGGAAAACACAAACTACTCCCTGCTATATCCCCCAAAAAATCATGGGAAGGTTTTTTTGGCGGAATGCTTGCCACTATAATCATTACCTACTTCATTGAAGATCAAATGCATATATTTGACAACAACCTATGGATTTTGTTTGCTGTAATGATCCCTGTTCTTGCAACTTTAGGCGACTTTGTTCAATCGTATTTTAAACGGATTGCAAAAGTCAAAGACAGTGGAAGTTTAATCCCCGGTCATGGCGGTTTTTATGATCGTATGGATAGTGTTATTTTTGTAGCACCCTTTTATTATTTATTATTAAAACTCATTTAAAATGTTCCACAAAGAAGGTTTCTTTATTATAATTTTTACATTTTTATTTACTGCCGGAATTGCTCTTGGAGCTGATTTTTTCATAGATATTCTTTGGCTCAAATGGGGGCTTCAGATTGTTGCTTTGGGTCTACTTATTATCGTATTACAGTTCTTTAGAAATCCTAAAAGGAGTACCCCAATCAATACTGACCATGTAATTGCTCCAGTAGATGGTAAAGTTGTGGTTATTGAAGAGGTGTTTGAAAAAGAATATTTCAAAGACCAACGTTTGATGGTTTCGATTTTCATGTCTCCAATAAACGTTCACGTTACTCGTTATGCGATAAGTGGAAAAGTATTGTTCAGTAAGTACCATCCAGGAAAGTATCTTGTGGCATGGCATCCAAAAGCATCTGAAGAGAATGAGCGTACAACTATTGTATTAGAAAACCAGACATTTGGTGCGATCTTATATCGCCAAATCGCCGGTGCTCTAGCCCGTAGAATTGTAAATTACGCACAAGAAGGTCAAGATGTAGTTCAAGGAACCGATGCTGGATTCATCAAATTTGGTTCGCGAGTCGATCTTTATTTTCCACTTGGAACCAATATCAATGTCGAACTAGACCAAGTCGTAAAAGGTGGTGTCGATGTTGTAGCTGAAAAATAACAACTCCCTAAAGAGCTGCCAAACTTTTTTCTATAACTTCAATTTTTTCTAGAGCGTCCGCTTCCTTCTTTCGTTCATTTGCCAAAACTTGTTCGGGTGCATTTGAAACAAAACGTTCATTCGCTAGTTTCTTCTGAACCGACATCAAGAAACCGTTTGCATATTTCAGTTCTTCTTGTAACTTAAGACGTTCTTTTTCTACATCAATTTTTCCTTCTAGAGGGATAAAGAATTCCAAACCATTGGCACGAAATGCACCTCCAGTTTGTTCCGATATAGCTTCCGGATAAGATACGCTACTCAATTGTCCCATTTTCTGAACCAAAGATTCAAAGGGAATGGCTTCGGTTGAACCGATTACCTGGAGTGCAAGAACTTCTTTAAATCCAAGTTCTTTTTCTTTTCTAAAGTTTCGAATTCCACCAATTACTCCAGTAGCTTCTTCAAAACGATTTATGAGTTTTTCGTCATAAGACTGAACCTCTGGCCACGTACTTACGATTAGTGCTTCTTCGACAGAACGTGTATCCATATCTTGCCACAATTCTTCAGTAAGAAAAGGCATGAATGGGTGAAGTAACTTTAAGTTTTCTTCAAATAAAACACGAACCTCACGATACGTTTGTCCATCTATAGGGTCTCCATAAGCTGGCTTAATTGCTTCTAGTAACCACGAGCAAAAATCGTCCCAGATGAGCTTGTAAGAAGTCATCATTGCATCTGAAATACGGTATTTATCAAAATGGTCATTGATGAGTTCCAAAGACTGCTGGAATTTTTGAGCATACCAATGGATTGCTTCTTTACTCACAACCGATTGACTTCTATTTTCATCAACTTCCCAACCTTCAATCAGGCGATAAGCATTCCATATTTTATTAGAAAAATTCTTCCCTTGTTGGCATAGACTTTCATCGAACAACAAATCATTTCCAGCGGCAGAACTCAACATAAGTCCTACTCGAACAGCATCAGCACCAAAATCTTCGATTAGTTTTAAGGCGTCTGGAGAATTTCCTAATTGCTTAGACATTTTTCGTCCTTGCTTATCACGTACAAGGCCGGTTAGATATACTTTTGAAAAAGGTTTTTCATTTCTAAATTCATAACCCGAAATAATCATTCGGGCTACCCAGAAAAATAAAATGTCTGGACCGGTAACAAGGTCTCTTGTTGGATAGTAATAATTTATTTCTTCGTTATCTGGATTTCTAATACCGTCAAAAACAGAAATTGGCCACAACCACGAAGAAAACCAAGTGTCTAATACGTCGTTATCTTGACGAAGATCGCTTGACATTAAATCAGGATTACCAGATTTGGTTTGCGCTAATTCAAGAGCTTGTTCTGGTGTAGTTGCAACAACAAAATCTTCTGGATTATTGCTGTAATAGTAAGCTGGTATTTGTTGACCCCACCACAACTGACGAGAGATATTCCAGTCACGGATGTTCTCCATCCAGTGACGATACGTATTCTTAAATTTGGCAGGCACCAATGCAACTTCTTCCGATTCAAGAACAGCTTTGATTGCAGGCTCAGCCAATTGTTCCATCTTCAAAAACCATTGATCCGACAAGCGAGGCTCAATTACGGCCTTTGTTCGTTCAGAAGTTCCAACCTTGTGCGTATAATCTTCTTTCTTTAGCAAAACACCTAAGTCTTCCAATTCTTTGGCAATGGCTTTACGCACTACAAACCGATCTTGCGATTCATAATGAAGCCCATGAGCGTTAAGCGTAGCATCGGCATTGAAGATGTCAATAACATCTAAATTGTGTCTTTCGCCAATAGCTTTATCATTAATATCATGTGCTGGAGTAACTTTTAAGCAACCTGTACCAAACTCTATATCGACGTAGTCATCTTCGATAATGGGTATCCAGCGATTGGCCACTGGTACTTTTACTTTCTTTCCTTTTAAATGTTGAAAACGCTCATCTTCTGGGTGAATACAAATAGCAGTATCGCCAAAAATTGTTTCCGGACGCGTAGTTGCAATAACAAGCGGCTTTGTTTCTCCTTCAACTTCGTAGGCTATATGATATAAAAAACCAGGTTTCTCTTCATAAATAACTTCTTCGTCAGACAAAGTGGTTTGAGCTTCAGGATCCCAGTTTACCATTCGATATCCTCGATACACCAAACCTTTGTTAAATAAGTCAACAAAAACTTGAATTACGGACGCTGACATATCGTCATCTAACGTAAATTTGGTTCTATCCCAGTCGCAAGAAGCACCTAGTTTTTGTAATTGCTTTAAAATAAGTCCGCCATATTCTTCAGTCCAATCCCAAGCATGACCCAAAAACTCTTCTCGAGTTAAATCATTTTTATCGATCCCTTGTTCTTTGAGACGTGCTACTACTTTAGCTTCGGTTGCAATTGAAGCATGATCAGTTCCAGGAACCCAACATGCATTGAAGCCTTGCATTCTAGCTCTACGAATTAAAATATCTTGTAAAGACACATTCAACATATGCCCCATATGAAGAATTCCTGTCACGTTCGGTGGTGGAATTACGATGGAATATGCTGGACGATCATCTGGTTTAGAAGCAAAATATTTATTAGCAAGCCAATAGTCATACCATTTCTGTTCGACAGTTGAGGCTTCAAATTTTGAGGAAATCGACATAAATGGTCTGGTTTTTGTTATAAATAACAAAAGTAATTTTCTTAAAGGGATTACAAAAGGAAACTGTTGACTTTTGTGTTGCTTTTATTAAGTAAAGTAAAATTATGTATATTAGATTAACTAATTCTTAGATGATGAAAAATATAATAACCGCTTTCAGTTTATTTCTAGCATTCAGTTTCAATGGCTTCTCGCAAAAAGCAGGTCCAAAAATAGAATTTAAGTCTAATGTAGTAGACTATGGAGAAATCATCAAAGGGAGCGATGGCATTCGCATATTTACATTTATCAATTCGGGAGATATGCCTCTAGAAATAACCAAAGTATATTCTTCTTGTGGGTGTACTATTCCTAAAAAACCAGAGGCACCAATAGCTCCAGGAGAAACAGGCGAAATTCAAGTTAAATACGACACCAATCGAGTAGGACCAATTCGCAAAACAATCACCGTTAATTCCAATGCTGCAGGAACACCTATTGTTTCCTTAAAGATAAAAGGAATTGTTCAACCCTCTTCATAGAAGTGCTTTAAGAATAAATTTATACTTGAATTTTACATCCCCTCGCATTATTCCTAATTTTATTTTTGCTCCGGGTTTTTTCTGAAACTGATGCATTATCCCCTGTAAATCAATATCACCGACTCTTTTTCCATTGACCTCTGTTATAATATCCCCTTCTTTCAGTCCAGCTAAAGCTGCTGGTGAATTCTCTCGAAGGTTTGCAATTTCAATTATAGGTCTAAAGCGCAACCGATACAGTTGTGATAAATAAATTTTAATCCCTCTATTTTGACCCTCATTTTCAGAAACATCTCTTGATTGAAAACTAGAAACCTTTTCTTTTACCAAACTTTCGCCTTTATATTGCAGCTCAATACCGCTTAAATTATAGTAAAATCGATCGAATGTCTTGGAAGTTTTTTTGAAAACAATCTGCTTATTTGGATAATCAAAAGTCACTTTGAAACGCTTCAGAAGCTCTCCGCCAATGCTACCAATTCTATTTGAATCGACTAGCACTTTATAGGAACCTAAACTGTCAGGAAAAGCAGCTTTTACCTGCTTCAACTTAAAGTTTCCTAAACGGAATATTTCAACTTTACTTCGATCCCCAAATACATCTCCGTTGATTCCAATCCCTAAGAAGTCTGGAAAAAAAGAAGTGGGTTTTTCTATTTCATCATGCTGATCAAAAAGCCAAAGCGCATCACTAGAACCACTATCAATTAGAAAATCGCCCTGAATTGTCTCTCCATTTTCTTGAATTACACTCGCACTAACTAGTGGTTTACTATTCCTAAAACGAATAGGCAGAACACTACACTTTCTGCATGAAATTGTTTTTTCCTTCGATCGTTCAATCCGCAAACGCTCAGTATTGTAGTTCACCGTTATCTTATAATCTTTAAAAAGTGAAGCTCCTAAAATTCCGTCAATCTGTGTTCCCATGCGTTGGCTAAAACTTAAATTTCCTTCCTCAAGTAGTAAAATTTCGTGGTTAAAACTTCTCAAACGATCAATTTCAAGAAGACTGGCTTCTACTTTAAAGGCTTTTATTGATTCAGAATTAGAGAAACCACGTAAGTTGATACTTGTTTTATTTTTAAGTTGGAGTGCAGAGATTAAATCATTATTAAACAGAATGGTTCTATTCACTCCTGAGTCTAGAATAAAACTAAAAGTGACTCCATTGATTTTCACAGGAACGACTATCAAGTTATTTATGGCTTCAAAAGAAAAAGTGCGTTTATGGCTTCCATCAGAAAACACAAAATCAGACTGCGCTTTAGTCTGACAAACACTAAAGAGAATAAATAATTGAAATACAAAAACTAGGGATTGCTTCATGGGGGTGGCAATTAAAGTGTAACTTTTTGGATTTCAATAATTTAAAACGAATGAAACTGAAAATAAAAAGAATACCCATTAAAGTTAACAAAAAACATTCCAAACAATTCGAACGCTCTTTTATTTTTAAGATATTTGTGCATGCAAAAAACAATAATCCCCGTTTTATCTCAAAAAGGAAAAAATCTTCCAGAATCTCCTATAAGAAAGCTTGTTCAATTTGCTGTACAGGCAAAGGCTCGGGGTACCCATGTATTTCACCTTAATATTGGTCAACCCGATGTTGCATCACCCAAGGAGGCTATTGAAGCAGTAAAAAAGAGTGAACTAGACTTACTCGCTTACGGACCCTCAGAAGGGACTTTAGGTTTTAGAGAATCCTTGTGCTCCTATTACTCAAAAAACAGAATCAACGTCAGCCCACAGGACATCATCGTTACAACTGGTGCAAGTGAAGCAATTTCCTTTACACTAAGTTGTATTTGCGACGTAGATGATGAGATCATAATTCCAGAACCTTTTTACGCAAACTACAATGGGTTTGCAGCTGCTTCAAACATTAAAGTTGTTCCTGTACACTCGTTATTTGAAGAGCAATTTCGTCTTCCTTCTATTGCATCAATAGAAGCAAAAATTACAGCTAAAAGTAAAGCAATTCTAATTTGCAATCCATGTAACCCAACTGGATATTTATATACACAACAGGAAATTGAAGCCCTTGGTGAGCTCGCTCTCAAGCACAATATTTTTTTAATTGTTGATGAAGTATATCGTGAATTTATTCATGATGATGTTACCGAATTTTATTCTGTCTTACAATCAGAAAAACTAAAAGATCACGCCATAATGATCGATTCCGTTTCTAAACGATACAGCCTTTGTGGAGCGCGCATAGGATGCATTGTTTCAAAGAATGAAACCCTAATCGCAACAGCTCTTAAGTTTGCACACGTACGTTTATCTCCTGCAACCTACTCGCTTATGGCTAGTGAAGCTGCAATCAATTCAGATGCGAGTTATTTATTAGCGGTTAAAAAAGAATACACTTCGCGCAAGAATGTTTTAATGGCTGCTCTGGAACAGATTGACGGAGTAAAAGTATCCGATCCTAGAGGAGCTTTTTACTGTATTGTAGAATTACCCGTTGATGATGCAGAGGTTTTTTCTAAATGGTTACTAACCGATTTCAGTGATGAAAACCAAACGGTAATGTTTGCACCAGCTGCTGGTTTTTATTCTACACCTGGTTATGGGAAAAAACAAATTCGGATTGGCTTTGTTCTCAATGAAAAAGATTTATTACGCTCGGCGAAAATCTTAGAAAAAGCGCTACAAGCCTATTCCAATTGATTTGAGTTCTCTATCTTGTAGTTACTTAAAATAAGGCTTGAAAACTATCGAACAACACAAATCATTAAAAGCATACAACACCTTTGGAGTGGAGTGCTTTTGTGAACATTTCACTAGCGTAAACACAACAGATGAACTTCGTGCAGCGCTTTTAAATGCAGATTTTAGCGAACGGTTTATCTTAGGGGGTGGGAGTAATTTACTTCTTACAAAAAACCTAAGTGGACTGTGTATTCACGTCAATCTAAAAGGAATTCGTGTTATTGAAGAGGATGATGATCACGCTATCATTGAAGCCTCAGCTGGCGAAAATTGGCATGACTTTGTTCTTTGGACATTAGACCAAGGTTATGGGGGATTAGAGAATTTAGCCCTGATTCCAGGAAATATTGGTACCGCACCTATACAGAACATTGGAGCCTATGGAGTTGAGCTAAAAGACAGTTTTGTAAACTGTACTACCTTGGAGACCAAAACGGCAATTCCTCATCGATTCAACCTTGAAGAAGTAGTTTTTGGATACCGGAATTCGATTTTCAAAACAGACTTAAAAGGAAAACATGTCATCACTGCCGTACAATTTCGTTTAACAAAAAAAAATCACGTATTAAAAACGGGCTATGGAGCCATTCAAGAGGAGCTTGGTAAAAACGTTTCTTCTCCAAAAAATATTGCAAAAGCAGTAATAGCAATTCGGCAACGAAAACTTCCTGATCCAAAAAAAATAGGAAACAGTGGTAGCTTTTTCAAGAATCCAATAGTTACGGAAACTCATTTTCAAAACCTTTTGCTTGTGTATCCCGAAATGCCCCATTATCGTATATCTGACTCGGAAGTTAAAATTCCAGCTGGATGGATCATTGATCGCCTAGGTTATAAAGGAATCAAAAGAGGTGCTGCTGGAGTTCACGAGCATCAAGCGCTTGTACTAGTTAATCATGGTAATGCCAGTGGAATTGAAATTCTTACTTTGGCAAAAGAGGTTCAAGAAAAAGTGCTTGTTAATTTTAATATTTCGTTAGAAATTGAAGTCAACATCTATTAACTACTCTTTATTTTTAGAATCTAATTGAAGGGTTACTGGGCCATCATTACAAAGCGAAACTTGCATATCAGCGCCAAAAACTCCAGTTGCAACGGGTTTTCCCATCACATTTTCAGTTTCAGCAATAAAAGCCTCGTACATTGGAATGGCATGATCGTGTTTTGCAGCACGTATATATGAAGGCCGATTTCCTTTTTTAGTGGCAGCCATCAGCGTAAACTGACTAATCAACAACAGCTCCCCTGCAACATCGAGAAGGGAGCGATTCATTACACCCTCTGTGTCAGAAAAAATACGAAGTTGAGTGATTTTCTTTACCGTCCAAATAACATCCTCGAGTGTATCGGCCATTTCAATACCCAACAAAACTACCAAGCCCTGATCAATAGATCCAACAGTTTTATTCTCAACATCTACTTGTGCATTTTTTACTCGTTGAATTACTACGCGCATAGTCAGTGTATCAAGTGAACTTTAATTTCTATATGGGGTATCGTCGTCTAAAAGCTGTACATAGCTCTTGTAGCGAGAAGCTGGAATGGATTCATCATCAACTCCATCCTTCACTGCACATTTAGGCTCATCTAAATGAAGGCAGTTATTGAACTTACAGGATTGTTTTACTTTTAGAAATTCTGGAAAATAATTCCCCAATTCCTCTGGTTCCATATCCACTACTCCAAAACCTTTGATCCCTGGAGTGTCAATAATTCTAGCATTTCCATCAAGATCAAACATTTCTGCATAAGTGGTTGTATGCTGTCCTTGTTGATGTTGCTCTGAAATCACTTTAGTTTTTAAATTCAAGCCTGGTGAAATTGCATTAAGCAAAGTAGATTTACCTACCCCACTGTGACCAGTAAACATCGATGATTTGTTTTGCATGAGTCCCTCAATTAACGCAACATCTTTTTCATTAAAACTAGAAATCTGATAGCACGTATACCCTATGGATTCATAAACGCTTTGCATCCATTGAATTTCTGCTTTTTCTTCCTCTCCATAGGTATCCATTTTGTTGAATAATAAAACAGCTGGAATATGATAGGCTTCTGCGGTGATCAAAAATCGATCGATGAATGCAAAAAATGTGGGAGGATTATTGAGTGTAATTAACAAGAATGCTTGATCAATATTGGAAGCGATAATATGAGTTTGCTTCGATAAATTGACTGAACGACGAACGATATAGTTGTCTCTAGTGTCAATGGCAGTAATTACTCCCATCAATTTAGACTCTTCTTCTATAACATCAAAATCTACACGATCACCCACTGCAATTGGGTTGGTACTCTTGATTCCTTGAATCCGGAACTTGCCTTTAATACGGCAGGAGTAAAAATCACCCTGTGTATCTTTTACAAGATACCAACTCCCTGTTGATCGATAAACAATTCCTTTATTCAAATAAAACGTTTTAGAAAGTTTAAAGATAGGTTAGAATTCTTAATGCAGCAATTTCATTGACATATTTGCTATCTTTGTAAAAAAAAATAATTCATGTCTCAAAAAGCTATTTTGATGATTCTTGACGGATGGGGAAAATCTCCAGATCCCTCAGTATCTGCTGTTGACCAAGCAAAAACTCCTTTTATTGATAGTTTGTATACGAACTACTCTCACAACAATCTCAGAACCGACGGCTTGCACGTTGGCCTTCCTGAAGGGCAAATGGGAAATAGTGAAGTTGGACACGTTAACTTAGGAGCTGGTCGAATTGTGTATCAAGACTTAGCGAAGATTAATTTGGCAGTTCAGCAGAACACTCTGAAAGATGAAGTGGTTTTAAAAGAAGCCATTGCTTATGCCAAAGCCAACAACAAAAAAATTCATTTAATGGGATTGGTTTCTGACGGTGGAGTTCATTCGCATGTTAACCACATCAAAGCCTTACTTGGTGTTTTAGCGGATGAAAAAATGGACGAAGTATATTTACATGCCTTTACGGATGGTCGTGATGTAGATCCAAAATCAGGAAAAAAATTCATACAAGAAATAGAAGCTACCATGGCTTCGACGACTGGAAAAATAGCTTCTGTTATTGGGCGCTACTATGCAATGGATCGGGATCAACGTTGGGAACGCATTCAAAAAGCATACGATGTTATTGTTCGCGGGACTGGAACAGCAGTAGATGATTTTGCAACCGCCATTCAAGAATCTTACGATAAGGATATAACTGATGAATTCATCGCTCCACTAATTGCAAAGAACAGTGCCGGGAACGCACTTGCTCCCTTAGAAAATGATGATGTTGTGATCTTCTTTAATTTTAGAACAGATCGTGGACGTGAACTATCACAAGCCTTGTCACAAAAAGCTTTTGAAGCTCAAGGAATGACTCCCTTGAACTTACATTACGTGACCCTAACCAATTATGATAGTTCATTCAAAAATGTACAAGTCGTTTTCGATAAAGACAATTTAAAAGATACTCTCGGTGAAACGCTTTCAACTGCTGGGAAAATCCAGATTCGAATTGCTGAAACAGAAAAATACCCACACGTTACCTTTTTCTTTAACGGAGGGCGTGAAGAACCTTTTCCTGGAGAAGAACGTATCTTATGCCCTTCCCCAAAAGTTGCTACCTACGATTTGCAGCCCGAAATGAGTGCCTTTGAAATTCGTGATGCTATAATTCCAGAAATACAAAAAGAAACCGCTGACTTCATTTGCCTCAATTTTGCCAATCCCGATATGGTTGGGCATACTGGTGATTTAGATGCTGCAATTAAAGCTTGTGAAACCGTAGACAGTTGTGCTCAATCGGTCATCGAAGCTGCTTTAACCCAAGACTATGCAGTACTCGTTATTGCCGATCATGGGAACTGCGAAACAATGATCAATCCCGATGGAAGCCCAAATACGGCACATACCACCAATCCAGTTCCTATTATTTTGGTAGACAACCACAAGAAAAAAATAGCTTCTGGGGTATTGGGCGATTTGGCACCTACCATTCTCGATATTATGGGAGTTAGTCAACCCGAAGCCATGACTCAAAAATCACTTATAATATGAGAACTATTTTAATTTTTTTAGTATCGGCCATATTATGTAACTGCGGAGAGACTAAAAAACCAGTCCCTAAAAAAGAAACTGTTGTAACTATTGCGGACAATCTTAAAAGCACAACAATTGAAGGAGAAGAAATTCTTTTAGGAGTAATCAACCTACCTCAATTGAAATTATTTTCATCTTGGTACGCCACAGAGTATGATTTTTACAAAGTAAATACCGAAGCGGCTTCTGAATTGAAACCTTTGTTGAAAGACATCACAATTACACTATTGATGGGAACCTGGTGTGAAGACAGTCAGCGAGAAGTATCTCCCATGATGAAAATTTTAGAAGCAGCAGGCTATCCAATTGAATCGATTGAAATTATAGCAGTTTCTGAAGATAAGGATACCCCAAATGGAGTAGAAAAACCCTTTGATCTCTTCAACGTACCAACATTAATTTTTACCAAGCGTGGTAAAGAAATGAACCGAATTGTAGAGTTTCCAATTCAAACACTTGAGCTTGATATGCTTGAAATATTGAAAGGAAACGATTACAAAAACGCCTATGCAAAATGAGTAGTATTGTACTAAAAAACGCTGAAGAAATAGAATTGATGCGTGAAAGTGCCTTGATCGTTTCAAAAACCTTGGGTATGCTCGCCAGCGAAATAAAGCCTGGTGTTAGCACCTTGGATTTAGACGCCAAAGCGGAAACTTGTATTCGTGATCATGGCGCTATTCCAGGGTTTTTAGGACTTTACAACTTCCCAAACACCTTGTGTATGAGTCCCAATGCGCAAGTAGTTCATGGGATTCCAAATAAAAACCCATTGCAAGAAGGCGACATTATTTCAATTGATTGTGGTTCTCTAAAAAATGGTTATTATGGAGATCACGCCTATACTTTTGGAGTAGGTGAAATCGATCCAGAGAATGAAAAATTATTACAGGTTACCAAAGAATCTTTGTACAAAGGGATTGCTGAATTCAAAGCGGGAAACCGCATTGGGGATCTTGCTTATGCAATCCAACAGCATGCTGAGAATGAAGGCTATGGCGTAGTTCGGGAATTGGTGGGACACGGATTGGGCACTACAATGCACGAGGGGCCCGAAGTTCCGAACTATGGAAAAAGAGGTCGTGGGAAAAAATTTCAAGACGGAATGGTTTTGGCTATCGAACCCATGATCAATAGAGGAACCCACCGCATCAAGCACTTGAAAGATGGCTGGACCATTTTAACAGCTGATGGTTTACCAAGCGCACATTTCGAACACGATGTAGCTTTGATCGACGGAAAACCTGAATTACTTTCTACCTTCCAGTACATATACGAAGCTCTTGGTATTACAAGTCATGAAGAAAATCCCTTCCGAAAAGAAGCCCTTGTATTATGAAAACCCTTCTCAACCTCGTCCCTAGACCTTGGTTGATTCAACTGAGCATTTGGTTTAGACCTTTGATTAAATTGTATTTTAAAGGCAATCGATTTACCGATCCTATTGATGGAAGTTCGTATCGTAAATTCTTACGCTATGGGTATCAAAATTTACGTCAAAATGCACTTTGCCCAGGAACTCTTTCCTTAGAAAGACATCGTCTTTTGTGGTTGTATTTGGATCGAAAAACTAGCTTTTTGACAGACGCTATTCGAGTTTTACACGTAGCACCTGAGCAGGCTTTTTATAAAAAATTTAAATCCTTTTCGCATTGGGACTACACCACTACTGATCTACACTCTCCGTTGGCCGATGTAAAAGCTGATATTTGTGCACTACCATTTGAAGACAATGGCTATGATTTGATTCTATGTAATCATGTGCTGGAGCATATTCCAAATGATTTGAAAGCGATGGAAGAACTGTATCGAGTTTTAAAACCCGGAGGAACGGCTATTTTACAAGTCCCTCTAGAAGAAGACCGAGAAAATACTTTTGAGGATGATTCAATAACCGATCAACAAGAACGTACACGCATTTTTGGGCAGTATGATCATGTGCGTGTTTATGGGCAAGATTACTACAAACGACTACAAGAAGTTGGATTCGAAGCAATTCCCATGGATTTCATTAAAGAAGTAACTGAAGACGACATACAACGTTTTGCACTTCCTAGCGAACGGATTCCAGTAGTAACAAAAAAATAATTTATTGTTTCCAGCCTGTTGAAAAATGCTCTTGTATCGAGTCATTCAAAGAGGTCACCCAATAGGCTTCTATTTGAGGTAGACGTTCAATCAATGCCTTGCTTTTTTCAAAAGGAAGTACCATTAGTGCAGTAGCGTAGGCATCTGCAGTCATGCAATTCGGAGCACGAACCGATGCGCTCAATACATTTGATTTAACGGTGTTACCTGTTAGTGGGTTTATAGAATGGACATAGCGCTCTCCTGTTACAGAATCAATTCTAGACTTGCGGTAATTTCCGGATGTAGCAATAGCTTCATCTTTCAGGGATAATACTTGAATCAAATCGCGTTCTTCTTGTTGGTTAGGATCATCAATAGCAATCCGCCAAGGTTCTGTTGTTTTAGGACTAACACCGTGAGCAACGATCTCCCCTCCTATTTCAACTAAATAATTTGTAGCACCAAGTCGTGATAAATAGTCTCCTATTATGTCAACGGTATATCCTTTTGCTAAGGCATTGAAATCGAGGTAGGTTTCCGCATGTTGTTTTTTTACAAACCCAAGTTCCGTAAGCTCAATAGTATTCCAGCCCGTGATTTTTCTTAAATAGGCTTTGTTTTCATTCGTAAGTGTATTGAGAGGCTTTTCTGGTCCGAACCCATACGCATTTACCCAAGCTCCAACCGTAGGGTCAAAAAAACCTTCCGTAGCTTTCCAAACTGCTGTAGCTTTAGCAAAAACCGTCTTGAAATGAGAATCAACTGCAACAGAAGAATCTCCTTTATTGATTTTTGAAATATCGGAGGTAGGAACATAAGTGGACATGGACGTATTGATAACAGTAAACAGAGAGTCTATACCCTGTTGAACATTATCGAAAGAAGTATTAATAAGTCCATATTGGATCGAATATGAGGTGCCTAAAGCATAACCTTGATGAACTTCTACATGTTTTGTTTCAGAACAATTGACAAAGGCAAACAAGAAGGAAATTAAAATAAGTTTACGCATTGGATTCGATTTTCTGAAGTCCTTGGAAATTAATTGCATAGGGATCTTTAGTTGTTAATGGTAATTCATAGTTTTCTGCATGTGCCAATCCAACTCCTGCATAATAGGTTTTAGCTTCAAATTTTTCTGCATGTGAGCGAACCGTTTCCATGAGTACTTTGTCATAATCTAATGGATTATCGGGATAGGAAACAGCACGAACGATTACAAAATGTAACTTCTTATCCTTTAGACATACAAATTGAGGGTCTTTTTGTAACTCAGAATTAACAGTCATAAACTCAAAACCATCCTCTTCCATAAGTTTGCCAACAACTTCCATTGCAAGGTTATGTAGCTCTTGTTTTT
>PXYQ01000105.1 GCA_003023645.1 Candidatus Arcticimaribacter sp. | reverse complement strand
TGAGTGAAATTATCGGTGTTTTAATTCCTGAAAATACATATTACTTTCCGATACAGAAATTAGCAAAAATATTCCCTAATAATTCATCATTAGTTACTTCCCCAGTGATCTCCCCTAAGTGATAAAGTGCCTGTCTTAGGTCAATAGCCAGAAGGTCGCCACTCAACCCGTTACTTAGACCAGTTTGAATTGCGGTAACTTCTTTTTGAGCGGAATACAGCGATCCATAATGTCTGGAGTTGGTAATGATACTCTGATCTTGGGTTGGATTCAGCTTAAAATGTTTTGTAAGCAAGTCGATCAATTGTGGAAGATTAGAATTCATCTTGGCGCTGATAGAAACGGTTGGATAACCAGCAATATGTTTTGGTACTGAAATAGTGTGTTTTTGATCTTCTTTGTTAAAAACAACAAGTAGTTTTTTGTTGGGATATTGTTTGTTGAATGCTTTTAAGTCTTTTGATAAAACATCTTTATCCTTAATATAATCTGTTGGGTCAACAAGATGCAATATAAAAGCGGCTAAGGCTATTTTGTCTTTTGTTTTTTGGATTCCAATTTTTTCAATGGTGTCCTCTGTTTCTCGAATTCCTGCAGTATCAATAAACCGAAAACAAACCCCGTCTAGAGTAATCTCGTCTTCAATACTATCACGAGTAGTGCCAGCAATAGCGCTGATGATGGCTTTGTCTTCGTTTAAGAGACAATTCAACAGAGTTGATTTTCCAACATTGGGCGGACCCACAATGGCAATAGGGACCCCTTTTTTAATCACATTTCCAAGAGCGAAAGAATCGAGCAAGTTTTTGAGAACGGTTTGTATTCTGAGTAATAAGTTTTCTAACTCTTTACGATCTGCAAATGCTACATCTTCTTCGGCAAAATCAAGTTCAAGTTCGATCAGCGAAGCAAAGTTCAATAACTCTTGTCTTAGGTTTTTAATTTCACTACTAAAACCTCCTCGCATTTGTTGCATGGCCAGCTGATGACTGGCTTCGTTTTCGGATGAAATTAAATCGGCTACTGCTTCGGCTTGAGACAAATCCATTTTCCCATTTAAAAAAGCGCGTAGCGTAAACTCACCAGGCTTGGCTGTTTGTGCTCCTTTTTCAATTAAAATCTTCATGATTTGCTGTTGAATATATGGACTTCCATGACACGAAATTTCAATTACATCTTCGCCAGTATAGGAATTGGGGTTTTTGAAAACACTGACCAACACCTCATCAACGATACTATTGTTGTTCATGATGTCGCCCAAATGTATACTATGGCTTTTTTGATCCTTTAATTGCTTTCCAGAACGAGCTTTAAACAAGCCATCTGTAAGCTCAATTGCTTCTGTCCCAGAAAGCCGAATTATTGCTATTGCGCCTGCCCCAGAAGCGGTAGAGAGAGCCATTATTGTTCCTTCACTTATCATGTAGTAAAATTAAGCATTAATCCTGTTTTGAAGGGAATTCTGTTTTTTAAATTATTGAATGTGCGCAATAATATGTAGTTTTGAGGATGAAGGAAAATCAGCAACTTATTGTGTTTATGCATTTAAGCCAACTCTTTAACCTCTTCAGTGGTTTTTTAGGCTTTGTAGTCCCGCTGGTTATTTGGCAATCAAAGAAAAATGAAACATACGATTTAGATATTCATGGAAAAGCGATTATCAATTTTCAAATTTCCTTATTTATTCTAACACTTTGTTGTTTTCCATTAGTTCTTATTCTTGGAGTTGGACTTATTGGATTGTGCGTTCTACTTCTAGTGTCATTAGCCTTCCCTGTATTGAATGCGGTACGAGCAAGCGCAGGATCTCTTCCCAATTACCCGATTCTGTATAAATTTGTAGACTAAATTGTTTTGGTGAATGTTGCCCTTTTTTTGTGCAAACGATTTTCGTAATTCTTCCACATTTGCTGTATGGCTTTGTTTTCTTCTAATTCAGGATTTGTTTCAACAATCGTAATCCCACGCTTGTTAAAGGTTTTTTGAATTTCATTGAAAAGAACGGCAGTTACCCCTTTGTTTTGATACTCTGGATGCACACCAATTAAATAAAAAGAAGCTCGATTATTAAAGTATTGCGCCCATAAAACACGTAAAAATCCAAAAGGGAAAAAAGATCCGTTTGCTTTTTTTAGAGCTTTGGTAAACGAAGGCATGATGATGACAAAGGCAATCAAGCGACCATTCTCATCTGCTACGCATTTTATATATTCGGGATGGATGTATCGAAAGTACTTTTCTTTGTAGTGTTTAATTTGATACGACTGAACAGGAACAAAGGTTTGAAGGTCCTTATAAGTCTCCGCTAACAATTCAAACATTTGCTCAACGTAGGGGAGGATGTCGCTTGTTTTTTTAAAATCAATAAGCTTCAATTGGTAGCGATCGTAAACGATTTGTGCAAAACGTTTGACTTTTTCGGGTGATTCGTCAAAGGAGGCGATTTTAATTTCATATTCTACCCATTGTGCTAACTTCTCATATCCCAATGCTTCTAAATGATCTGCGTAGTAAGGAAAGTTATATTGGGTAATCATGGTATTCATTTCTTCAAAACCCGACACAAGTAAACCGGCTTTATCGAGATTCGAAAAACCAACTGGTCCTTCGATAAATTCGAGCTGATGTTGCTTTCCAAAACGAACAACCTCACCTAATAAAGCTTTACTTACTTCTAAATCATCAATAAAATCAAACCAGCCGAAACGCACTTTCCTTTTTTTTAATTCATTGACCTCAATCCAATTTACCATCGCCGCGATCCGCCCAACAAGTTTTTCGTTTTTATAGGCTAGAAAAAACGAGGCATCTGCGTTTTGAAAAACGGGATTTTTACTCTGATCAATTACCTCAAGTTCTTCTTTGCTTATGGGCGGGACCCAGTATTTATTATCGGCATACAGTTTGAAGGGAAATTGAACAAAATCCTTATAATGAGCTGCAGTTTGCGCTTTTAGAATTCGAATCATAGGGCTAGTTTTTTCGAGCTTTGCGTTGTGCTTTTCGTTGAGATTTAGAAGCTTTTTTTGCTTGTTTTCCGAGCCCTTTTCGTTCTTTTTTTAATGCTCTCTTGCGATCTTTTTCACTTCGAATACCTGCTTTATCTTTGTCTTTGTGAAAGTCTAATCGGTACGAGATACCTGCATTGATTGAAAATAGGGAAGGGGAGTCTTTGGTGTTTGCGCCAATGCTACCTTCAATTTGAATATCATCGGTGAGCAAAAAAGCGGCCCCAGTTCTGAAGATTTGATCGACATACACCTCACTATAAATCCCTTGATTTTCCATATAAACCGACCATTTGGGGCTGAAGGTATGGGTTAAGGTTAGGATATAGCTTTGTTCTGGGAAATCAGATGTTATTCTGTCGTAAGAGAAATTTGTAACAAAAACCCAAGTTCCTAAAAAGTGAGACTGAGTTGCGAGAGTTGCTCGGTAGCTTAAGAGTGGTTCTATAATCCCTCTTCCTCCAATGTTTTGATAGAGAATAGGACGGTGGATGATGTTAAAAACATCACCATATGGAAAGGATTGATCGTTTTGATTTGGATTGAAATTTGCGCCAACAGTTAGCGATACTGCAGGGATTAAATCACGGAATCGAAATGAATTATTGGCATCCCAGCTGTATACATTAATCTCTTCTTCTTTCTTAAAAGGATCGTAAACTAAATATTTTACTCCAATAAAATTTCTTAAAAATCCATCTTGTTTATAAACGGGATTGGGAGTAACTATTGCACTTGTAAGCTTGTCCATAAGATAGGACCCCTCATACGTTAATTCCAATTGCTCTTTAAGAAAGCCCCATCGTAATGAAAAGAAACCGATGTTTCCGTTTATTTTAGAGTTGTTATATCCTTTGTGTTTGTAGAACCTGTATTCGCCACCAGCTTCAAACTGAATTACGCCAGTACCTACTGAAAACGCACCGATAGATTCGCCAGGACGGTTCGAATTAATTTGATCTGTATATTGTGCAAAAAGAGTTGAGCTCGCAAATAAAAGTAGTCCCAAATGAATTCCAATCCGCATGTTTTATTTTTATAGCAATATAAGTGCTTTTAAAGAATTAAACTATTTATTTTAGTACGCAAGATGGTCTTTAAATCGACCTAATTCGTTAAATTTGATTGATTAAATAAAAAATTTTGTTAGAATTTATCTTAATTTTTTTCGCCCTAATCTTATTGTTGAGGAGACTTGCCCCTTGGATTCTTCGGTTCTTTATGAGCCGGCTTTTTAAAAAAGTACAAGAGCAACAGTCGCAACAAAAAGATCAACCGAAGACTACTACTAACCCTAAAAAAACAAAGACTTCTTCCAAAGATTTAGGAGAGTATATTGATTATGAAGAAATTGATTGAATCGATTCAGTTGAATAAAATCCTCCCTCATTTGGCAATTGTTTTTGGGTTTGTACTTGTTTCACTCGCTGTGTTTTACCCTGTAATACAAGGAAAGAAATTATTGCAATCCGATATACAGCAATATAAAGGAATGTCTAAACAACTTCAAGATGCTCGAAAAGAGGGGAAAGAATTGTATTGGATAGACAATGCTTTTGGAGGTATGCCAACGTATCAACTTGGAGCAAAATATCCTTTTGATTTTTTAACGCCTATTCACAAAATTTTCCAGCTCTTACCACATCCAACATTCCTTGTTTTCCTCTATTTACTTGGGTGTTACCTCTTTTTACTCGCTATGCGTGTACCCATGAAATACGCAGTTTTTGGAGCTTTAGCATACGGATTGTCTACTTATTTACTGATCATTATTCAAGTAGGTCATAACACCAAGGCCCAGGCTCTAGGCTATTTGCCATTCGTATTAGCTGGTGTGCAATGGGTTTTTAGGAAAAAATATTTTTGGGGTTTTGCATTCAGTACCTTTGCAATCGCTTTACAAATTCGAGCCAACCATTATCAAATGACCTACTATTTGTTATTGCTTTTGTTGGTCTTTGGTGTAGTTCAATTGTGGCAACATTACAAAAGTAATGCCTTAGTCGATCTATCTAAAAAAGTTGGCGTTTTAGCTGCTGCAGGGATTTTAGCACTCGGACTCAATGCTACAGCGCTAATGGCGACTTCGGAGTATGCAAAGTTCAGTACTCGTGGAAAAAGCGAGCTGACTTTGTCAGCAACAACTGAACCTGTTGATATCCGTTCTGGTCTTTCATATGATTATATCACACAGTTCAGTTACGGGGTTTTTGAAAGTTTAAATTTAATTGCCCCACGTATACAAGGCGGAGGCTCTCGTGAAGATTTAGGTACGTCATCTGAAGTTTATGAATATCTTATAAAACAGGGTGCTAGTAGACAACAAGCAAAAGGTTTTAGTGAAAATGTACCCACTTACTGGGGTGATCAACCAATTTTAGAAGCACCAGCTTATGTTGGGGTAGTGGTTGTTTTTTTAGCCTTATTGGCTTTGTTTTTAGGCTGGAATACGCATAAACGTTGGTTGTTTTTTGGAATTCTACTTTCACTCACACTTTCTTGGGGAAAGAATTTTTCGTTCCTCACTCAGTTTTTTATAGATTACGTGCCTATGTACAATAAGTTTAGGGCGGTTTCTTCCATTCAAGTTCTTCTAGAGCTTGCTTTTCCTGTTCTAGCTTCCCTTGGTCTGTACGAATTTTTCAAAGCCACTAAGGAGGTTCAAATTGAAGCGCTTAAAAAAACCATATTCAGTTTCCTTGGCCTTGCTCTCACTTTGTTTTTGGTCAAAGGAATGCTTTCTTTTGAAGGAGCATCCGACAGTTACTACAGCCAGGCTATGGGGCCAGAACTAATGCAACAAATTTATAAGGCAAGAAAGGCTGTTTATACTGAAGATATCGTTAGACTTCTGGTTTTTGTAGTAATGGCAGGAGGAATCTTGTGGGCCTTTGTGATAAAAAAATTAAAATCGAATGCAGCCTTAGTACTAGTTATACTCTTACTTCTTGTCGATTTAGGTGGAATATCGAATCGCTATCTGAATCGAGATTTATTCACAACCAAGTCGCGTTCACAAACTGCATTTAGCACTACAAATGCTGATCGATTAGTATTAAAAGATACGAGCCGTTATCGAGTTTACGAATCTGGCTTGCGTTTAGCTGGTGCTAGAACATCCTATTTTCATAATGCTGTTGGCGGATATCACGGTGCTAAGCCGAGACGCTACCAAGAAGTTTTTGAGTTATTTGAAACGCTTCAACGCGAAGAAATTTTAAATATTTTAAATGTAAAATACGTTCTTTATGAAAGTGAAGAAGGAGGATTGAAGCCACTTATGAATCCTGAAAACCTAGGAAATGCCTGGTTTGTTGAAAATCTGACACATACTGCATCACCAGATGAAACCTATCAGAAGCTTGCTACAATTGATTTTTCAAAAGAGGCGGTGAGTGAATCATTGATTATAAAGGATATTCCAAAAAACTATGCTTCCGATTCGCTAGCAACCATATCCTTAGCAGATCACAAACCCGGGCTCCTTCGATACACTACACAGGCTTCTGAGGACTCATTTGCAGTGTTTTCTGAAATGTATTATCCAACAGGATGGGTAGCGACAATTGATGGTGTTAAACAGCCGCACTATAATGTGAATTATATTTTAAGAGGTATGCCCATTCCTAAAGGCGAGCATCTCATAGAATTCACTTTTGATCCTCAGTTTTAT
>PXYQ01000104.1 GCA_003023645.1 Candidatus Arcticimaribacter sp. | reverse complement strand
AGTAAAAGATAAACGTAAGAGAAATCAAGACAAGCAAGAATTGGAAGAGTTAGAAGACCAATTCGATCTTAAATTTGATGACCTTCGTGCGGTTATGGTGGAAAAACTATTTACCATCGTAAACGGAAAAACATGTCAAGGAGTACAAAATGACTTGGGTGAAGAGATTTTGCCAAAAGGTAAAAAGTATACATTAAAGATGCTTACTGCTGTAGAAGACTACACACACTTAACTAAAGGTGTATGGACTACTACTGCTGCTATCAACGCACTAATTGCAGATTTAATTCACAATTATAAGATTAAAGAAAACGATCTTCAAGGAGCACTTCGTCGTGAGAAGTTTACGATCAGTGTTGGAGATGAACTTCCAGCTGGAATCAAACGTTTAGCAAAAGTTTATATTGCTAAGAAGCGTAAGCTGAAAGTAGGAGATAAGATGGCGGGACGTCACGGAAATAAAGGTATCGTTGCACGTATTGTGCGTCACGAAGAAATGCCTTTCCTCGAAGACGGAACCCCTGTTGATATTGTTCTAAACCCACTTGGAGTACCTTCTCGTATGAACATTGGTCAGATTTATGAAACTGTTCTTGGATGGGCAGGTCAAAAATTAGATCAGAAATACGCTACACCAATTTTTGATGGAGCTAGTGCTGACCAAATTGATGCACTAACCGATGAAGCTGGAATTCCGAGATACGGACATACCTATCTATACGATGGTGGAACAGGAGAACGTTTTGATCAACCGGCTACAGTAGGTGTTATTTACATGCTGAAACTAGGTCACATGGTTGACGACAAAATGCACTCACGTTCTATCGGACCATACTCACTTATTACGCAACAGCCTCTTGGAGGAAAAGCACAATTTGGAGGTCAACGTTTTGGAGAGATGGAAGTATGGGCATTAGAGGCTTATGGAGCTTCTAGTACGCTACAAGAAATCTTAACTGTTAAGTCGGATGATGTTGTAGGTAGAGCAAAAACATACGAAGCGATTGTAAAAGGAGACACCCTCCCGGAACCAGGTTTACCTGAATCGTTCAACGTATTGATGCATGAATTGAAAGGTCTAGGTCTTGATATTCGTTTGGAAGAATAAGTAGAGAAGTTCACTTCTTTTATAATCATTATAAAAAATAATAACAGGTAGTTATGGCAAGAAATAACGAAATTGTTACTCAAAAAAAATTCAATAAAATTTCTATTGGATTATCTTCTCCTGAAGTAATTTTAGGAAGCTCTCGCGGAGAAGTTTTAAAACCTGAAACCATCAATTATCGTACGCACAAGCCGGAACGTGATGGTCTTTTCTGTGAGCGTATTTTCGGTCCAGTAAAAGATTTTGAATGTGCTTGTGGTAAGTACAAAAGAATCCGATATAAAGGAATCGTTTGTGATCGATGTGGTGTAGAAGTTACCGAAAAGAAAGTACGAAGAGATCGTGTTGGGCACATCAACTTAGTTGTACCAGTTGCACACATCTGGTACTTCCGTTCTTTACCAAACAAAATTGGATATCTTCTCGGATTACCTTCTAAGAAACTCGACATGATCATCTATTATGAGCGTTATGTTGTAATTCAAGCTGGTGATGCTAAGAATGAAGAAGGAGAATCGCTTCAGAAAATGGATTTCCTTACGGAAGAAGAGTACTTAAATGCTCTTGAAAAACTACCGATTGAAAACCAGTATCTCGATGCAACTGATCCTACCAAATTCATTGCGAAAATGGGAGCTGAATGTTTGATCGACTTACTTTCTAGAATCAATTTAGAAGAACTTTCTTACGAATTACGTCACAAAGCAAATAACGAAACATCCAAACAACGTAAGACCGAGGCTCTTAAGAGACTTCAGGTTGTTGAGGCATTCCGTGATGCGAACTTGCGTAAAGAAAATCTTCCAGAATGGATGATTATCAAAGCAGTACCGGTCATTCCACCAGAATTACGTCCTTTAGTTCCATTGGATGGAGGTCGTTTTGCAACATCGGATTTAAATGATCTTTACCGTCGTGTAATTATTCGTAACAACCGTTTGAAGCGTTTGGTTGAAATTAAAGCACCAGAAGTAATCTTAAGAAATGAGAAGCGAATGCTTCAAGAATCTGTAGATTCTTTATTTGATAATACAAGAAAATCTTCGGCTGTAAAAACAGATTCGAATCGTCCTTTAAAATCACTTTCAGATTCATTGAAAGGAAAGCAAGGTCGTTTCCGTCAAAATTTACTTGGAAAACGTGTTGATTATTCAGCTCGTTCGGTAATTGTTGTTGGACCTGAATTAAAATTATTTGAATGTGGCCTTCCAAAAGATATGGCTGCAGAATTATACAAGCCTTTCATTACACGTAAATTAATTGAACGTGGAATTGTAAAGACAGTAAAATCAGCTAAGAAAATTATAGACCGCAAAGAGCCTGTAGTTTGGGATATCTTAGAAAGTGTATTGAAAGGGCATCCGGTACTATTGAACCGTGCGCCTACATTACACCGTTTAGGTATTCAAGCATTCCAACCGAAATTAATCGAAGGAAAAGCAATTCAATTGCATCCCTTGGTTTGTACTGCATTTAATGCCGATTTCGATGGAGATCAAATGGCTGTGCATTTACCATTAGGACCTGAGGCTATTTTAGAGTCACAGTTACTAATGCTTGCTTCTCACAACATTCTAAACCCTGCAAACGGATCACCGGTTACGGTACCTTCTCAGGATATGGTCTTGGGATTATACTACATGACAAAAGCACGTGTTTCTACTCCAGAGCATAAAGTGATCGGAGAAGGACTTACTTTTTACTCAGTAGAAGAAGTACATATAGCGTACAACGAAAAACGTGTAGACCTTAATGCTACTATTAAAATTAGAGCAAAAGATTTCAATGAGGAAGGTGTTATCGAATACCAAATCATAGATACTACTGTTGGACGTGTATTGTTTAATGAAGTAGTTCCTGAAAATGCAGGTTTCTTTAATGAAGTCCTTACCAAGAAAAACCTTCGGGAGATTATTGGAAAAATTCTTAAAGTAACAGGTGTTCCAGAAACGGCTGCATTCTTAGATAAAATCAAAAGCATGGGATATGGTTTTGCCTTTAAAGGTGGACTATCCTTTAGTTTAGGTGATATTATCATTCCACCAGAAAAGCAACCTTTGATTGACGAAGCAAATAAGCTAGTCGATAGTATCAAAGGAAACTACAACATGGGTCTGATCACCAATAACGAACGTTATAATCAGATCATTGATATTTGGACCAACACCAATTCACGCTTAACAAACTTAGCGATGAAGAGAATTAGTGAAGACCAGCAAGGATTTAACTCTGTATTTATGATGTTAGACTCTGGAGCTCGTGGATCTAAAGAACAGATTCGTCAGTTAACTGGAATGCGTGGTTTGATGGCTAAGCCGAAAAAATCAACATCTGGAGGTGGAGAAATTATTGAAAATCCAATTCTTTCTAACTTTAAAGAAGGTCTATCGATCTTAGAATACTTTATTTCTACTCACGGTGCACGTAAAGGATTAGCGGATACCGCTCTTAAAACTGCCGATGCAGGATACCTAACACGTCGTTTAGTTGACGTTTCTCAAGATGTGATCATCAACATAGTTGATTGTGGAACATTAAGAGGAATTGATGTTAAGCCGTTACGTAAAAACGAAGAAATCGTTGAACCTATGTCGGATCGTATCCGAGGTAGAGTTGCTTTATTTGATGTAATCAATCCATTGGATGGAGAAGTTATTGTTGAAGAAGGACACGAAATTTCTGATTTAGTAGCAGATCGTATCGATAAGCTTCCTATTGAAGCAGTAGAAGTTCGATCTCCGCTTACTTGCGAAGCGAAGAAAGGGATTTGTGCATCTTGTTACGGTCGTAACCTTGCTACTGGTAAAATGGTGCAAAAAGGGGAAGCTGTTGGAGTAGTTGCTGCGCAATCTATTGGAGAGCCAGGAACTCAGTTAACACTAAGAACATTCCACGTAGGTGGGGTAGCAGGTGGTAGTTCTCAAGAGAACGAACTACGTGTAAAATTCAACGGTGTTGCTGAAATCGAAGACCTTAAAACAGTTAAAGGAAAAGATGCTGAAGGAAATGAAATCAATATCGTGATCTCTAGAACTTCTGAAATCAAATTGGTAGACAAGAAAACAAAAGTTGTCCTGAGTACCAATAATATTCCTTACGGTTCAACCCTAATGGTCAAAAACGGAAGTACTGTTAAGAAAGACGATCTGATTTGTCAGTGGGATCCTTTCAACGGTGTAATCGTTTCTGAATTTACTGGTAAAATTGTTTATGAAAATGTAGAACAAGGAGTGACTTATCAAGTTGAAATTGACGAGCAAACTGGTTTCCAAGAGAAAGTAATTTCTGAATCTAGAAACAAAAAAGTAATACCTACTTTATTGATTCAAGATAAAAAAGGAACTGTACTCCGTTCGTATAACCTACCCGTAGGTGCTCACATCATGGTAGATGATAATGAGCAAATAGAAGAAGGTAAGATCTTGGTTAAAATTCCAAGAAAATCTGCTCGTTCAGGGGATATTACAGGAGGTTTACCTCGTGTAACGGAGCTTTTCGAAGCACGTAACCCTTCTAATCCAGCTGTAGTTTCTGAGGTTGATGGAGTTGTTTCTTTTGGTAAAATAAAAAGAGGTAACCGTGAGATCATCGTAGAATCTAAATTTGGCGATATCAGAAAATACCTCGTTAAATTATCTAGTCAGATCTTAGTTCAAGAAAATGACTTCGTAAAAGCTGGTATGCCGTTATCAGATGGTTCTATTACACCTATTGATATTTTAAAAATTAAAGGCCCATCGGCTGTTCAGCAATATCTAGTAAACGAAGTACAAGAAGTATATCGATTACAAGGTGTGAAGATTAACGATAAGCATTTTGAGGTAGTAGTACGTCAAATGATGCGTAAAGTTAAAATCAACGATCCAGGAGATACAATTTTCTTAGAAAATCAATTGATTCATAAATTCGATTTCATTACCGAAAATGATGACTTATTCGGGAAGAAAGTTGTCGAAGAAGCAGGAGATTCTGAAAACTTGAAAGAAGGACAACTGATTACTTCAAGAGATCTTAGAGACGAGAACTCAATCCTTAAAAGAGAAGGAAAAGCACTAGTTGTTGCACGTGATGCAAATTCTGCTACTGCAACTCCAGAACTTCAAGGAATTACAAGAGCTTCGCTTCAAACGAAATCGTTTATTTCTGCTGCATCCTTCCAAGAGACTACTAAAGTCTTGAACGAAGCTGCTGTTAACGGTAAAGTTGATACGCTAGAAGGCTTGAAAGAAAATGTAATTGTTGGGCATAAAATTCCAGCAGGTACAGGTCTTAGAGAATACAATGACATCATTGTAGGTTCTAAAGAAGAATATTCAAGTTTGTTGATTAACAAAGAAGAAACCGAAGTAGAAGCATAAGTTATGAGTGATTCAAAGACAGAAGAACAAAAAATCAACATCGAATTAGATGAAGCTACGGCAGAGGGAACCTATTCCAACCTAGCCATCATCAACCATTCGGTATCTGAGTTTATCGTTGACTTTATTTCAATGATGCCTGGAGCTCCAAAAGCTAAGGTTAAGTCTAGAATTATTTTGACACCACAGCATGCCAAAAGATTACAAAAGGCGTTGAGTGAAAACATTCAGCGTTTTGAAAATGCAAACGGAGAAATTCAATTTCAAGAACAGCCTCCGATTCCATTAAATTTTGGCCCTACTGGGGAAGCATAAAAATCAATCCTCGACAGCAATGTCGAGGATTTTTTATTTCCAACCACTTCAAGCAGTATTTTCCGTAAATGTATCTCACCTTAAAAATTACTACATTAGTAAAAACTAATTTTATGGCAGATTCAACTTTTAAAAGTTTCAAGGAATTTTACCCTTTTTATTTATCGGAACACAAAAATAAAACCAGTCGTATCTTACACTTCATAGGCACTTTTTTGGTTCTTGGACTTTTGGCTTTCCTTCTTGTTTCCCAAAAAGAAGCTCGCTTTTGGATTGCACTCCCATTAACCGGCTATGGATTTGCATGGGTAGGACATGCGTTCTTTGAAAAAAACAAACCGGCTACCTTCAAACATCCGTTGTGGAGCTTACGGGGTGACTTTACCTTATTCTTCGATATTCTTAGAGGGAAACGTGGTTTTGATGCTACAAAGGACTGAGGATTGATTCAAAGGGTAATTTTGATTTGGAAATGAAATTGAAGAAAGCCTCTATAAAAGACAAATCGGAGCTGGCTGCGATATGTATAGAATCCTATTCCAAAACATATTATGACCATTGGAAAGAAGGTGGCTTAGCATGGTATTTAGAAAGAGAGTTTGGAGACCAAAGGATTGCACTTGATTTATCCTCAAGCAGCATAACCTATTTTTTTATTGAATTCCAAGGAGACTACATTGGCTTTATCATGATCAATACGACTTCCTCTATTCCCGGAATTGTAAATGCTATTGAACTGGATAAGTTTTATATTCTAACTCAATATACCGGATTGGGAATTGGAAACTTAGCTTTTGATGCATTGCTCAAAAAAACTGAATTACTGGGAAAAGAGTTTATGTCTTTATGCGTAATTGATACAAATGATAATGCAATACGATTCTACAAAAAATCAGGGTTTTCCTTTCATAGTAAAACAGCACTAGATATCCCATGTTTTAAAGAAGAATTAAAAGGAATGCATCGCATGGTTAAAGGATTTATTTAAAATTATTGAATACCCTAACCTCTAAAACTCTGAAGTCAAATGAAAC
>PXYQ01000103.1 GCA_003023645.1 Candidatus Arcticimaribacter sp. | reverse complement strand
CCTTTATCATAGTTTGTGTTTTTGTAGGCGTATTTCAAGGGATGGAATTGGATCGTATTGTCGAAGCGATCCAGGTTGGAATGGGTAATACCCTTGGGTTTTTGGTCATGATTTTGGGGCTTGGTGCTATGCTCGGAAAACTCGTTTCAGATAGTGGCGCAGCGCAAAGAATTACCTCAAAACTGGTGTCTAGTTTTGGGATAAAACACATTCAATGGGCAGTTGTTGTTGCTGGGTTCATTGTGGGTATTCCCATGTTTTATTCTGTTGGCTTTGTTATCCTAATTCCCTTGGTGTTTACCATCGCAGCATCAACAGGGCTGCCTTTAATTTATGTTGGCTTGCCTATGCTTGCTTCTTTGTCTGTAACCCATGGGTTTTTACCTCCGCATCCTGCTCCTACTGCAATTGCAAGTATGTTCAATGCCGATATTGGTAAAACCTTGTTGTATGGAATTATAATTGCAATTCCAACGATAATAGTAGCAGGACCCTTATTTACAAGAACGATTAAAAACATAAAAGCGACTCCATTAAAGGAGTTTTATAATCCAATTGTTTTAAAAGATGAAGAAATGCCAGGCATGGGTATTAGTCTATTTACTACATTATTACCCATTATACTGATCTTGTGTTCTACTCTATTTACCCTTTTTATATCTGGAGAATTTCTGCTTAAAAAAATCATTGTCTTTATCGGAAATCCCGTAATAGCAATGTTAATATCGGTGCTTGTAGCCATCTATACATTGGGTATTTCAAGAGGAAAAAAAATGCCAGAATTAATGAATTCTGTTTCAAGTTCGGTCTCCAGTATAACCATGATTTTACTTATTATAGCTGGGGCTGGTGCTTTAAAACAAATTTTAGTAGCTAGCGGTGTTAGTGATTATATTGGAGCACTATTAAACGGTTCTTCAATATCGCCCTTGATTTTGGCATGGTTAATTGCAACTGTTATTCGAGTTTGTGTAGGTTCAGCAACTGTTGCAGGCTTAACAGCTGCTGGAATTGCACTTCCACTGATTCAGAATACTGGAGTTTCCCCAGAGTTGATGGTGTTGGCCATAGGCTCTGGAAGTCTGATGTTGTCACATGTAAACGATGGAGGGTTTTGGATGTTCAAAGAGTACTTTAATCTTACTGTAAAGGAAACGCTTTCTACTTGGACCGTAATGGAAACTACTGTTGGAATCATGGGGCTAATCGGCGTTTTAGTATTAAACATATTCCTATAAAAAAGATAACTAATGAACACTTTACCTTCAGAACAAATAAAAAAATTAAATCTAGTATTTCCACCTGCACCTAAGCCAGCCGGGGTATATAGACCTGTACTCGTAGTGGGTAATTTTTTATATGTATCCGGACAAGGACCTATGAAAAATGACGGAACATTAATGCTCGGACGCTTGGGCGATAATTTAACTACCGAGGAAGGTAAATTAGTAGCAAGGCAAGTTGGCTTAACAATGCTCTCCAGTATTCAAACGCATTTTGGAAGTCTCGATAAAATTAAACGAGTCGTTAAGGTTTTGGGGATGGTTAACTGTACCCCAGATTTCACACAACACCCACTTGTCGTCAACGGCTTCAGTGAATTAATGGCTGATGTCTTTGGAAAAGAACACGGAATAGGGGTTAGAAGTGCGGTAGGGATGATTCTGCCAGATGGTATTCCTGTGGAGGTAGAAGCAATGTTTGAATTACATTAAATGGTAAAAGGCAGCAATTGGTTTGAAATTGATACGGTTGAGGATGTAATTTCTCCAGCTCTAGTGGTATATCCAGATAGAATTGAAGCGAATATAAAAATGATGATCCAGATCGCAGGAGGAACGGATTCATTGAGACCTCATATTAAGACCCATAAAATTGCAGAAATAATTAATTTGCAATTAAAACATGGTATCACCAAGTTTAAATGTGCTACGATAGCAGAAGCAGAATTATTGGCCAAATGTGATGCGCCGGATATTCTTTTGGCGATGCAACCGGTAGGAATCAATATCCATCGCTTTTTTGAGTTAATTGTTCAGTATCCAAATTCTTCCTTCTCTACAATTGTAGACAACGAAGAAATAATGTTAACAATGGACACCCTTGCATCAGAAAAAAAACTGCAGGTTTCGTTATGGCTAGACATCAATAACGGGATGAATAGAACTGGAATAATCCCCAATAAGGAAGCCGTTTTGCTTTATCAAAAAATGGCGTTGTCCAATAATGTCATAGCGCAAGGTTTGCATGTGTATGATGGCCATATTCATGAGTCTGACTATAACTTACGTCAACAAATTTGTGACAAAGACTTTGATTTGGTTGTAACATTAAAGAGTCAAATAGAGCAATTGGGAATCAAAATAAAAACCATTGTTGCTGGTGGTACGCCTACTTTTCCGATTCATGTAAAAAGAAAACATGTCGAGGTTTGCCCTGGTACGCCTTTGTTATGGGACCAAGGATATGCAGACACGTACAAAGATTTAAAATTTCTGCCAGCAGCTGTTTTAGTTGGTGCTATTGTAAGTAAACCGGCAGATAATTTGATCTGTTTGAACCTTGGACATAAATCGGTTGCAGCAGAAATGCCTCCTCCAAGATTAAAGATTCTGAATTTCGAAAAACTTGAACACATAAGTCACAGCGAAGAACATTTAGTGGTCGAATGTATCGAATCAAAGGAATACGCAATCGGAACGATTTGTTATGCCATCCCAACCCACATATGCCCTACTGTTCTTAAATATGATACGGTATTAACTGTTATCGATGGGACGATAACTGGGCATTGGAACATAGCAGCAAGAGACCACATACTAAACTAGTGGTATCAAAAGCTCTGTTTAAAAGGATGATAATCGACGGTTATTATCAATAAAAAAGAAAAATAAATTTAATAAAAAACATGTTTATACTCGACGCGCACCTTGATCTTGCAATGAATGCCCTGGAATGGAACAGAGATCTAACTTGGACTGTAGAAGACATCAGGAAAAGCGAAATGGGGATGACCGACAAGCCTGATAGAGAAAAGAACACTGTTTCTCTAGATGCAATGCGCAAAGGGAATGTAGGGATTTGTGTAGCTACCCAGATCGCTCGCTATGTAAAAAAAGACAGTCCGTTACCCGGATGGAATTCTCCACAACAAGCATGGGCACAAACACAAGGGCAATTGGCTTGGTACAAAACAATGGAAGATCTTGGTGAAATGGTCCAAATCACAAATGCAGAGCAATTGAATAACCATCTAGCGCTATGGGAAAAAGATCGTGTTTCAAAAAAACCCATTGGATATATTCTGAGTTTAGAGGGTGCAGATTCTATTGTAAACATTGACTATTTAGTAAAGTCGCACGAACAAGGATTAAGAGCTATAGGACCAGCACACTATGGGCCTGGGACTTATGCGCACGGCACCGACTCTGTTGGCGGAATTGGAGCTAAGGGAAAAGCATTACTTAAAAAAATAGAAGAATTGAATTTAATTCTCGATGCAACCCATCTCTGTGATGTTAGTTTTTGGGAAACGATGAAGATCTATAATGGCCCAGTTTGGGCAAGTCACAATAATTGTAGGAAATTTGTAAATCACAACCGGCAATATGCTGATGAACAAATTAATGAATTGATCCAGAGAGATGCAGTCATTGGAATTGCATTAGATGCATGGATGATGGTTCCAAATTGGGTGAGAGGGAAATCTACCCCTGAAAATATGGGAGTAACATTAGAACAAATGATTGATAACATAGATCATATTTGTCAATTGGCTGGAAATTCGTCTCATGTTGGCATCGGAACCGATCTCGATGGTGCTTTTGGAAAAGAACAAACACCCGCAGATTTAGAGACAATTGCCGACCTTCAAAAAGTTCCATTGATGCTCGCTAAAAAAGGATATTCAGAACAGGATATTGAAAACATTATGAGTCAAAACTTCATAAAGTTTCTTCAAAAAGTTTGGAAATAAGTAACGAATTATAAGGAAATTATTACTTTACATCTTTTGTTGTTTTTTAGTTTTTTGTTCTAAAAACAACAATCCTGCTGTTTCCCAAGTTCATTTGTAATTCGTCAAATAGATAAGAGGTTATCTTTTTTATAAATGGTGTAGAACACCGAAAGAGTATCTCTTCCTAATCGATCAATAGAATGAATCTTGATGTGTTTGATCGTTCCCTCATAAACTAACTTCTTTATCCCGATTTGCCTTTTTAATCGGCTATTGACCATGTCTTCTACTACCTTAGGAAACAATGCTAATGTTGTCATGTTTTCGTTTTTTAGAAGGTCTTTTAATCCAGGCAAAGGATTCAGTTCATATACCACCTTTGAGAAAACTTGGTGTTATACTTTTTCTAAATCTTTTTCATAACTATTTGCGGATTTCCAATAAAAAAATATGGCTATGAATAAAGAGAGTAAGTTCAAAGTCAATGCGTAGCGTAAGCTAAAATTCCCTAAAGTTGGCTCGAGAAAATCACTCAGTATTCCCGCAGATAATGGCCCGAGTGCTAACCCTATCCCATTCATAAACAAAAGGATTAACGCGGTAGCAAATGCTCTCATTTTTACATTGGCCAGTGTTTGACCCACTGCATAGACAGGTCCAGTGAAAGCAGCATTGAACATTGCGTAGGGAAAAATAGCTGCTAAGGCAATTTTTGAACTCCCTGTAAATAAGATTATAATAGCAGGAAATAGAGAGAAAATACAACTAAGTATTGGTACATAAAGATACCATTTTTTGTTTTTTGCTCCTTTTATATCAGCCAATCGCCCTCCAATCAAAGCACCAATCAAGCCGCCAATTCCTATTGATAAGCCCAAATTTATACTTACTGTTATCAAATCAACTCCATGAGCTCTTTGTATGAATGATGGTAAAAAATTATTGAGACTGTAAGAAGAAAAAGTAGTAAACCCTGCACCCAAACATAAATATAAAAATGATTTTTTAGCAAATAAACCTGCTATAGCTTCTTTAAAAGTAGCGTCTTTTATGTAATCAACATGACCATCAATTTGACCTCGAATAGGTTCTTTTAAAATAAAATATAGAAGAATCGATAGTAAAATACCCGGTATTCCGAGTGCGTAAAACGCAATTCTCCATCCATATTCAGATGCGATTGATCCAGCAACAATGAACCCCAATAAAATTCCGATCGGTATTCCCATACTGTATATAGAAAAAGCCGTTCCCCGTTGTTCTTTCGGAAAATAATCTGAGATAATTGAATGAGAAGGGGGCATTCCGCCTGCCTCTCCTGCACTTACTCCAATTCGGGTCAACAACAATTGAAAAAAGCTTAGAGCACGACCGGACATAACAGTCATGAGCGACCAAAATCCTAAACTAAATACAAGAATGTTTTTTCGGTTATATTTATCAGCAAGTTTAGCTATTGGTATGCCAAGTGTTGTATACAATAAGGCAAATCCCAGTCCGGTTAACAATCCCAATTGAGTATCACTTAATTGTAAGTCTTCTTTAATACTCTCCTGCAGAATAATAAGAATTTGTCTGTCAGCAAAATTGAACACATATATGAGGGTTAACATAGCTAAGACAAACCATTTATTATTCATAATTTTAAGTTATAATAACAGTAAGGTACAGTTTCTTGAGAGACCCAAAGCATCTCAATCATAAATATTATAAAAACACCCAGGTCCAATTGCTTGAAGATAGCTGCTTCTCCTTTTGTTACTTCTATACTATATTTGACTGCTTCGTAAGCTGAATCTATTAAAGCCTTACAAGAGTTTACATTGCTTTTCTTTGCCTTATGTATCAATGCAAAGGTTATCGTGTCAATGGATTGGTTTCCAAACTAGCTTCTAACTTCAATTAAGAAAAAAGACACCCTCCACTTCGTTGGAGGTGTTTTTTAAGTGCTAAATCCTGATATTCGTAAGTGTTACTGTTTCCTCACTTAGACGCTCTGGAGCTATAGAAACACACGAAAGTACGGATAGGAACAACAAGCTTTGAAAGGCAATGGGACACACTTCTGTTAAAGCGTCTCTGAAGTGTCTAAGGGAGTTTAGAAGTGGCTGAATTAAAAGAAAAAATGCAAATGAATTTACAACTACATATATTTTGACAAGTTTACTTTAGTAATCTCATAATGAGATTCATCATAGACGGAAATTCCGTTTTTTATAACTAATAATTGAGGAGACTGATGAATAACTTGAAAAACCTCCGATAGTTTAGATGAAACTTCTCTGAAGTTCAATAAATCTAAATAATAGACTTTTAACTGTTTGTTTTCTTCATTAAAAAGGGATTCAAACTGTTTTATAACCATTCTGCTGATTCCACAACGTGTGGAGTGTTTAAAAATTAATACAGATTGATTTTTGGAAATCTCTTTAATCGTATCTATTTCTTCTACAGAAACTAAAGGCGTCCAACTTAAATAAGCTTCTTCAACTTCTTTTGATGTTTTATCTCCAAATATATTTTTCAAAAAACCCATTTTATTTTATTTAAAGCAAATATAAAAACCTTAAAACTAATTGGGGTATTAAAAGAGTAATAACAAGACCTTATTCGTTGAACAAAGCTAAATCCATAACATCATCTTTTTCCATTTTCAATTTAGGCAGGGTGTATTGTGTTGCTGCTTTTTAAAAGAGTGCCAAATGAGAGCCAAGAAATTGCTCGGCTTTATACTAAACCTAAGAGCAAGAAAAAACCCCTCGCTTTCACGAAGGGCTTTATAAGGTTAGTGTAGTGTAACGGTGACACTGTGGAGAAGATGGGATTCGAACCCACGACCTCTTGACTGCCAGTCAAGCGCTCTAGCCAACTGAGCTACATCCCCTTAATTGATTAT
>PXYQ01000102.1 GCA_003023645.1 Candidatus Arcticimaribacter sp. | reverse complement strand
ATTATGCAAACGATCCTTTTACTCATGTTTCTAAACAAGAGATCGCATTGAAGCAGGTAATTAATTCAAACAATTGTTTTTTGCACCTCCATTTGCACGAAGGCACTTTACTGATCACTTCTGTAATTGACAACCTAATCAAAGGAGCATCGGGGCAGGCAATTCAAAACATGAACTTGATTTACGGATGGGAAGAAGGTTTAGGACTCAACCTGAAAGCTTCAACTTTTTAATTCTAAATAAAACAATATGAAAATAGCAATCATAGGAACCGGAAACTTAGGCCTGAGTATCGCCAAAGGATTATTAATCAACAATACAATTACTACCCTATATCTAACAAAGAGAGACATCAGTTCTCTTGCAGAATGGGGAGCACATAAAACCGTATTCTTAACAACCGATAACTCCGAAGCCATTCGCAAATCGGATATCATCATTTTTGCAGTCCAACCCGGACAATTCGAAAAAATACTAACAGCTATTAAACCCGACTTGACCGATAAGCATGTTTTGATTTCAACCATCACAGGATTTAAGATCGATCGGATTGAAGCCATTTTGGGTACCCAATTTCCAATCATCCGCAGCATGCCCAATACAGCTATTTCGGTACGGAAATCGATGACCTGTATTTGTTCAAATGAAGCAGGTGAAAAACGCATCGATATTGCATCGGCTATATTCAACGGATTGGGGACTTCCATTACCATTGAAGAAGAACATATGCAAGCGGCAACTGTTATTTGTGCCAGCGGTATTGCCTTTTGGATGCGCTTAATTCGTGCCATGACCCAAGGAGGTGTCCAATTGGGGTTTGAAGCAAAAGAAGCTATGGACATGTCGGTATACACTGCTTTGGGTGCTGCAACTCTTTTACTAGAAAACAAATCCCATCCGGAGGCAGAAATAGACAAGGTAACTACACCACGTGGGTGTACCATTACCGGTTTAAATGAGATGGAACACCAAGGGCTTAGTTCTTCTCTAATTCAAGGAGTGGCGGCTTCATTCAATAAAATCAACGACATCTCAAATCAATAAACCATGAAATTATTTGATGTATATCCCCTATATGACGTTACGCCAGTTCGCGCAAAAGACGTGTATGTATACGATGCTGAGGGAACAGAATACTTAGATCTTTATGGAGGGCACGCCGTTATTTCAATCGGGCATGGTCATCCGCACTATGTGCGAAAAATAAAAGAGCAGTTGGATCAAATTGGGTTTTATTCGAATGCCATCCAAAATCCATTACAACAACAACTAGCCGATGCCATTGGCCATCACTCCTGTTGTCATGACTACCAATTATTTTTGTGCAGTTCGGGAGCAGAAGCGATTGAAAACGCTTTGAAACTGGCTTCTTTTCATACCAACAAAAAAAGAATCATTGCATTCAAAAACGCCTTTCACGGCAGAACGAGTGCTGCAGTTGCTGCCACCGACAACCCCAAAATCAATGCACCCTTAAACCAACAACAAGAAGTTACTTTTTTAGCATTCAATGATACTTTAGCCCTTGAAAACGAATTGAAAAAGGGAGATGTTTGTGCCGTTATCTTCGAAGCCATCCAAGGAGTTGGTGGTTTGGACGAACCCTCCGAAGCCTTTGTATACGACATGGAACGCTTGTGTAAGCAACACGAAGCCTGTTTAATTGCAGATGAAGTACAGTCTGGATTTGGAAGATCAGGGACCTTTTTTGCTTATCAAAAATATAAAATCGAACCCCATATTGTAACCATGGCCAAAGGAATGGGCAATGGTTTTCCGATTGGAGGCATCTTGGTGCATCCGAGTATCGAAGCGCAGTACGGAATGCTCGGGACTACCTTTGGTGGAAATCACTTAGCTTGTGCGGCATCGATAGCCGTTTTGGAAGTATTGGAGCAAGAAAAACTACAAGCCAAGGCACAAGAATTAGAACCCTATTTTGTTGCGCAAGCAAACAACATTCCTGAACTTAAAAAAATTAAAGGCCGGGGGTTAATGTTGGGGCTCGAATTTGATTTTGAAGTTGGACCTTTACGCAAAACGTTGATTTACGATAAAAAAATATTCACTGGTGGAAGTAGTAATAAAAACCTCCTGCGGATTCTGCCGCCTTTAACGGTTCAGAAAAAACACATAGATCACTTTTTTAACTGCTTAAAAGAAGCTTTAAAAGAACATAGCAACTAACGTATGAAAAACTTTATATCCTTAGCCGATCTTCCAGATTTTGAAGAAACTTTAGCCTTGGCTAAAAATTTAAAGAAAGATCCCTTTGCTTTTGAACAGCATGCGAAAAGAAAAACCTTGGGACTTCTTTTTTTTAATCCCAGTTTAAGAACCCGTTTGAGTACACAAAAGGCAGCACAAAACTTAGGGTTCAATACCATGATTATGAACTTTTCGAATGAAGCTTGGGCATTGGAATTTGAAGATGGTACCGAAATGCGCGGAATACGATCCGAACATGTTCGCGAAGCCGCAGCAGTTGTTTCTCAATATTGTGATATAGTAGCCATACGTGCCTTTGCATCTTTGACCGACAAGGAACAAGACGAAGCAGAAATTGTATTGAACAGCTTTGCTCGATATTCCAGTATTCCAGTCGTCAATATGGAGAGCGCAACGGGTCATCCCCTACAAGCTCTTGCCGATGCGGTTACCCTTTCGGAATATCCAACACCGCACAAACCTAAGGTTGTATTGACTTGGGCACCCCACCCCAAAGCACTCCCCCATGCTGTTGGAAATTCATTTGCACAAATGATGCAAACCCAAGATGCGGATTTTGTAATTACCAATCCCGAAGGTTATGATCTAGACCCAAGAATCACCAAAAATATTCCGGTGCTTCACAACCAAGAAGAAGCCTTAAAAGATGCCGATTTTGTCTATGCCAAAAACTGGTGTTCTTACGAAAACTATGGTTCCATATTACGGACAGATAATGCTTGGATGCTTACCACAGAAAAAATGGAATTGACCAATAATGCGAAATTCATGCATTGTCTCCCTGTTCGCAGAAACATTGTAGTTGCCGATGGCGTTTTGGATCATCCAAACTCTCTGGTTATTGAACAAGCCAACAACAGAACCTTTGCGGCACAAGCGGTTCTAAAAATTCTTTTGGATCATGTCTAAACTTAGCATTGTAAAAGTTGGCGGAAATGTCATAGAGAACGAAGCTGTTTTACATCCCTTTCTTCAAGGCTTTGCAGATTTGATAGGCCCAAAAATACTTGTACATGGCGGTGGTAAAAAAGCCAGCCTGTGGGCAGAGCGTTTGGGAATTCCAGTACAAATGAATGCAGGACGTAGAATTACCGATACAGACACCTTAGAACTCATTACAGGGATTTATGCAGGGCAAGTAAACAAAAGTATTGTCGCCACGCTTCAGGGGCTTGAATGCAATGCCATTGGTTTATCGGGCGCAGATGGAAATGCCATCCAAGCCATCAAAAGACCCGTAGCTACAATTGACTATGGTTGGGTGGGTGATGTAGCATCCGTAAATACTCCCTTCTTCACTCAACTCCTTGACCAAGGATTAAGTCCCGTTTGTTGTGCGCTAACCCATGATGGAAAAGGGCAACTACTCAACACCAATGCAGACACCATAGCTTCGCAACTTGCTGTTGCACTAAGCAAACAGTTTGAGGTGAGTCTGTACTATTGTTTTGAGCAACTGGGTGTTCTACAATCGCTGGAAGATCCCGACTCGTTGATTGAAACTATCGATTCTAAGAAATACGAGGAACTCCTCGATCAAAAAATAATACACCAAGGGATGCTTCCCAAAATGAAAAACGCTTTTGACGCCCTTAATCAAGGAGTTTCGAAAGTTGCCATCGGGAAACCCGAAATGATTAGTAGTTCCATAAAACACACCTCAATTACCCTATAAATATGAGCACAATACTGACCCAAGAAGCCTTGAGCCTTTTACAAGATCTAATCGCAATACAATCGTTTTCTAGCGAAGAAGAAGGCACAGCCCAAAGGCTAGAACAATGGTTTACGGAACATGATATTCCTTTTTCACGGGAAAACAACAATATTTATGCCTTCAATCAGAACTTTCAAGAAGGTAAACCGACACTGCTTTTAAACTCTCATCACGATACGGTAAGGCCCAACAGTGCTTATACCAAAGATCCCTTTCATCCGCATATAGAAGATGGAAAATTGTTTGGTTTAGGAAGTAATGATGCAGGTGGTCCTTTGGTTTCTCTAATTGCGCTTTTCACGCATTACTACGAACACCCCAACCCCAAGTACAACCTCATTATCGCCGCAACAGCAGAAGAAGAAAGTTCGGGGCCTTTGGGCTTAAATTCCCTGTTAAAAACCCTTCCCCATATCGACGTTGCCATTGTAGGAGAGCCTACGCTTATGCAATTGGCGGTTGCAGAAAAAGGCTTGGTTGTTTTTGACGCAGTGATTAGCGGAACCGCAAGTCATGCAGCTCATCCCAATGCCGATAACCCAATCATGAAACTCCCAGAAGTACTTCGTTGGTTCAACAATTTTACTTTTGAAAAAGAATCGGAAGTACTTGGTCCTGTAAAAATGACCGTAACCCAAGTCAGTGCTGGGAAGCAACATAATGTAGTTCCAGCCGATGTACATTTGGTCATCGATGTACGGGTAAACGACTGTTATTCGAACCAAGAAATTGTAGACTTACTCCAACAAGAAGCACCCTGTACGCTAACTCCTAGATCCACCAATTTAAACTCCTCTTCCATTCCTATAACCCACGAACTGGTTGAGGCTGGAATTGGCTTAGGAAGAAAACCCTATGGTTCGCCTACCCTTTCGGATCAAGCGAAACTATCTTGTCCATCGCTTAAACTTGGCCCGGGAGATTCAACCCGATCACACACAGCAAATGAATTCATCCACGTATCGGAAATCGAGGAAGGAATTGCTATATACATCAACCTCTTAAACGAAATCTTATGAAACTTTGGCAAAAAGGAAACGCAGCACATCAAAAAGTAGATCAGTTTACGGTCGGTAGCGATCGGGAATACGACTTGCTATTAGCTGCCTATGATTGCGAAGCTTCAAGTGCCCATGCACAGATGCTCGCCAAAATTGGTTTACTTACCCAAAGTGAAGCCGACCTTCTTTGCACGGCCTTAGATCAGTTGAAAGAAAAAGCGAACAACGGCAGTTTGGTTATTGAAGAAGAATTCGAAGACATGCACTCCAAAATTGAGCATGTACTTACCGAACAATTGGGCGATCTTGGAAAAAAAATACATACGGCACGTTCTCGGAATGATCAGGTTTTAGTAGCCATGCATTTGTATCTGAAAGAAGAATTGAGCAGCATCAAAAATACTGTATTTCAATTATTCGATTTGTTGATGCAATTAGCAGAGCAACACCAAAAAGGTTTAATTCCTGGATATACACATCTGCAAGTTGCCATGCCTTCCTCATTTGGAATGTGGTTCTCGGCTTATGCCGAAAGCCTAATCGATGATGTTCATTTTTTGAATACGGCTTATACCCTAGCCGATCAAAACCCCTTGGGTAGCGCAGCTGGTTTTGGGAGTTCGTTTCCGATTGACCGAGAATTTACCACTGAACAACTCAATTTTAGCACTCTAAAAGTGAATGCTGTTGCAGCACAAATGAGCCGTGGTAAGGTAGAAAAAACAACTGCTATTGCTCTGAGTATGGTGGGCAGTACCCTCGCTAAATTTGCTATGGACATCTGTCTGTATATGGGGCAGGATTTTAATTTTATTTCCTTCCCCGACAACCTGACCACAGGTTCCAGCATTATGCCGCATAAGAAAAACCCGGATATTTTTGAACTGATCCGTGGGAAGTGTAATGCCATGCAAGCACTCCCAACACAACTCACGCTGTTGACGACCAACTTACCTTCTGGTTATCATCGGGAATTACAACTTGCCAAAGGCCCAATCATTGACGGTATTCAAGAGCTAAAAGCATGTTTGGATATGCTGCTGTTTAGTCTCCCAAAAATAGAGGTTACTCCAAATATTACGGATCAAAAGAAATACGATTACCTCTTCAGTGTCGATACGCTAAACGCAAAAGTGCAAGACGGTATGCCCTTCCGAGATGCGTATCGTGAACTCGGAACCGCCATTGATGCTGGGAACTACCAGCCCAACCGATCGGTAGCTCATACTCATATTGGGAGTATTGGAAACCTTGGACTGGATGCCATTCAGAAAAAAATGGATGCTTTGCGTTAATCATTTCCTTTAACGAACTGAACAACAATAGATTCCTAAGTGTTTTATTTTGTGCTTTAAATGAATATATATACATTTGAGTAGAACCGCTCCAAATCGTGTTCTTCTTTATATGAACAACCTACGCTTTTATTTGAATAGATGGTGTTACTGTACTGCATTGCTAGAATGTGCAATGCCATGGTTGTTGTATGGAACTGAAGCCCAAGACAAACCCAATACCATAGATCCTTTTTCATCAAATCCCAAGAACTCGAATGTTCAACAATACATACCCATTTGGGAAGTATTGTGGAACAAATTAAAGATATAACGGAAATAAACACACCTAAAGGTGTGCATACACAATAGTTATGGACAATTAAAACCCTGAGTCTAACCAAACCTGAGAAAATTGTTTTCTGCTTGGGTGAAAAAATAAAGAGAAAGCAAGATTTATTTATTGTTCATAGCGGGAGAAGTCAAAGAATTTGGTTTTTTCTTTGGTAGCATTTTGCAAGCCTCGACACTCCTTAAAAAATGTTGAGACGATAATTTTAAATTCATATCGTGATGAAAAATATAGTTTTATTAATTTCAATATTTTGTTTATTTGCTTGTAGTCAAAATCAAGCAGATGAACCTGTTGTACAGGATGCTTTTATAGATAACGCATTATCGATT
>PXYQ01000011.1 GCA_003023645.1 Candidatus Arcticimaribacter sp. | reverse complement strand
ACTACTCCCTTTAGATAGGCGTTGTAAGTAATACTCGTTGTGATGACTCCCTTCAGAAAACATCATCATATGATCACCTTTGCCTAGAATTTGATGACAGCGATCAAATATTTCTGCATTTTTTCTTAGACTACTATATCCATCGCGAATTCTGTAAACGGGTAACATTTTTAGGGCATCCAAAAACCATTGGAAAGGACCTCCAAACACATCACTTCGAGTAAGGGAAGTTACTTTTGAGCCACAGCTTGTTCCGACAAGTAAAGGGTCTAAAAACGCTCCTTGATGATTGGGCGAGAAAATTACGCCTCCCTTTTTAGGTATATGTTCTTGTCCATAAATTCGAATACGCCTGAAGTAAAAGCGGTTGTAGTTTTTTAATAACAGTAGGATTATTTTATAAAAAAGGGCTTTCATAGGATGCGGCTTATTTGGGTCAACATATCAAAACTAAATATAATGAAGACATTGCAAGTTGAGTTCAAAAAATTTACTTTTTTATAGAGGAGCAAAGCGGGGTCATTTGACCCAAAACAATACGCTAAATGTCAGTTATTTACCACCATATAAAGTCCAGAAAAGACAGATCAACTTTTTTTTATTAAAAACTTGAATTTCAAAGGGGATGTTTTTTTTGGAAACGCTATATTTGCAAGCGAAATAAAAGACTAAAAACTAACACAATATCATCATATGGCAGCGACTGCAGGAAAAGTTTCTCAAATCATAGGCCCAGTAGTAGATGTTACCTTTTCGGGAACAGGCACTAAACTACCTAAAATTTACGATTCATTAGAAATCACAACCAAATCTGGAGATCTTCTAATACTTGAGGTTCAATCTCATGTTGGAGAAGATACAGTTCGAACCATCTCGATGGATTCGACAGATGGATTGAGCAGAGGGACCGAAGTTATTGCAACAGGAAGCCCTATTCAAATGCCAATTGGAGACGATGTTTACGGAAGATTATTCAACGTAATTGGAGATGCTATTGACGGGATTGGAGATTTACCAAAAAAGGGAGATCATGGATTACCAATTCACCGAGAAGCTCCAGCATTCGATCAGTTATCAACCGCTACCGAGGTTCTTTTTACAGGAATCAAGGTAATTGACCTTGTAGAGCCTTACGCAAAAGGAGGTAAGATCGGTCTTTTTGGAGGAGCAGGAGTTGGTAAAACGGTATTGATACAAGAATTAATTAATAACATTGCCAAAGGGCACGGAGGACTATCTGTTTTTGCAGGTGTAGGAGAACGTACACGTGAAGGGAATGATTTACTTAGAGAGATGTTAGAATCGGGTATCATCAAATATGGTGATGACTTTCTACACTCTATGGAAGAAGGAGGCTGGGATCTTAGCAAAGTAGATAAAGCTGCGATGAAAGAATCTAAAGCGACCTTCGTATTTGGACAAATGAATGAGCCTCCAGGAGCTCGTGCTCGTGTAGCACTTTCTGGATTAACTATAGCAGAATATTTCCGTGATGGAGCTGGAGAAGGACAAGGAAAAGATGTTCTTTTCTTTGTTGATAATATCTTCCGATTTACTCAGGCAGGTTCTGAAGTATCAGCCTTATTAGGACGTATGCCGTCTGCGGTAGGATACCAACCAACATTAGCAACCGAAATGGGAGCAATGCAAGAACGTATTACGTCAACCAAACGAGGATCAATTACTTCTGTTCAGGCAGTATATGTTCCTGCGGATGACCTTACCGATCCTGCACCAGCAACAACATTTGCTCACTTAGATGCAACCACGGTATTATCACGTAAGATTGCAGAACTTGGAATTTATCCTGCAGTAGATCCTTTGGATTCTACTTCACGAATTTTGACTGCTGAAATTTTAGGAGACGAACATTACGATTGTGCTCAACGAGTAAAAGAATTATTACAACGATATAAAGAGCTTCAAGATATTATTGCAATTCTAGGAATGGAAGAGCTTTCTGAAGAAGATAAATTAGCGGTATCACGCGCACGTCGTGTACAACGTTTCTTATCACAACCTTTCCACGTTGCGGAACAGTTTACCGGCTTGAAGGGTGTTTTAGTAGACATCAAAGAAACCATCAAAGGATTTAATATGATCATGGATGGAGAATTAGATCACTTACCTGAAGCGGCTTTTAACTTGAAAGGAAGTATCGAAGAAGCGATCGAAGCTGGTGAAAGAATGTTATCTGAAGAATAAGGTATGTATTTAGAAATTATATCTCCCGAAGCAACCCTATTTACGGGTAATATCGATTCTTTAACGGTACCAGGAACCAATGGTTCTTTTCAGGTTTTGGAAAATCACGCTTCTATTGTTTCAACCTTGACTTCAGGGAACGTTACTTTACAAGGGAAGTTTGACAGCTCCAATAACTTTGATGAACCGTTTAATAAAATCGATTCGAATTCTGTTATTCTCAAAATTTCATCCGGAACTCTTGAACTACAAGACAACAAAATAATTTTATTGGTTGATTAAGTTTTTAAAATAAAAACATAAATCAAAATTTAACATTAAATATCTGTGAATTAAGTACTTAATTTACAGATTTTTTCTATTTTCGCTCAAAATTAAACCCATTGAAATGAAAAAATTAACCTTTACATTCTTGTTTTTACTGAACACGATCGTACTCTTTGCACAGGTCGATTCTCTCGAAGTTAAAACAAATAAATTAGATGAGGTGATTCTCAATTCAACACGGATCGACTTACCTCTTTCCGAACATTCTAGAACCATTCAAGTGATTGATGCTTCTGATATTCAAAAGAGCGGCGCACCCAATGTTGTTGTTTTACTACAGCAAATCTCAGGAATCGATATTAGACAACGCGGAATTGAAGGCATGCAAGCAGATTTATATATTCGTGGAGGTAGTTTTGATCAAACGCTTCTTTTAATTGACGGAATTAAATTAGAAGATGCACAAACTGGTCATCATACGTTGAACCTTTTACCTCCTATCGATTTGATTGAACGTATAGAAGTTCTTAAAGGCCCAGCTGCCCGAATTTATGGGCAAAATGCATTTACAGGAGCTGTAAACATAGTAACTAAAGCTGCAGGTTCAGGAGCAAATAATGTTTCTGTTCAAAGAGGATCGTATGACCAATACCATCTTAAGTCTACACTACAAACGAAAGGAGAGTTTGGAGGTATATTAGGACACTTTTCTTATAATACGTCAGACGGTTACCGACACAATACGGACTTTATCAATCGAAACTATTTTATAAAAGGAGATTTTAAAATAAAAGAAACTCCTTTCAAATTCATAGGTTACTTTTCGGATCGAGAGTTTGGTGCAAACGGATTCTATGCAACGCCGTCTGCTACCGAACAATACGAAGAAACCCAAGGAAGTTTAGTTGCTCTTTCTGCTATAAAAAAAACAGAGCAATCCATTTTCAAGCCCAGAATTTACTGGCGCAGAAGTCAAGATATGTATGTTTTTATTCGAGATAATCCAAGTGTGTATAGAAACCTTCACATTACCAATAAGGCTGGAGTCGCTTTAGATTACAGTTTATTTTCTTCTCTGGGAACTACAGGAATTGGGATCGACTTGGCACATGTAGGCATAAGCAGTAACAACTTAGGAGAACACAGCCGGAATATGACCACAGTTTTTGCTGAACATCGGTTCTTGCTTTTTAGAGATCAACTGGACATTACCCCCGGAATAGCCTTTAATTACTATAGCGATTTTGGATCACATTTTTTCCCAGGTATTGATTTTGGATTTGCTTTCAACACCCAATTAAGAGCCTATGGAAATATCGGGTCTACCTATAGAATACCGACTTATACGGATTTGTTTTATAGCGATAGTACAACGATTGGGAATGCAAACCTGAAACCAGAAAGTGCAGTGGCTGTGGAACTAGGCCTTCGATATACCAGCTCCATGTTTTCTTTTAGCGCAGCTTATTTTAATCGAAATTCAGAAAACTTAATTGACTATGTAAAAGATACGGAAGCTGCCAGATGGGAAGCCAACAACATACAAGAAGTTACTACGGGCGGATTTGAATTCGAGTCGACTTTTAAGTATACTTTTTCTATTCACCCACAAAGTTTCCGATTGGGTTATACGTATATCGATGATGATGTGAAAGGAGTGACGGAATATAATTTTTCTCGTTATTCAATTAACTCACTGAAAAACCATTTCACTCTCAGATCGTTCAATCAGTGGTCCAATACCATATCATCTGGAATCGTGCTTAAAGTTGCAGAACGAACCTTAGGAGAGCCCTATACGGTCTTAGATTTCAATGCGCAATGGACTTCTCCAAACAAAGCATTTCGGATCACCTTTCTTTTGAATAACCTTTTCGATGAAGTGTATACAGAAACTAATCTGGTTCCCATGCCCGAAAGAAACGGGAGTTTAGGAATTCAGTTTTATTTTTAAGGATTCGCTTGTTTTTTACTTTTGAGTGCCTCGTAGATGAGTTCATTTTCCCATCCTCTATACTGTAAGCGGTCGTATACTTTTTTTTGACATTTGAGAGTACCTAAATGTTCGTATTGATTCCAAATCCGATCGAAGAGGGTTTCAAACGTGTCGAAATATTCCCCAGGTTCAATCTCTGCCATTGCCTTTTTAATATTCCATGCGCTAATTCCACGAAACTTTAGTTGGTTTAAAATCCGAATTTTCCCCCATTTTTTGATCCTGAATTTTCCCCGTGCAAAGCTTTGTGCAAAGCGGGTTTCGTTCAAATAATTATCGGTAATGAGTTGCCCAATGATTTGGTCTATCGCATCGGGAATCATGTTCAGAGATTTTAGTTTTTGAATAACCTCCTGATGGCAACGCTCTTGATACGCACAATAGTGTTCTAGCTTTTTTTGAGCTTCTTGTACCGTAAAAGAAGTGCTTTTTTGCATAGTCAAAAATACATTTTTTCTTAGGATATTCCGATTCGGAAACCATGCAGTTTGATCATGTTTTTTTGAATTGAAACAAAAAAAGCGGCACTCCAAAGGAGTACCGCTTTAATAATGCTATTGAACACGAATCGGTTTTTGAGTATTATCAAAAAAGCGATAGTGTAGATACTGATAAGCATCTCGGGGTATAATTTTTACCCGTTTTTTATGCTTGAATAACCATTGAGTTCGGATGGAAGGGAACCCTTGGTTTAAATAAGCAGCAATAAAAGGATGAATGTGTAATTCAATCTTTTTGTTTTGATGCTGAGCGTTGTTAACAATTTTGTTAAGGTCTGCGTTGATTTTGTCAAGTAAAACAATAGGCGCCTCAACCTCCCCATTAAGGTTCGGGTTAGGCTCCTTGGTTTTGATATTCATTTCTGGACGGACCCGTTGTCGGGTTATCTGAATGAGACCAAATTTACTAGGAGGTAAAATTTTGTGTTTGGTTCTGTCGGTGCTCATTTCGCTCTTCAGATGTTCAAATAGAATGCGTCTATTTTCACTAGATCCAAGATCGATAAAGTCGACCACAACAATTCCTCCCATATCACGTAGGCGTAGTTGACGTGCTACTTCAGAAGCCGAAATCATATTGACTTCCATGGCTGTTTCTTCTTGGTTTCTCGCTTTATTCGAGCGATTACCACTGTTCACATCAATAACGTGTAATGCTTCCGTATGTTCTATAACTAAATAGGCTCCTTTTTGCATGGAGACTGTTTTCCCAAAGGCTGTTTTGATTTGTCGCTCTACTCCAAATTTTTCGAAAATGGGTAGGGACTCGGTATAATGTTTAACGATACCTGCCTTTTTGGGTGCAATGGTTTGAATGTATTCACCTATTTCACCGAATAACTCTTTGTCATCTACATGAATTCCAGTAAAAGAATCATCAAAAATATCACGAAGTATAGAGGAAGAGCGATCGATTTCGCTCAACACTTTAGTTGGATATTTGTTGATTTTAGAAAGGCGGGCACACATGTTTTTCCAACGCTGAATCAGCTGTTGTAAATCTGCATCGAGTTCTGCTACTTTCTTGTCTTTGGCAACGGTTCGTACGATTACACCAAACCCTTTTGGTCGGATGCTTTGCACGAGACGTTTGAGACGATTTTTCTCTTCTCGGTCTTCAATTTTTTGTGAGATGGATATTCTATCAGAAAATGGGACTAGTACCATATAACGACCGGCTAATGAAAGCTCGGAACTAATTCGTGGTCCTTTGGTCGAAATGGGCTCTTTGACTACTTGAACTAGAATCTGTTGATTCGAGCTGATAGCGTCAGCGACCATTCCATTTTTTTCAATATCTTCTTCAAAACGAAAGTTTTTTAATAAATAATCTTTTGTTTTACCTGTACTTACCTGTTTAATGAATTTCAATAAAGTTGGAAGTTTGGGACCTAAATCGTGGTAGTGTAAAAAGCCATCTTTTTCGTGGCCTACATTTACAAACGCAGCGTTGAGTCCTCCGACTGATTTTCGAACTTTGGCGAAAAATATATCACCAACCGAAAACTTGTTGTCGTCTACTTCTTTATTGAGCTCAATTAGTTTTCCATCCTTGAGTAATGCGAAATCAACTGCAGAGGAATTCGATCGTATAATCAATTCTTTATTCACTCTGAGTAATGTTGTGTTCATGCATAAAATGTGCATAAACGGATTAAACAATAATATTTCAGGATTTATCCTGTGAAACGCTACCTAAAGGTGCGTTTCATTTCAAAGAACAATGAATTTTTTTGAGTGTATTCTACACTATTTTTTCTTGTGACGGTTAGCTCTACGTCTTTTCTTACGCTTGTGAGTAGCTACCTTATGTCTTTTACGTTTTTTTCCGCTTGGCATAGCTTGTGTTTGTTGTTAATTAATAAATTATTTTACAGGAACTTTAGTTTTGATCCCTTCTACGAATATTTTAGCCGGCTTAAAAGCTGGAATATTGTGTGCTGGAATTTTTACAGCAGTATTTTTTGAAATGTTTCTTCCAGTTTTTTCTGCTCTAGTTTTCACTACAAAGCTTCCAAAACCTCTTAAGTATACATTTTCATTACCTTCTAGAGAAGTTTTCACCTCTTCCATAAATTTTTCTACAGTTGCCTGTACATCACCTTTGTCAATTCCTAATTGTTCCGAAATGTTTGAAACGATCTCTGCTTTCGTCATGATTTTATTTAAATTATAGTTTTTTTCTTATCTGAGGAATGCAAATATATAAATTTATAATTAGAAATATATTAGCCTAATCCATTAATATTAACCTTTTTAAATCGAGCGCGAAGCATTACTTTTGTAAACAATGACTTGGACAATTCAATTAATGGCCTGGTATAAGATTCATAAGCGATCTTTTCCTTGGCGAAAAAGCCGTGATCCGTATAAGATTTGGCTTTCAGAAATCATCTTGCAACAAACTCGAATAGCACAAGGTACACCTTATTATCAGTCTTTTATAGAAAACTTCCCCACGGTTGATGCGCTTGCGGCTGCAGACGAACAACAGGTTTTGAAATTATGGCAAGGCCTAGGGTACTACTCGCGTGCCAGGAATTTACATCATACGGCTCAAGCCATTGTTTCGGATTATAATTCTGTTTTTCCTCAAACTTTTTTGGAATTATGCACACTCAAAGGCGTGGGTAACTATACCGCCAGTGCTATTTCCTCTATTTGTTTTGACGAACCTCAAGCTGTAGTCGATGGAAACGTATATCGGGTTTTAGCGCGCTACTTCGGGAAAGACACTCCTATAGATGCTTCTTATGCTCTGAAAGAGTTTAAAACCCTGGCTTCAGAATTAATGGGGACCGAGAGTCCAGGAGACTTTAATCAAGCACTCATGGAATTTGGTGCCCTCCAATGTGTTCCAAAAAACCCATTGTGTGATAGCTGCCCATTTCAAAGGGATTGTGTGGCTTTCAACCAAAACAGAATAGGTCAACTACCTTTCAAGAAAAATAAAATTAAGGTAACAGATCGATACTTTAATTATCTAGTCTTTGTTACGCCTAAAGGAAAAACTCTTTTAAGTCATAGAACAGCCAAAGGTATTTGGCAACACTTATATGAATTTCCTTTGGTAGAAAGTGAGCAATTATTGACCTTTGAAGAACTAACAGAAGATCCAATTTTATTTAAGTATACAGACATGAAAGAGGCCGTGATCTCTAAAATAAACGAAAAACCAATTAAGCATAAATTATCTCACCAACAGTTGTATATTACATTTTGGAAAATAAACACGGATCAGCTTTTGGGTGTTGCAATTGATGAGAATAACATACCTAACTACCCAGTTCCCATTGTTTTACAGAAATTTATTGAAAATTTTTATACATTGAAAACATGACTTCATTATATTTGAATATGTTTAACCTTTTAAATCTATCATTATGAGTGGAAGCCTTAACAAAGTTATGTTGATTGGTCATCTTGGGGATGACGTAAAAATGCACTATTTCGAAGGAGGGGGGGCAATCGGAAGATTTCCTCTAGCAACCAACGAAACCTACACCAAAAAAGCTACTGGTGAGAAAGTCACAAATACAGACTGGCACAACATTGTTGTGAGAAACAAAGCGGCAGAAGTTTGCGAAAAATATTTGAGCAAAGGAGACCGCATTTATGTTGAAGGTAAAATCAAGAACCGTAAATGGCAAGCCGAAGACGGAACTGACCGGTATAGCACCGAAATTAATGTTGACGAATTCACCTTTTTGACAACCAAGAAGAGTGCTGAAGGAGCAACACCTAATGAACAACCTCCAACACAACCGCCTTCGAAAGAAGACGATTTACCATTTTAATCTAAACTGAAATTAATTGGACCCTGAACCCTTAAGTATCTATTTTCTTTATTTTTCAATTGAACCTATCATTGGTTTAAAAATAATATTGTTGGCTTTTTTACTTCTCGGGTCGGCGTTGATCTCTGGTGCTGAGGTTGCCTTTTTTTCTTTAACTCCTTCTCTTATTGAAGAGCAAAAAGAAAAATATCCTAAGAAAATTCAGAAGATTGAAAATTTATTACAAAAACCCAAAAGATTATTAGCCACAATTCTTGTGGCTAATAATTTTATCAATATTGCTATAGTACTCTTATTCGCCTCTTTGGGTGATATGCTTTTTGGTGGAATTTCAAATGAACTCGTCCGACTCTCTATTGAAATTGGAATGATAACGTTTGTTATTTTACTTTTCGGTGAAATATTACCGAAGATTTATGCCAATAAAAACAGCATGCTTTTTTCAAGGCTTATGGCTGGTGTAATTTATGGCTTGGATCGTAAAATCTTATTTTTCATTACCATTCCGATGAGTAAAGTTACCTTGTTTTTAGAACGTAACTTTGGGCAACAGTCCAACTCTTTTTCGGTTGATACACTTTCTCAAGCTTTGGCGTTTACAGAACAAAAAGATACTACCAAACAAGAAGATCAAATTCTACAAGGCATTATTAATTTTGGGACAACAGACACCAAACAGGTAATGTGCCCTAGAATTGATGTTTTTGCACTTGAAAAAGAAATGTCTTTTGAAGAAATTCTACCTTTAATTATTGAAAAAGGGTTTTCCAGAATACCGGTTTACAACGACAAAATGGATCAGATTGACGGAATTCTATATGTCAAAGATTTAATGCCCAACATCAACACACCGGGCTTCAAATGGCAGGAACTTTTGCGGGAACCTTATTATGTTCCCGAGAATAAGAAGTTAGATGATTTGCTCAATGAATTTAAAGTAAAGAAAATGCATATGGCAGTTGTGGTCGATGAATATGGTGGAACTTCTGGAATTGTAACCCTAGAAGATCTTATAGAAGAAATAGTTGGCGACATTTCTGATGAATTTGATGAGGAAGAGTTGGAGTATTCCAAAATAGACGAGAAGAACTTCGTTGTCGATGCAAAAGTGGGGTTAAAAGATTTTTATAAAATCATTCAGATTGAAGAAGTTGAAGCTTTTGAAAAAGCAAAAGGAGAAGCAGAAACACTGGCTGGTTTTATTCTTGAAATAGCACAACAATTACCTGTCTTTGGTCAGAAAATCATCTTCGAAAAAATCATATTTACCATTGAGCTCGTCGATAAAAAAAGGATTAAACAGATTAAAGTAACCCTTCCTTAAGTCTATTTTGAACTATCTTTACCTTATGAAACAGCATGTGTTTTTTGGATTTATTTTTCTATGTTTAATTGGCTGTGAAGAAAATACACTTCCTAAACCGAAGGCATACTTGAGTCTAAATTATGCTGAACCTATCTATAAAACGGTTACACACGATTGCCCTTATGTTTTTGATATCAACGAATCTGCTGAGATAATTCCTCAAGCTCAATGTTGGAACAAAATCATATATCCTAAGATGAAAGCGACTGTTTACCTTTCCTATGTGCCAATAAAAAACAACCTTGATTCTCTTTTGTACGATGCCTATCAAATGCCAAGTAAGCATGTTGGAAAGGCTGAAGAGATTCCTGAACGAGTTTTTCAAAATCGTGAAAACCGAGTTTACGGAACGCTGTTTAGAGTAGTTGGCGAAGCAGCCTCACAAGTGCAGTTTTTTTTAACGGATAGCACCGATCACTTTTTGGTAGGATCGCTCTATTTTTATACCCGACCCAATTACGATTCGCTCATGCCAGCAGCTCAGTATGTAGAAAATGATATGATGCGCTTAATGGAATCTTTTGAATGGAAAGGAACTTCCGAAGAGTAATATTTACTCTGTTTTTAGAATGCTAAAAGAATCAACCCGAATATTTTCTGTCACCTTGTATACCGCTCCAACACTTTGAACAACCGTGCTTAATTCCTGATCTTGAATCCAATTTGGATCAAAAATAATTTGTGCAAGCGCGCTTTCAAAACTTACTGTTGCAGATTGAACTCCAGGAGTAGCATTCAATTTTTTTTCAATACTGGCAGCACATCCAATAGCACAGGTCATTCCGGTTATTTGGAGCTCACTTTTAACTAAAGCTTCTGTATTCAACACTATTTCTTGAGGTACAGTAACCTCAATCGTTTTTACTTCTGGAGCTTTTTGTTTACAGGAAACAAAGGAAAGGATACAACACAGTAGGATGGAAATTCTTTTCATGGTGTTTTTTTCAAAATTACTAATTTATTAGGAATGCATTTCCCTAAAAATGATCACTTTTGCAAAAACTTTATGCATGTCGGTAACGTTTAAAAAGTGGGCGTATCTTTTTACGCTTTCAATAATCTGGGGGAGTTCTTATATTTTGATTAAAAAAGGACTTGTTGGTTTAACACCACTTCAGGTTGGGTCTTTCCGTATACTTTTTACTACGGTTATCCTTTTAGTTTTTGGATATAAAACACTCAAGGGGTTGAGTCGTGAGCAGTGGAAATGGATTGCGCATACCGGATTTTATGGTACTTTTTTCCCAACCTTTTTATTTTCATTTGCTGAAACCGAAGTTGACAGCTCTGTTGCGTCAGTATTAAACGGTCTTACTCCTTTATTCACACTAATTTTAGCCTTCTTCTTTTACAAGGTGAAAATTGCTAAAAAGCAAGTTTTCGGAGTTCTCGTTGGTTTTTTGGGTACGTTACTACTGGTAGCTCAAGAATTCTCGTTCAACGCTACAGGCGATTCAAAGTACTCCTTGTTGGTGGTTTGTGCTTCTGTGTTCTATGGTATCAATGTCAATATTTTGAAAGACAAACTTTCTGGAGTTTCTCCAATGGGCATAGCCTTGGGAAATTTTTTAATGATAGCTCCGGCAGCACTTCTGATTTTACTTTTTTCTGATTTTAACTGGACTGGTTTTTATCAAGAAACAGCAGTAGTAAAGTCAATGGGTTATATCTTAGTCCTAGCTTTATTTGGTACTGCAGTCGCAAAAGTTATGTTCAATAAATTATTAGCACTCTCTTCAGTCGTTTTTGCTGTTTCCATTACCTATCTGCTTCCGATTGTTGCTATCGGTTGGGGACTTTTCGATGGCGAAAACTTTGGCGGCCTTCAGTGGGTTGCAGCATTCCTAATTATTTGCGGAGTTTACTTGGTGACCGAAACAAAAAAAGCGCCTAAATAGGCGCTTTTAAAATCATTAAATAAATGCTGTTAATTGAAATCCGCAGCATCGATGGTACCATTCAATTCAATAGATTGCGTGATGAAATCGACGGCTTGAGGGCCTAAAGATTGAGTCGTTTTATGAGGGAATAAAATCCCATCTACAGCCTTATAATCTCCTAATAGTGTTTCTTGAGTCACTGCATTCCCTTGAATTTCTTGTGTTTCAGAAATCTTAATTTTCAAGAATGTTTTTTGATCATAGAAAAACGATTTGGTTGCAGAAACAGCCAATTCATATGCAGCAACACCATTTACATCAGCAACGCTAACGTTGATGTTGGACGGATCTAAACCGATTTCAGCAAAGATCTGACTGTCTTTCACAGCCTCTTCTAGTTCTGCACCACTTAAGTCAACGTGTTGACCTTGCGCTTCTGTGTATCCTTTGTCTTTGTTTACAACCTGTTTTTGCATCACATTCCCCATCACACTGACGGCTAGATATGATTGTTGTTGATTTGTTTTTTTGGCAACAATCTCCAATTGCATGCCTTGCATTGTTGCATGTGAAACCTCACTTTTTGAGGTGATGCTTTTTAATTTTTCAAGACCACCAATTGCGTTAAAATAGTTTTCTAGAATACTGGCAGAAGTTACTCCCTCTGGTAGCTGGCTCGAATAATCTGGACGTTCAGTAGGAGTTCCATACTGGTCGTAATACGACACCTTTAGTGGTTTCCCAAAAGGAGCTACCTGTTCTAAACTCTCTAAAACTTCACTTCCTTTTCCAGTAACAAAAATACGCGCATTGTCAAGTTTTACATGCTTTTTAGTAGCGGCTAATATATCGGCAACGGTTACTGCATTAATTTTTTGCAGATAGGTTTTGTAAAAATCTTCAGGAAGGTTTTCTGTACGAATGCTTAAGGCATAGCGCGCGATGGTTTGTGGTTTTTCTAGAGCCAAAACAAAATCACCAACATACTTGGCCTTGGCGTTATCCAATTCTTTTTGTGTAACCTCTTCTGTTCTGATTTTCTCCAGCTCTTTAACCAACTCTACTACAGAACTGTCTGTAACTGCATTCCGAACACTAGCAAATGCACGAAGGCGTGCACGTGTATATTTGTTGGTTTGCAGCCTAGAATAAGAACCATAAGTAAACCCTTTGTCTTCTCTAAGATTTAAAAATAAACGTGCTTCTCCTCCACCTCCTAGAATACTATTTCCTAAAAGCATAGGGAAATAGTCTGGATGTGTTTTTTTAATGGAATTTGTAAACCCAACGGAAACTTCCGATTGCACAGCATTACTCATCTCCGTAAAATGAACCTCTAATTCAGAACTGTTTTTCGCAGGCTCAAATGCATAAGCATTTGGAGCTTTACCTTTCCATCCTTTAAAGAGTTTAGAAGCTTGTTTTTTAACAGTTTTAAAGTCTACATCACCAATAATAACTAAATAAGCATTTTTTGGATTGTAGTTAGAAGCGTAGTATTTTTTTACATCCTCTAAATTGAGTTTAGAAACGGTCTCAATTTTAGTGTATTCTCCATAGGGGTGATTAGCTCCGTAGGTAATTAAATTCTCTACTCTTCGAGCAGTAACAGAGACATTTTTTTCGTTAGATTTGATTCCTTCGATTAGTTTCTCTTTTTCTTTTTCAAATTCTTCATTTAAAAAATTAGGGTTGAGTGCAGCATCTGCCATGAGTTCTAAAACTCTTGGAAAGTAACGCGAAAGAGAAGCAGCAGATGCTCCAGAAGCACTAAAATTGACAGAAGCGCCCATGAAATCGACTTCTTCTTCAAAATCGTTTTTTGCTATGTTGATAGAACCTTTACCCAGCATACTCCCTAACAAATCATTTGCACCGGCTAAGTCTCCTTCGAATATTGGCGGGTTATCGATGTTCATTGTAACAGAAACACGAGGTAGTTTATGGTTTTCAACGACCAAAACGGTCATTCCGTTTTTTAAAGTAAAACTTTGAGGTTCATCCAGCTGAATTTCTGGAGCAGGTCCAGGGCTTGGTTGAACACTTCGGTCGATCTGAGCTGCAACGCCAGAAAGGCTAAAAAGGGCGATATATAGAATGTATAATTTTTTCATTTCCTGAAGGGTTTATTATTTAGTAGGTTCTGGTAAATAATCGAGAACTAAACGCTGGTTTGGATTCAGATACTTTTTGGCAACTGCTTGAATTTCTTCTCGGCTGATGGATCGATAGATTTCAATTTCTGAGTTGATTAAGTTCGTGTCTCTATAAAAAGCATAATACTCTGCTAAAGAGTTTGCAATTCCTTCAACAGAGGAGTTAGAATCTACAAAATTGGTCTCGAACTTATTTTGAAGTTTTTGGTAATCCTTTTCAGAAATTAAGTCTTCTTGGATTTTCACAACTTCCTCATCAATTTCGGTAATGATACTTTCAAGTGATGTATCGCCTAGTGGCAAACCAAAAATAAGATACATTCCGTAATCTTCTTGACTAACGTTAAAAGCTCCAACCTGAAGTGCCATTTTCTTTTCATCAACCATTTTTCGGTATAATTTTGACGAATTTCCATCACTCAAATAAGTTGAGATCATGTCCAAAACTTTGGAGTCTCGTGTTTTGATAGAAGGCATTCGATAAGCTGCTACAACAGCTGGAATTTGTATGTTGGAGTCATAGGCCTTGGCTTCGATTGCTTCGGTAATAGGATCCTCTTTTTCTGCAACACGATTAACATCTGCTCCTTTTGGAATAGCACCAAAGTAATCAGCTATCATCTTTTTGGTAGCATCGATTTGAATGTCTCCAGCAACAACTAAAATAGCGTTGTTCGGCACATAATATTTTTTGTTAAAAGCCAAAAACTCCTCTAGAGAAGCTGCATCCAAATGATCCATTTCTCCAATAGTAGTGTGTTTATAGGGATGTTTTACAAAGAGGTTTTTCTTTACATTCTCAAAAAACTTTCCGTAAGGACTGTTGTCTACTCGAAGTCTTTTCTCTTCTTTCACAACTTCATTTTGAGTGTCAACTCCAATTTTATTGATGATTGGATGTAGCATACGCTCCGATTCTAACCAAAGACCTAATTCTAGGTTATTCGACGGGAATACCTCGTAATAGTATGTGTAGTCGTCGTTGGTGTATGCATTATTCTTCCCACCATTTGATGAAACGATACTGAACCATTCGCCACGACCGATGTTTTTTGTTCCTTCAAACAGCAAGTGTTCAAAGAAATGAGCAAAGCCCGTACGATCTGCTAATTCGTCTTTTGCGCCTACATGATAAAGAACCGAAGTGGTTACAACTGGAGCTGCGTTATCTTGATGTAAAATCACATGAAGGCCATTGTCCATGTCATATTCTGTAAAAGAAACTTCTTGTGCCTGGACGCTAACAAAAAGCAGACTTAAAATGAGGTAAAAAGCATATTCTTTCATGGTGTATTGATTTAGTTTATACTGCATAAGTAGCACAAAGTATCAAATTGTTACAACAAACCGAAATTTTTAGCAGTCTTCCTTTACAGGAAAAACTATTTTTTTAACTTGAAATAAAGTAACTTTATTAAACTATGAAATTCATTGAACTCTTTACGCGCTCCTTTCCTTTTTTGGTTACAGCTTGTGCTTTAATCGCCTTAATACATCCTCCCAGCTTCACTTGGTTTTCAGGCCCGTGGATTACCTATGGTTTGGGAGGCATTATGTTGGGTATGGGACTTACGTTGCAGTGGAGTGATTTTAAACACGTGATAAAAACGCCTAAGTGGGTTCTTTGTGGAATTCTATTACAATTCACCATCATGCCTTTTTTAGGTTGGGTTTTGGGAATTCTTTTTCAATTACCTCCCTTTTTTGCAGTTGGTCTTATCTTAGTTGCTAGCTGTCCGGGTGGTACAGCATCTAATGTTATTGCGTATTTGGCAAAGGCCAATGTTGCTCTATCGGTTACTATGACTACAGTTTCTACTTTAGCAGCAATTATAATGACCCCTTTGTTGACCAGTTATTTGTCTGGAAGTTATTTGGAAGTTGATGCATTGGGTTTGTTTTATAGTACACTTAAAGTTGTGCTGTTTCCAGTTGCTCTGGGCGTTATACTCAATCGATTCTTACCCAAAGTAACCCATAAAATTGTTCCTTTTGCACCGCCAATTGCGGTGATATTAATCACACTAATAGTAGCGAGTATTATTGGTCAGGGTAAAGAAATCATCTTGAATTCAGGAATCCAGCTTCTTGGTGCAATTTTGATTTTACATTTACTCGGTTTTTTACTGGGATATATTGTGTCTAAAATCATTTTCAAAAACGAAGCGGTTAGTAGAACCATAGCCATTGAAGTGGGGATGCAAAATTCTGGTTTGGGTGCAGTACTGGCTCGGGAAAACTTCATTAACCCAGCAACAGCAATTCCTTCAGCAATATCCAGCTTGGTGCATTCTATATATGGTAGTATATTTGCTTCAATAGCGAACAAATTCAACAATAAAAAATAGCGTATGAAAAGGCATAAAGCAGTTATTGTTTCTGCAAAAAGAACCCCATTAGGAAAATTTATGGGCGGATTATCAACGGTGCCTGCTCCCAAGTTGGGAGCCATTGCAATTCAGGGAGCTCTTGAGGCTATTGGGTTGGATGCTACTGAGGTTGATGAAGTTTATATGGGAAATGTTTTGCAAGCCGGGGTTGGTCAAGCACCTGCTCGTCAAGCAGCAATATTTGCAGGTATCCCCGACACTGTGCCCTGTACAACGGTAAATAAAGTTTGTTCCTCGGGAATGAAAACCATCATGATGGCAGCTCAAGCAATTGCTCTTGGCGATGCAGAGGTTGTTGTTGCAGGAGGTATGGAAAACATGAGCCTTGCTCCACATATTGTTCCTATGCGAACAGGAGTGAAGTTTGGTGGAACTCAACTAGAAGATGTCATGCAAAAAGACGGCTTAGTAGATGCCTTTGATCAGGTGGCTATGGGTACTTACGCAGATGCAACAGCAACGAAACATCACATATCTAGAGCAGATCAAGACGCCTTTGCTATTGAATCGTACCGAAGAAGTGCAGCAGCATGGGAAAGTGGTGTGATGCAAAACGAAATTGTTCCAGTATCTGTTCCTCAAAGAAGAGGTGAGGATAAACAAATTACTGAAGACGAAGAATACACCAATGTTCTCATAGATAAAATACCTAATTTACGTCCAGCTTTTACCAAAGAAGGAACCGTAACAGCTGCAAATGCGTCTACCATCAACGATGGTGCAGCTGCCGTAATTGTAATGTCTGAAGAGAAAGCAAAAACCTTAGGGTTGACCCCTTTAGCTTCAATCGAAGGATATGCCGATGCAGCTCAAGAACCTCAATGGTTTACTACAGCGCCAGCTAAAGCCCTACCCAAGGCACTCGCTAAAGCAAATGTATCTCTTGATGAAGTGGAATTATTTGAATTCAACGAAGCGTTTTCTGTTGTTGGTTTGGCTAATATGCAGCTTTTAGAATTGGATTCGACACTGGTGAATGTTCATGGGGGAGCAGTTTCATTAGGTCATCCTTTAGGGTGTTCAGGAGCTAGAATTGTAGTGACTTTACTGAATGCGATGAAGCATAAAAACGTGAGCCTTGGTGCTGCTGCAATATGTAATGGCGGTGGAGGTGCTTCTGCTATTGTTTTTAAAAAATAGCGTCACTTAATCCAGCCCAATAAAATACATTAATGAGTTTTTTTATTGGATTTATTTTTTCTATCAAGTTTAAAATTATTGTAACTTTGTATACCTATGTACAGATTGTTTCTGTCGTTATTTTTTGCACTATTATTTATATTATAATTTGAAGGGTTCATTTTTAACAACACTTTTTTTATTTACCTTAAATGCTCAGGCTCAAGAGGCTCATATTCTCTTCAGCCAATCTAATATGAGTATTTATAATCCAGCTTTTACTGGAACACAAGGTAGTTTTGTTTCTCTTAATAGTAGAAGTCAGTGGAGTGGTGTGGATGGCGCTCCTAAAACTAATTATCTATTATATTTTTTACCAAAAAAGAAAAATGTTTACATCGGTTTTACTGCTCAAAACGATCGTGTTTTTATTGAAGATAAAATCACGTTTACTATTGATTATAATTATGAAGTAAAAATATCACAATCTCAAACACTGTTTTTGGGAATTAAAGGGGGAGGATATTTTAACAATATTAACGTTGATCGTTTACAAAGATTAACATCGGACTATAATCCTGCCCTAGCACCCGTTTCAGGTTATTATAAGCCGCTTTTGGGAGTAGGGATTCAATGGAAAACACCTCAATATTTTTTAGGAATAGGAGTGCCTAGTCTTTTTAGTAGAAAACGTTTTCAAGACAATGAAATCATAAAAACTAAAGCAACTGATGTTCCTTATTTTTATTTTTCAGGTGGCGCAACCTATAATTTAAACACTTCCTTTTCTTTAGAACCAGTAGTTGTTTTTAGATCAATTCAAAATAGTCCTGATTTAATAACCACAACAGTTGCATTGACCTATCAAAAGCAATTTACGCTTGGCTCAGGTTTCTCAAATAATCAAAACCTTGCTTTCTTTTTCTCAATTAAAAGTATAAAAGGAGTAACGTTGGGTTATGGATATGAATTCATGAATCGGAACAATAAAACGGCAATCCAAGGAGCAACCCACGAGTTGATGTTGCGCTTTAAGTTTACTGAAAAAGAAGAAAAAGAAGAATCACCAAGGAAAGATGGTTAAGATTAGAGAGATTAAATATATTGTAGTGCTTCTCTTCTTTTTTTTGGGGAAGATAAGTCAGGCGCAAACAGCGGCAGTGGCTCCCACTGGCTCTGGAACCTCATCAGATCCTTATCTAATCAGCTCCTTAGCCAATTTATTAAAAGTCACCGAAGATTCTACCTATTGGGCTGAAGGTGTCTATTTACAACAAACGGCAGATATTGATGCCTCTGAAACCCAGTATTGGGACGATAATGACGACGATGGTGACGGTAACGATTATAATGATTCAAACGACGCAACTGCTACTGGAGATAATGATGGTTGGTTACCCATAGCTACCCTAGGAAGTGGCGGTTTTAAAGCAAATTATAATGGGGGATATTACCGTATTATCGGATTAACAATTGACCGCGATTCTTCCGATAATGTTGGTTTTGTCGCTGACACAAGTGGCGCTTCTAATGCGGGAATTTCGAGCCTTGGTTTTTTGGAAGCAAACTATACAGTAAACACAACATCCTCACTTCACGAAGTGGGCGGAATTATTGGTAAAGTGAGCAATTCTTCTCGCAGCTTTGATTTAAATGAAGTTTTCTTCGAGGGAACGATAACTATTGCTGGAAAACAGAGTTCATACATTGGCGGTATTGTAGGTTCTGTTGCTGCAGCTGGAGGGTCTAAATTAACGAGTTCATATTTTAATGGAACCATTTCTTCTCCCACAAATGGTTCTCAATTAATAGGAGGTTTAATAGGCAACAACAGTGGATACGGGATTGAGAATAGTTATTTTAGAGGTAAAATTATTGGAAAAGGTCCCGGATACACTCAGGTAGGAACAATTAACTTTCGAGGGATACCAAACTCAAATAATTACGACATAAAAAATATTTATGTTTCAGCTACTTTTGAGAATGTTAACTCTACTAATTTAGGTTATTTAGTTGGGGATGGTCAATCTGGTTCAAAAGTAGCGACTTACACAAATATTTATTATGATGAAACAATAAACCCAGGTCAAGATTCTTTTGGCCAGCGAGATGCTGCTTCACATGTTTTGTCAAATGTTGGTTCTAAGACCAACGCTGAGTTGACCGCAGATCCATTAAATGATCTAATAGGGTTTAATGATCCAACTTTTTGGAGCCATAATGCAGCGGTAAATGATGGGTTTCCTTACTTGAGTGTTTGGACTGACCTTTCGTTGAGTTCATATAATGTTACCGATACCTCGATCTCAGGAACTACCATTGGAGTTCTTTCCATCTTGGATCCGAGTGCGTCAACAATGGCAAATTTCTCTTTACCAGCAGGACAACAAGAAAACAATAAATTTGCTATTGGAAGCGATGGAACTTCATTGAACATCAATACTGCTGGGGTAGCAGATATTTCACCAGATAAGGTGTTTACTGTTCGTGTACAAATGGCGACCTCAGATTCCAGAACCTATTCGCGCAACTTTTCTTTACCGGTTGTTTGTCCAACAGTAGCATCTACTCCAACAGGGACTGGAACTCGGTCTGACCGTTATTTGATCTCAAACTTATCCGAATTGCTTTGGATCTCCGAAAACCCTTCTTCTTGGGAGAAATACATTCAACAAACAGCAAATATTGATGCCAGTAAGACCCAATTTTGGGACGACTCGGATGATGATGGTAACGGGAACAAATACGACGACCCCAATGATTGTAATGCCAATGGAACAAATGATGGATGGTTACCCATTGCCAATGGAGGAGGAGTCTTTAAAGGAAATTACAACGGTTCAGATTTTAAAATAGCCAATCTAACTCTTAGCCGTAGTTCGGACAACTTAGGCTTTATTTCCCAAGCCAGTTCGGGGGAAGTAGCTAAGTTAACCCTTGAGAATGTTAATTTCACCGAAACCTCTGGAGGAATAAATGTTGGTGGAGTAATAGGGGCAGCAAATGGTTCCTTTAGGATTTATGAAGTTAGGGTAACCGGAACAATTGATGGGTCTTCTCTGGGTACTGAATATTTAGGTGGAGTAGCTGGATATATGTCGGGTTCCTCTACGGTTTATGACTCCTCGTTTAAGGGAGACGTTACCGGGAGCAGTAGTGCGAGTAATTATGTTGGAGGAATAACAGGGCGACATAGTTCTGACCAAGAGCTAGAGCTAAGTATAGTGTACGGTAATTCTTCTATTACAGGAGCAAACTACACCGGTGGAATAGCCGGTAAAATTGATAATATAGGGCAGGGGAAAACACTACGACTATTGGCTTCTCTCGCGGATGTAACTGGGACAGATTATGTTGGAGGAATTGCAGGAGAAATAGAGGGTACGACAACCGATTTCACTGTACAATACAATTATGTTTCGGGGGATATTTTAGGGGAAAATACTGTTGGTGGACTTGTAGGAAAGTTCGATGACTTTGCAGGATATGTTGTTGAATATAATGTAATCACCTCTATTGCTTCCTCAACAATTGGAGTAGCAGAAGTTGACCCTAGTGTAGAACAACCTTGGAGTGCTGTTGGAGTAACTTCTTATTTTGATAATGAACGCGCTTTAGAGTCGTCTTCACAAGCGGCCACAGGAAAATCAACTGCGGACATGAAAAATGAGAGCACATATACCACCGGCTGGGGAGGCACACATTTCGTGGATAATTTCACCATCGATGCAAATGTAAACCAGGGATACCCTTTACCGAGAGGGTCCTTTTTTGATTTTTCTCCTCCAAGGATAACCATAAGTTCATCACTAACATCACCTACAGCGACGAACCCAATTATCTTAACGGTTAGTTCAAATGAAGATATTACATCATTGGTGTTGAGCGATTTTGCGTGTAGCGGATGTACATTAGAAAGTTTATCTGGAAGTGGAAGTAGTTACTCCTTGACGGTTTCACCCACCTCTACCGATGTATTGGTGGAAGTGTCCATTGCAACGAATACCTTTGAGGACCTTGGAGGGATAAGCAATACAGCCTCGGCTTCCTATGCCATAAAATACAATCAGCCTCCTACAGTTGTATTAACTTCATCTGACAGCGACAATATCGTTAACCTAACGCAACTGGTGACAATCACAGCTACTTTTTCCCAAGATATGCTGGCTACACCAACGATTAGTATTCCCGGAATTGTAAGCAATGCAGATTTGTCTTTACAAACCGCCTCAACCACTTGGTATTATGCCTGGGACACAACAGGAATTTCTACGGGGACCTACACCATCACGGTAGCTGGTTTTGACGCCGGTGGTTTGGCTTATTCAGACACTACTAGTTTAACCTTAGACGTTCAGCGAAGAATCTGGCTAGACACCAATGGGGTTACGATAAAATGCCCTACGGCTAATGTTTCTGAAACGGCAATTATAAATGGAAAAGCATATATCGTTGTGGATGAAACTGTGCTGCGCACCAGAGTTACCAATGGGGACGACATGACCTGTGTTTGTACCTCTCAAGTAACCGATATGTCTGGTTTATTTGATTCAAAAACAACATTTAACGATGATATTAGCTCATGGGACACTTCAAATGTAACGGTTATGTCTCAGATGTTTTCTAATGCAAGCTCTTTCGATCAAAATATAGGAAGCTGGGATACCTCTAATGTTAATGAAATGTCCCTTATGTTTTCTCAAGCAAGTGCTTTTAACAATGGTGGGAGTAACAGTATTAATAATTGGATCACTACTAATGTGACCAGAATGAATGGTATGTTTCAGCATGCAGTTCTTTTCAATCAAGAGGTTGGCGATTGGGACACTTCAAATGTATCGGTTATCAACCAAATGTTTTATGATGCCAATGCTTTTAACAATGGTGGGAGTAACAGTATTAATAATTGGATCACTTCTAATGTGACCAATATGAGCTATATGTTTTCGCAAGCTTCTGATTTCAATCAGGATATTAGTGCTTGGGATACTTCTAAAGTAACGAATATGTCTCTCATGTTTAGAGCTGCTTCTGATTTTGATCAGGATATAGGTGAATGGGATACATCAAGCGCTACAAACATGGATGATATGTTTAATGATGCTAGTTCCTTCAACCAAGATATTTCAAAATGGTGTGTCACTAATATTACTTCTGAGCCTAGTAATTTTTCTAGACTCGCTCCACTTATTTCTGCTAACCACCCTCAATGGGGAACCTGTCCTTCTCAAGCAGAATTATACTTAATCACAGATGGAGATTTAGTCATTGATTATTTAGAACAAATAAGTCTTACGGCGAGTTTTACGATTCCAATGAATTCACCCGTAATAATAACGGCATCGCCTACGATTGCTTCGCTGAGTAACGTGACCATGGCGCAGACCTCTTCTACGCTTTTTACAACCAACTGGGACACGACTGGACTTTCTGCTGGCACCTATTACATTACGGTTACTGCTACGGATACCGCAGAAGGCAAACTCCTGTCGAGTAATGTAAGCCTTACTTTTGTTACTGAAACCACACCTCCAACGGTTATTTTACTAGACACGGATGGTGATAATCTTCTTGGTGCAACAGATGTAGTAACTGTAACGGCTACTTTTTCTGAAGCGATGACCTCAACCCCTACGTTCAGTTTTAACGGCACGACCTATTCAGCTTTAAGCGGAACTTCATCTTCAGCAATTTGGATTTATTTGTTTGACGTTTCTTTATATGGGGATGCAGATGGCGCAATTAGTTTTACCGTATCTGGAACAGACGTTTTGGGGAATGTTTACTCAGATACAGACAGCATCACTTTTACTATCGATACGACTCCTCCCCTTATTTCACCCGTTGAAATGTATTCAAATAATGCCTCTTCGACCTTGGCAAAGGTGGGAGATACGGTTTATGTAAAATTCACAACAAACGAAACGCTTCTGAGCTCGTCTTTATCAAGTATTGCTTCAGGAACCTCCTCAACCACTACAACTTTAGGGACCAATACGATTATTTATAGTTATGTCATGCAATCCTCTGATCCAGAAGGCCCTATAGCTTTCTCTTTAAACACAACGGATACGCATGGAAATAGCAACATAGGTATTTCAGCAGTCACCTCAGGGACAGCGGTCTATTTTGATAAAACAGCCCCAACTGTTGTATCTGTCCGAACTTCTGCAGCAGCTGGGCGATACACAGACAATGATGCTAACCCATCGAACAGCGACCTTATTCCAATCAGCATAACATTTAATGAAATTGTGTTGGTTAATACGGCAACTCCAACCCTAGAATTGGAAACAGGAATGGTAGATCGAATGGCTCAGTATGCTTCAGGCTCAGGGTCATCAACCCTTAGTTTTTTGTATACAGTACAAGAGGGCGATCTTACTAGTCCATTGAATTACACGAGTACCACAGCACTTGATGACAACGGAGCTACACTAACTGATGCTGCTGGAAATCAAGTTGACTTGACCCTTCCCACAGTCGCTTCTGCGGCCTCTTTGCAAGCAGGAAATCCACTTCAAATAGATGGTGAAAACCCTACATTTAATTTTTCAATAAGCTCAGACAATGCCTTGAGTACAACCCATGCAAAAGATGGTGATATTATTCGTTATACGGTTATTAGTTCTGAAGAGTTAAATGCTTCAAGTATTGTCGCGACAATTACAAACTTCACTCCACCCAAGCTATTAACGTTTACTCAAAACGGAACAAATACTTCAACCTATACCGCGAGTTTTACGGTCCAAGCCTCTGATCCAGAAGGAGCAATTGCTATTGAAATTGCGGGTTCAGATACCGCGACCAGCGTTTTGATAAATACGGGAAATCCATCACCGGTGTACAGCACCTCTTCTGTTGCATTTCCGGTTTCGTCTACCATAACAATAGACCGAACAGCGCCAAGTTTTGTAAATACATCAACGATAAGTATAGACGAAAACTTAACTGCTGCACTCCAAATTGAAATAAGCGAATTGGCTCAAATCGCAATTATTGGTGGTGCAGATGCAGCCCTTTTTAGCGCAAATAACTTTACGTCGCAAACTAGCCCATTTACCAATCAACTGGTTTTCTTATCTGCTCCAGATTTTGAAACTCCACAAGATGCAAATGCTGATAATGTCTATGTCGTTATACTCAAGGCGATGGATCAGGCTTCAAATCAAAATACACAAACGGTAAGCATAACCGTTTTGGATGTATATGAAAACCCAGATCCTGATACTGACGGAGATGGCTTAACAGATAGTGTAGACCCAGATGATGATAATGATGGAGTACTCGACACTGATGAAGTAATCGACGGAACAGACTCTTTAGACTCGGATAGCGATGATGACGGCTTAACAGATGGACAAGAAGATGCGCTAGGTACCAACCCACTGAATACTGATACGGATGGAGACGGAATTCCAGACCCAGACGATGCCTTCCCTTTGGACCCTAACGAAGATACCGATACCGATGAGGATGGAATAGGAGATAATGCAGATCCAGATGATGATAATGATCTAAGAAATGACGAGCAAGAAATAATTGATGGAACGGATCCTTTGGATCCAGATTCAGATGACGATGGCCTAGATGATGGCGAAGAAGTAGTTGTAGGAACCGATCCTTTAGATCCAGACACAGACGATGATGGAATCTCAGATGGTGATGATGATTTACCGCTTGATGGAACCGAAGATACAGATACTGATGGAGATGGAATTGGCGACACTGAGGATCCTGATGATGATGGAGATGGTGTATCCGATGTAAATGAAATATCAGGCGGCACAGACCCTTTAGCCGCTGATAGTGACGACGACGGATTGACAGATGGCGAGGAAGGTTCACTAGGCACAGATCCTTTGGATTCAGACACAGATGATGACGGTGTTTTGGATGAAGATGATGCTTTTCCTTTAGATCCTTCCGAAGACACTGATACAGATGGAGATGGAATAGGAAATAATGCGGACACAGATGACGATGCAGATGGGATTTTGGATGCAGAAGAAATTAGTGATGGAACAGATCCTCTTGATCCAGACTCTGATGATGATGGGGTTGATGATGGAACCGAAAGTACAGACGGGACAGATCCTCTTGATCCAGATTCAGACAACGACGGCCTGGATGATAGCGAAGAAATAGACACAGGAACAGATCCTTTAGATCCTGACACAGATGATGACGGGATTTTAGATGGCGCAGATGCTTTTCCTATTGAAGGTTCTGAAGATTCAGATACCGATGGCGATGGTATTGGAAACAACGACGACTTGGATGATGATGGTGATGGAATTTCAGACGCCGACGAAATTCTCGACGGAACAGATCCACTTGATCCAGACTCTGATGATGATGGTTTGAGTGATGGAGATGAATTCGATGCAGGAACAGATCCTTTAGATGCTGATTCGGATGACGATGGATTAAATGATGGAGATGAAGTAAGAGATGGAACAGACCCTTTAGACCCAGACTCAGACAACGATGGTGTTATTGACCCTTTGGATGCTTTACCGCTGGACCCATCAGAAGATACTGATACAGACGATGATGGTATTGGAAACAATGCCGACCTAGACGATGATGCTGATGGCGTTGATGATACAGATGAAGTTTCTAATGGAACCGATCCACTCGATGCTGATTCTGATGCTGATGGTTTGACAGATTTACAAGAGGAGACTATAGGAACGGATCCACTCAATCAAGACACGGATAATGACGGAATCATAGACGGTCAAGATGCCTTCCCATTGGATGAAGCTGAAGGAATAGATACTGATGGCGACGCAATTGGAGATAATGAAGACCTAGACGATGACGGTGATGGAGTTGACGATCTTGTAGAGATAAACAACGGTACTGACCCACTTGATTCAGATTCTGATGACGATGGAGTTGACGACGGAACCGAAGATTCTGAGGGTACAAATCCACTTGATTCGGACACAGATAACGATGGCCTTGATGATGGAGAAGAACGTGAAATAGGAACCGATCCTCTTGATCCAGACACGGATGACGATGGAATTTCTGACGGTAATGACGCATTCCCTTTGGACCCAGATCAAAATGTAGATACTGATGGAGATGGAATTGGAGATGGAGATGATTTAGATGACGATGGAGACGGCCTTACTGATTTAGAAGAGTCAGTGATAGGAACAGATCCTTTGAACACCGACACTGATGGCGATGGAGTTGGTGATGCTGAAGACGAATTCCCACAGAATGCAACAGAACAATTCGATACAGACGAAGATGGCTTTCCAGATAATCAAGATTTGGATGATGATGGTGATGGAATTCCAGATGACGAAGATGCATTTCCTTTAGACAGTTCGGAAAGTTTAGATACAGATGGCGATGGGATTGGAAACAACACCGATCCAGATGATGACGGTGATGGAGTTTCTGATGTTCAAATCACACTTGTTTTTGACTTAGCCAATAGCGATCAAGTAACTGTAATTCTAGATGAATTTCCATTAAATGCATCAGAACAATTTGATTTTGATAATGATGGCACCGGTGACAATGCAGACTTAGATGATGATAATGACGGTGTCGATGATATCATAGACATATTTCCAAACAATCCAAATGAAACTATTGATACTGATGGTGATGGCATTGGAAACCTTGCAGATTTAGATGACGATGGTGATGGGTATAACGACAGTATTGAAATCGAATTAGGAACAGACCCACTAGATCCCTCCAGTATACCTCTTGATCAAGATGGAGATTTTATTCCTGATACTTTTGACCAAGACAAAAATGGAGATGGTTTTATCGATACTGAGGTTTTTATATCTGAAGTACTAACCCCAAACACCAACGGTTTTGAAAACTACTGGAAAGTAGTTAATATTGAACAATACACAGCTTCTAAAGTAACGGTATACGATAGAAATGGGCAACGCGTTTTTGAAAAGCAGAATTATCAAAATGACTGGGGTGGTGTTTATCAGAAAAACGGAAAATTACTTCCTGTAGGTTCTTATTACTATCGAATTGATTTAGGGGATGGGACTCCAATTTTTGATGGATGGATTTATTTAACGTATTAGTATTGTCATTGTTTCATTTTTTTTGAAAGAAAAACTATCTTGGTTATGATTTAGACCATGATATACCAATCAAAAAATCATTGATCTTATGAAGAAAATATTTTTGCTACTGATTTTGGTGAGCTCTCTTTCTTATGGGCAATATACTTTTTATAAACCCTATGAAGTAGAAGTTACTTCCGACATTCCTTTTGGTTCTTTAACCTCAGAAATCGATCAAATGCGTTTGGGATTAGAAGCACAGCAATGGTCTGTTGAAGTGCTTAAATACTGGTTGATAGAGATGCAGAAAAACCCCTTTATTACGGGAGATCAAAAAATTAATTTCATTCTTTATGACAGTCAGAAGAGACAGAAAATTGTCATCCGAGTCCCTGTAAAAGAAAAAATAATTCGCGCCTTTAAAACCGAAGCTGGGTTTCAAGAACACTACATCGAGTTTATATCGGAAACCTATGAATGGCTTTTAGAAAATCTGTAAGTATTTACTTTATTCCGCACAATATTCTTCGCCTACAGAAAAGCTATTATAAACAGATTCGGTTACCTCTCCGCTAACCGAATTGTCTGGAACATATGATTCAATTTCACTACCATTGGTATTGAAGATATTACTATCTGCATTTAAGATAAAATAGTATTTACCATTTACAATTTGCTTTTCAATAATATCTCCACAGCGACTATTGTCGGAAGTACAGCCTACCCAAAAAACACTAATTAATAAATAAGAAAAAAAGCTTCGAGAATTCATAATAGGAACGTTTGTAAAAATAGTTGATACAAACCTACTACAAAATGTATGAAGCAGGAAACACTTTCTCTAGGGTTTTCTAATTTCATCGACCATAAGTTGCACTTCTTTTGGAGGAGCAGCTGTTTGGGAAGAAATGACCAAAGCAACCAATATATTGGCACACATAGCCAAGGTCCCAAAACCTTCGGGCGATACTCCAAACCACCAATCTTCTGAAGTTCCTCCACCAAAAAAACCAAGTTTGAATTTCATCATATAAAAAAGCATAAGCGATATGCCCACGACCATCCCGCTAATTACACCCTCTTTGTTCATGCGTTTGCTAAAAATTCCCATCACAATAGCAGGAAAAAAGGAAGCTGCGGCTAAACCAAAAGCTAAAGCAACTGTTGCTGCTACAAAATCTGGGGGATTGATACCAAAGTAACCCGCCAAAATAACCGCAAATACAGAAGATACTCGTGCCGCAATTAATTCTCCTTTTTCAGTAATCTCAGGATAGATAATTTTTTTTAATAAGTCATGAGAAACAGAAGAAGAGATAACCAATAAAAGGCCTGCAGCTGTCGATAGTGCAGCTGCCAATGCACCAGCAGCCATAAGGCCTATCACCCAATTGGGAAGGTCTGCTATTTCAGGGTTTGCCATGACAATAATGTCCTTGTCAATTACCAATTCATTAATTTCAGGGTCAGCTACATATTGCACAATACCGTCCTGATTTTTATCGGTGTAGGTCAATAAACCTGTAGTTTCCCAATTCGAAAACCATTCGGGAAGGGTTTCGTAGGATTTGTTGCTCACCGTTTGGATGAGGTTGGTTCTTGCAAATACTGCAATTGCGGGAGCTGTGGTGTATAAGATGGCTATAAAAAGCAAAGCCCAACCAGCAGATTTTCGAGCATCACGTACTTTTTTGACCGTAAAAAAACGGACAATCACGTGTGGGAGACCAGCGGTTCCCATCATCAACGCCGCCGTAATTAAAAACACATCGAGTGTCGACTTAGAACCTGAGGTATATTGATGAAAGCCTAATTCTCTGTGAAGGCCATCTAATTTTTCTAAAAGATACATTCCGTCTGCTCCTTCCGATCCCATTCCGATTTGTGGAATTGCTATCCCCGTCATGATCATGGAAATGAATATTGCAGGAACTAAAAATGCAAAAATCAAAACACAATACTGCGCTACTTGCGTATAGGTAATACCCTTCATTCCACCTAAAACTGCATAAAAAAGAACAATTCCCATTCCAATAAAAACACCTGTATTGATATCTACCGAAAGGTATCTAGAAAAGACAAGGCCCACCCCACGCATTTGACCTGCGATATAAGTAAAGGAAACAATCAAGGCACAGAAAACTGCAACTGCTCTTGCGGCGTTAGAGTAGTATCGATCGCCTATAAAGTCAGGAACGGTAAACTGCCCAAACTTCCTTAAATAAGGCGCTAATAGCAGCGCTAACAGCACATATCCTCCTGTCCAACCCATCAGATAAACGGAGCCGTCATAGCCCGTAAAGGAGATGATTCCGGCCATAGAAATAAAAGAAGCCGCAGACATCCAGTCTGCTGCTGTGGCCATGCCGTTTGCGAGGGGCGAAACACCCTCGCCAGCAACAT
>PXYQ01000010.1 GCA_003023645.1 Candidatus Arcticimaribacter sp. | reverse complement strand
ACTAGTAAAATTACTCTACACTTCCTTGAAATTCGATAAGCTCGAGTAATACTCTTGTGCCCAAGCAAAAAGTTGGTCAAAATAATCCGAAGCATAACGCTCTTCTGCCCATTCATAACCCAACCACTGAATATCGCTTTTGATAGCATTTACAAATTCAAGACTTTCTTTGGCAGGGTTGGTATCATCAAAGCGAAGATTAACAGGAGCGTTGAAACGTTTACCTAAATTAAAATTCAATGCAATAGCCTTAACGTGGCCAATATGCAAATATCCATTCGGTTCAGGAGGAAAGCGAAAACGCAATTTATCCGAAGAAAAGCCAGATTCTAAGTCAGCTTCTACGATTTGTTCTATAAAGTGTAAGGGTTCAGTATGTTCGGACATGAAAAAAATTTTAACAAAGATATCGAAAAAGAAAAAGGGATGGAACTTTTATTAGCGGCTCTTTTTTATATTTGTCCAAAGTATAATTATGGGAGTTATTCGAGTTAAAAATATCAAGTTGTATGCCAACCACGGTTGTATGGTGGAGGAAGGTAAAATTGGAAGCGACTATATCGTGAATGTTAAGTTGAAAACAAACTTAGATGCATCGATTCTATCTGATAATCTGGAAGATACGGTAGACTATGTTGCAGTATACAATATCGTAAAAGCAGAAATGAGTGTACGGACAAAACTGTTAGAAGTAGTTGTACATAAAATTATTGACCGTGTTTTGGAAGAACATCCAACAGTGCAAATGGTTCGGGTACGGGTTGCTAAAAAAAATCCCCCAATTGGTGGAGAAGTAGAAGAAGTAAGTGTAGAAAGAAAAGGGAAAAGAAAAAAGGGATAAAAAACATTTTATTTACTACTTTTGCCAGACTGGCATCGTGGCCGAGTGGCTAGGCAGAGCTCTGCAAAAGCTTGTACAGCGGTTCGAATCCGCTCGATGCCTCAACAAAAAAACCCGTGAATATCACGGGTTTTTTGTTTTTATAAGACCTAGTGCTCCTTTTAATTCATCTCCGTAATCGTCCCACCAATACGTTTGCGTTTTATCAATTTTGTCGGTCTTCCATGGATACGAACCGTTCCTCCAACATTTACTGTTGCTTCTAGTAAATCTGAAGCGTGAATATAGGCTACTCCACCAGCGGTAACTTTAACTGTGGTTTGTTCTGTAAGAAGGGTTTCCGATTCACAAATTCCACCACCAAGTATTTTGAGTTCATGGTTTACTGCAACGCCTCGCAGAGAGAGTGTGGCGCCAGAGTTTACACTAGAACTTATTTTTTCTGATTCTATATGCAGATCAATAGCCGAGCCTTCTCGTGCTTTCAATTCAATCTTTGTTGCCTTGAGCACAGCTTGTGATTCAACAATTGATCCTTGATACGTATGAATAAGATCCAGAGGTGTTGAGAAATAAATTTCGATATAGGTGTTCTTTGGATTGAAAATTTGGTCTAAGGAGTGCTTGATTCGCAACACGTCTTTTTTAAGTGTTGTAACTACAGTCTCAAAATTTTCTCCAGACAACACCAATTTATTTTCGTTAGAAGGAATTAGTTTTACTTGAACGCCTGAAAATAATTTGATTCCCGTGAAAGGGCCCACCGTAATCGTTTTGGTACGTTCTGGTCTCTTCGTTTCTTGAATAGAAATAGAGTCTTGAACAACGTCTTGAGCTGAAACTAATGTGATTGTAAAAAGTAAAAAGAACGTGAAAAGCGCTTTCATATAAATGTTTTTATCTAGTATAAACTTAGTGATTCTAAATGATATTATTTTTCTTCTAATTTAAAATCTAAATGCCTTTTGATTAAATCAGCTTTCAAAACACTTACATCAATTGAATCTCCCAATTGATATCGTTTCTTAGTTCGTTCGCCAACTAAAGCATGCGCTTTATCATCAAAATTAAAGTAGTCGCCAGTAATGTCTTTGATTCGAATCATTCCTTCACATTTATTTTCTACTAACTCTACATAAATACCTCGATCGGTAACACCAGAAATTACCCCTTCAAATGTTTTTCCAACCTTATCTTCCATAAACTTAATTTGCATAAACTTAATAGAATCGCGTTCCGCTTTAGTTGCTATTAATTCGCGCTGAGAGGAATGAACACAAGCCGCTTGAATACTATCAGGGTCTTTTACTTTTTGCTTCGCTAAGTGTTGCTCTAATAAGCGATGAACCATAACATCTGGGTATCTTCGAATAGGAGAGGTAAAATGCGAATAAAAATTAAATGCTAATCCGTAGTGACCAATATTATCAATATTGTATTCTGCCTTACTCATGCAACGAATGGTAAGCGTATCAATTAAATTTTGCTCTTGTTTTCCTTGAATGTCAGACAATAGTACATTCAATGACTTACTAACATCCTTTGTTTTTAAATCTAATTTATATCCAAAATTAGAAACTACCATTTGTAGATTATTTAATTTGTCCGAATCTGGTTCATCATGAATTCTATATACAAAAGGCAATGGAGTTTTTCTATTTCCAGCAAAAGAAGCTACTTGTTTGTTAGCAAGTAACATAAACTCTTCTACTAACTTATTGGCATCTTTAGATGTTTTAAAATAAACACTTTCTGGGGTATCATCTTCTTTTAAAATAAAATTAACTTCAACACGATCGAAAGAAAGTGCGCCATTCTTCATTCGTTGAATACGCAGTTTCTTTGCAATTTCATCCAGTGTTAATACACCTTTTAAAAGGTCATCCGAAACAGTATACGCAGCACCGGTAAGCGAAATTTCTTTAGAAACATGTGCTTCCTTAGTTTCTATAAGTTCTTGTGCTTCTTCATAAGCAAAACGATGATCAGAATAAATCACTGTTTTTCCGAACCATTCTTCTAATACTTCACCTTTAGAATTCATAGTGAAAACTGCAGAAAAAGTATACTTTTCTTCATGAGGACGTAAAGAACAAACGCCATTGGAAAGTACTTCTGGTAACATCGGAACAACACGATCAACTAGATATACTGATGTTGCTCGATCATATGCCTCTTGATCTAAAACACTATTGGGTTGAACATAATGCGATACATCAGCAATATGAATTCCTATTTCGAAGCGATCTTTACCTAATACTTTGAATGATAAAGCATCATCAAAATCTTTGGCTGTTTTTGGATCTATTGTAAAAGTAAGTGTATCTCTAAAATCTCTTCTTTTCTTAATTTCTTCTGGCCGAATGGATTGATCTATTGCATTTGCCGCAGCTTCAACTTCGTCAGGAAAATGTAAGGGTAAACCATAATCAGATAAAATAGCATGCATCTCTGTATTGGTTTCACCTGGAGGGCCAAATGATTCAATTAAAGTTCCATAAGGAGAATCTGCTCGCTTTGGCCAATCGGTATATTCTACTAATACCTTGTCACCATTAGTATAACCATCCAACTGTTTCTTATCAATAAAAAAGTCGGTATACATTCTCGGCCCTCGTGTCAAGACAAAAGCATAGTTTTTTTCTATTTGTAAAACACCGACGAATTGCGTTTTCTTTCTTTCAAGTATGGTTACTATTTCACCTTCAAAAGCTCCAGATTTTTGCTTGCGTTTATAAACGTATACTTCAACTAAATCACCTTGAAATGCTCGATTAATATGATTCTTTGGAATCATGATATCATGTTCCAGACCTTCACAAATAACAAATCCTCTCCCAGTAGAAGTTACATCTAAAGTTCCTTGATAATAATCGTTACTTGCTTTTACTAATGTATATTTTCCTTTTGAGGGACTAGAAAGTATTTTTTCAGCTGTCAAACGATTTAAAATTATAATAATTTCGTCGCGTGTTTTGGTATCTTTAATATCAAATGCTCCTGAGATTTCTTTGTAATTGTATTGTTTTCCTGTATTGTCTCGAAAATGTTGCGTTACTCTTCGTTCTAAAGAGTTATTTTTCTTCTTTTTAAACATAGAAACAAAATTACTCTAATAAATTTGAACTCTAGTTTTTATTATGAACAGACTTAACAATATAAATAATTTGTTTTTATTTAATTTTAAGAAAAATGGTGCTTATTATAGCGTGTTAATAGCGGTATTTCTTTCTTTATAATTTTTAGGAATGATTAAAGATAAGAGGTTATCAACATTTAATAAAAACCTTTTCTAAATTTAAACCTCTCATATAAAGAAAATTAACAAGGATATAAACAATGGTTCATATCTAGGATTGATAATAAATAAAAACAAAAACAGCCTTTTTTAGTGTTAACAAACCCACCTTGTTTTGAACAGTAGATTGCATAAATTATATAAAGTTTATTTTGAAAAAAGAAAAAAATTAACAACCAGAAAGAGAAAAGAATTTAACAGCTTTTGCTATTAGAACTTATTAACAAAGTATCCAATTTATTGTATGTGTTTATAAACAAGAAGGAGGGGTTTGTTTACATTTATAAAAAATTAAAAATATGCAGTTTTCAATTGGTAACGACCACGCAGGAGTAGACTATAAAGAAGCAATAGTTTCCTACCTTACTAGTAAGGGTCACAAGGTGTTGAATCATGGTACAGACAGTGAGGATAGTGTAGATTATCCTGACTTTATCCATCCTGTTGCCCAAGATGTCTCTTCAAAGAAAGCAGGCTTAGGTATTATTATATGTGGGAGTGGTAATGGTGCATCAATGACTGCAAATAAGTATCAAGACATTCGATCGGCGCTTTGTTGGTCTAAAGAAATAGTTGCTTTGGCTCGTCAGCATAATAATGCTAATATTTTGAGCCTTCCTGCACGTTTTATTTCAATTCCTCAGGCAATTGCTATGGTTGAGGTGTATATCAATACTGATTTTGAAGGAGGAAGACATCAAAATAGAATTGATAAAATTCCTTGTATGTAATGATCCATTTTATTTATAAAACGTTTGACGAATTGACATCAATCGAATTGCATGATGTGTATGCTTTACGATCTGAAGTGTTTGTGGTTGAACAAGATTGTGTTTATCAAGATATTGATGGAAACGATCCAAAATCCATTCATGTATTGGGAAACATAGAAGGAACGCTCGTTGCCTATGCACGGATTTTAGACCAAGGTCTTTCTTATGCAGACTACAGTTCTATTGGAAGAATTGTTGTTTCACCAGCATATAGAGCTCAAAAATTTGGGCATGAACTCGTCGATTTTGCTATAAAGACTACCCAAAAAGAGTATGCAAATTCGCCTATTAAAATTTCGGCCCAAGCACATTTAGAAAAATTTTACGAAGTCCATCAATTTAAAGCTACTGGAGAAGCCTATCTAGAAGACGGTATACCGCATATTGGTATGCTTTTAGAAGCTTAGATTAAAGGATCCTTTCTTCCTAGTCTACACTATTTGATTGACCAAATAATTCTTTTACACCTTCAACAAGCTCACTGGTTAGCGGATGCTTTCTTCCGGTATAAATTAACATACAAGCTCCACTAAAAGGAATATTTTCCTCAGCATTTTTTAGTGCAATCCGCAGCTGTCTTTTAATTTTATTACGGTCAACTGCCCTTTTAAAATTGCGCTTGGGAACAGAAACGCCAACATAAAGAACGGTTTCAGATTCCTTTGCTTCAAGAACTTTTAGAAGTAGGTGTTTAGAACGACGCACTGTTCCTTTACGAAACAGTGCGTCGATTAATTCTTTGCCCTTTAAACGATTTAGTGTACTTACTTTATTCATTTTGATAGGTATTGTTTTCTCGATCCACATCGGCCATATAATAAGTAGGATCAATTGTTATCAATTCAATATCTTCAGCCTTGTGAGCTACCGAAAAACTATATTTTGGATTTGCCCAAGACCAGTCTTGTTCAATGTTCCAAGGAAGTGCATATGGGTTTTCCTTTTCACCACGCATGAGTGTAATTGGAATGTAATGCATTTCTTGAGTTCCATCTTTATAACGAACCAAGACATCGAGAGGCATTGGCATAAGCCCTTTACGCTCTAAGTTTATTTGAGTAGTATTTTCATGATCAACAATATCCGAGACAGCATAATCAATGGTGTTGGTTGTTTGTGTCCAATCGGTCAAATACCAGCGTAATTGTATACCCGAAACACGTTCAGCAATTCTGCGAATATCATTCGGAACCGGGTGTTTGAATTTAAATTCATCGTAATACGCCTGAAGGGTTTTGTATAGGTTTTCGTTTCCAATAATATAACCCAATTGCCCCAAGAACACCGCGCCTTTATTGTATGCCGTACTTTCATATGCATAGTTGTAATGGTAGCGGTTTGCATTGGTATTTTGTGTTTGTTCAACTCCAGAACCAGCGAGTCGTAAATATCCATTATAAGATCCTTCCAAAGGAAAATCCTTATCTTCTTTGAGCACCTTATCTTTAGCAAGTGTCGATATAAAAGTGGTAAAACCTTCGTCCATCCATTCGTGTTTGGTTTCGTTGGTTGCAAGAATGTGCTGAAACCATGAATGCGCCAATTCGTGTGCAGTTACCCCAACCAAAGAGCCAAACTTCCGTTCTCCAGTTATGAGCGTACACATGGCATATTCCATTCCACCGTCTCCACCTTGGATAACAGAGTATTGTTTGTAGGGATATTCCCCTACTTTTTCATTGAAATAGACCATTAATTCAGCCGTTAAAGGCTGTAATTTTTTCCAATTTTCAATGATGTCGGGATTGTTCTTATAAAAGAAATGCAGATCCACATTATTAGGTCCAGGATATACATCATGAATATAATCGGTGTCAGCTGCAAAAGTAAAATCGTGTACGTTCGGAGCAATAAAATGCCAAGTAATTTTTCCTTTTTTGGATTTAGCTTTCTTCCGATCACTATATCCTTTTCCAATTTTATCCGCGTTCTGAAGGTAACCACTTCCACCTACTGTAAAGTCTTTATCTAGAGTGATTTTTACATCAAAATCTCCCCAGACACCATGAAATTCTCGCCCTGTATAGGGGTCAGTATTCCATCCGTCTACATCATATTCTGAAAGTTTTGGATACCATTGTGCCATAGAAAAAGCCACACCCTCTTTTGTGTTTTTACCGCCTCGACGAATCATATCGGGGACATGCCCATTAAACGTTAAATCTAATACCGTTGAAGCTCCAGAAATAAGAGGTGTGTTTAACGTCACTTCCAAAATTGTCCCTGACTCTACTGTTTGAACAGGAACACCATCTTGTTTCAAAGAAGAAACCTTAAGGTAGCCTTGTTGAAAAGCCGTTAATGAATCGATGCTCACCTTGAAACGTCGGTTTTTATCTCCCCCGTTTTTAAGGCGGATAGCCATATCACTTTCTGGGCGAAACGCATTGAAGTATAAATGATAAAAAACCTTGGTTAATGTTTCAGGAGAATTATTGGTGTAAACCAATTGCTGAGTTCCAGTATAATCTGCTGTTTCTGCATCGAGCTCAACATTCATGGTATAATCTACCTTCTGCTGCCAATACTGAGCAGAAAGGCTAAGTGAAAAAAGAAATGCTAGGGCTAAAGTAAGTTGTTTCATTGCTGTGTTTTAATAAAAAATAATTAATAAATGTAAGAAACTAAGATTGAAAATAGTTATCAAAAAGAAAACTTTCTTTACAACGAACTCCTTTTGCTGTTTGTTCAAGTGAAATGAGTTCATTTTCTGCGTCGTGTTCTAAAAACAACAAAAAATCTTCTTTTACTGCACGCTCAAGGAAAGAAGCTTTTTCTTCTAATGTTAAAAGAGGCCTCGTGTCATAGCCCATTACATAGGGAATGGGTAAATGCCCAACTGTTGGAATTAAATCTGCGGCAAAAACGATTGTTTTTCCTTGATATCGAATCATAGGAAGCATTTGTTTTTCGGTATGACCGTCCATCAAAAGAATATCGAAACCTAAAGCTGTTTTTTGAAGTTGTTGACCTGTTCCGGTCAATAATTCCAATTGACCACTTTCGTGAATGGGAAGAATGTTTTCAGAAAGAAAAGAAGCTTTTTCTCTTGGATTGGGGTTCATAGCCCAGTCCCAATGATTTTGATGCGACCAAAAGCGCGCATTTTTAAAGGCAGGTTCAAGAACTCCATGGGCGTTATAATGAATTGCTCCTCCACAATGATCAAAATGTAAGTGCGTTAAAAAAACATCGGTAATATCGTCCTTATGAAAACCTGCTTTTTCAAGTGATCCGTCCAAAGTATGATCTCCCCAGAGAGCATAGTGGCCGTAGAATTTATCAGATTGTTTGTTGCCCATTCCGGTATCAATCAAAATTAGTCGATCCCCATCTTCGATAAGCAAAGATCGAGCTGCCATTTTAATCCTGTTTTTTGTGTCCGAAGGATTGGTTCGCTCCCAAAGTGCTTTTGGAACCACACCAAACATTGCGCCGCCGTCAAGCATAAAGTTACCAGTTTCAATGCGGTGTAATTTCATAAAAATTAGTTTATCAGTTGAATGCGCGTAAGGTAGTTGTCCGAAGTAATATACAAGGCGCTTTCATCGGCGTTAAAAGCACAATTTGCCGAAGCAACCTCTGTTTTTATTGTTCCTATGTGTTTGCCTTTTGGTGTAAATATCAGAACACCACCTGGGCCCGTTGCAAAGACATAGCCCTTACTATGGACTTTTAATCCATCTGCTAAGCCTTTCCCTTTTTTTGCTGTTGCATCGAAAAATGTTTTTTCGTTTTTCAACACACCATTTTCAAGAGAAAAAGACAGCCATAAGTTTCTTTTTGGATCCGAATTGGCGATATACAAAACCGATTCGTCAGGAGAAAAAGCCAATCCGTTTGGGCGATTCAAACCACTGTAAATTTGAGTTACTTTCCCTTTTGCATCTAAACGGTAAACACCGTTTTCAGCAATTTCTTTTAATGGATCACCATCGCCTTTAAGCCCATAAGGAGGATCAGTAAAATATAAATCCCCGTTTTTGGCAAGAATTAAATCATTGGGACTACTGAATCTTTTTCCGTCATATTCAGCAATTATCGTTTTGAACGAACCGGGTTTTGTGAGCGGTTTCTCGATCATAGCAATCCTACGATCGCCGTGTTGCGCGATCAGCAAATTGCCTTTAGGGTCAAGAATTAAGCCGTTAGCGCCACTTTTTATGTCGTTAGGAGCAATACCCGTATAGCCGCTTGGATCTAAATAAACGGAAAGGCCATTGGCGTTATCCCATCGATACATTTTATTTTCAGGAACATCAGTAAAAAGAATTGCGTTTAGTTCAGGAACCCAAACAGGACCTTCTGCCCAACTGAAGCCATCTGCTAAAATTTCGATGACTGCATCAGCAGCAATCAGGTTGTTTATTTCCGGATCAAGACGTTCAACCGATCCCAAGGTTTTCTGAGCTGTAATACCAAACAGCACGCCAAGAGTAAGTACAAGTGTAAGTGTTTTTTTCATGAGGTTATTGTTTTTTTAAGATTTGGGTTAATTCTGTTCCAAAAGCCAACATTTTTTTAATCTCATCAATACTCGAAAGACGATTTCGACCTTTGATTAGTAGGGTGTTTTCATTGGTTTCGACATGGAAATAAGAGTGGCTTTCAAAAAAGAAAATCAATTCAGGAGTAAACCATTTTCGTATTTCTTTTCTGTTTTTTCCACCAAGAAAAAAACGTCTTGAAAAATCAGGTGCTTCAACAAAGTCAATATCTTGGTAGCCCAAAGGCTCGTAAAGATTTGCTAATAAATGCTCTTTATCTAAAATAAATTGAGGAACTTTTTCTTCCAAACGAATCATTAAAAAGGACGACTTCAGATCTTCTTTAGCAATAAAAGCTCCTTCGCTATACGAAAGGTCAAATAAGGTGAATTGTTCTGTTTCGTCGAATAAAACGTTGTACTGATAATTGATTTGCTTGGATTTAAAATATTCGAATTGCTCTAGGTTATTTGCCTCTGAAGAGAGTTCAGGGCGGTACGACCAATTCAGTTTTTTAGCCAAAATTTCTAATGTTTTTTGTCTTTTGGTTAGGTGTTTTCCAAGGTTCAAAAAGTCTTTCATTGGAAGTACTTTTCGGATCGCAAAAGGATGCTGAGTGTCTGAAAAATGAACATCCAAACCAATGATTTCGAAGACCCCATTTTTACTTGAAAAACTCCTTCTATAGTCGCTAAGTCCTTCCATAACGGTATGATCTACAAACTCACAAAGTGAGAAGTCTACAATAACATGTTCGTGCTCCGGAATTTCGTCAAGCAATGCTTTTAGTTTATAAAAGTTCAAAAAACTACAGAAGTTTTTTACACTAACAAAATAGTTGCCACTGTCTTCTTCTTGGAACATTAAGACGTTGGGTTTTAACCAATTTCGGGTGAAAAAAAAGACACTCTTATTGATTAATACATGCATGATGAAAGTCGCCAATACACCAAAAGTAATTCCTGTGATAAGCCCATAAGCAAGTGTCATACCAAGGGTAACAATGTAAATAGCGCCTTGTTCTTTTCCAATTCTAAAGAGCATGATTAGGTTTTCAGGAGCGGCCAAACGGTAGCCTGTATATACCAATATGGCTGCCAAAGCGGGAAGCGCAATACGTTGGATTTGATCTTGAAAAAGCACAATAAAAAGCAAGAGAAAAAGTGCGTGGAATAAGTTTGCAGACCGGTTAGAGCCCCCATTATTTACATTTACAGAACTACGGGCAATCACCGTAACGACATTCAACCCGCCAACAAAACCACTGATGGTTGTTGCGATTCCTAATGCTCTAAGGTCTTTGTTTACGTTGGACCTTCTTTTCAAAGGATCCAGCTTATCAACAGCCTTGATGCTTAGTAAGGATTCAATACAGGAAATTAAAGTAAGGGAAATTACAATTCCAATGAATTCGAGACTTCCAAGCTTTCCAAAATCTGGAAAAGGGAGATTTCCCAACAGATTTTCGGGGAGGGTGATGAGTAAGTTTTTGCCCATGGGATAGGGAACGGCAGCAACGAATTCATAATAATATGTTAGTCCAATAGCCAAAACAACTACCCACATAGGTGCTGGAATTAGATGAAAAATTGGGTTTTGAATACGCGAATATAAAATCAAAATAAGAAAACTTCCAACTCCTAACACCGCTGCGAGAAGTACTTCTATCGTTGGATTTTGAAAAACATACAGTATACTATCTGGGATTTGAGCAAGAAGGTCAAACGGACTTCCGCCTGCCGTAGTTACCCCAAGCATAACATGGACTTGTTTGGCTAGAATTCCAATTCCAATAGCAGCGAGCATACCTTGGAGTGCAGAAGCTGGAAAAAACTCACTCAGTGCACCAAAACGAAAGAGACCAAAAAGGAAAATGAGAATTCCTGAGAGAACAACAGCAGCTAGGGTAAACAGATACCCTTGATAAAGATCGCCTCCCCCCAAGAGGGTAATGGATGAAAGTAATACAATGACTAAACCGTTTCCGGGCCCTGCAATTGTTAGTTGAGATCCGCCTAAAAGGGCAACAACAACTCCACCAACAACTGCCGATAGAATACCTGCAATTGGAGGCGCTTCGGAAGCAATAGCCAAGCCAAGCCCAAGTGGCAAGGCCACTAAAGAGACAACAAAGCCTGCAAAGATATTCCCAGGGAGTGCTCCTAAAAAGCTCCTAAAAGTTTTTGTTTTACCCATTTTGTTTGTTTTTGATGATGAGAACATCGGTGGGTAATTCGGATAAAATATGCTCGAGATCTTTTGGGAATATACGCTCTAGAAAACGCTTTCTTTTTTCGTCCGAATTCATAATGAGTAAATCCGCTCGAACAACTTTAGCGTAATGACCAATAGAATATCCACGAGTTCCAAAAATACTTTGTGAGTGTATTTTTATGTTTTCTTTAAGCGTATCGGGAATGTGGGTTAAAATTTCACGAACACGAGAAAGTTCTCGGCGTTTTAATTTTTCTTTTCTAAGAGTTACCTTTCTCAAACCTCGATCATCATCGGCTTCTTCGGCAACTTCTGAGCGGTCAATTTCTTCCACTAAAGTAAGTTTAGAGGCACTCAAGGCTTGAGCAAAATGGAAGGCAGCTCGAATGGTGTTTTCGGTTCCTGGGCTTTCAAAAGCGTTTACTACAACATGCTGTGAAGCTTTTCGAACCACAGAAGGCTTGATCATTAACAAGACCGAACAGGGAGCATTACGGGTTAGTTTTCGCGCGATAGAACCCATATAAAACTTTACCATATTTTCACGTTGCATGGCTCCAAGTAACAACAGATCAATCTGATTTTTTTCACATTGCTCACTAATAACTTCTATAGGCGTTCCTTCATCCCAAAGCACTGTAAAGTCTTTTGGCTGAACGGGAGATTCTTCTAAAATTTCAGTAAAAGTTTTTGCCTTGGCAGGAGATTTTGATCCTACGTGAAGAAAATAAAGATGGGCTCCTAAAAATTCAGCCAACCGCATCGCCTCAAAGACATTTGCTTTTAGGTTGGGCGAAAAGGCAAAACCAATTAAAATTCTATTGAAAGGAGTGCTGTTCACTTAGGTTATTTTTTAAATATATAGTTTTTAAATATTTATTTTTTCACAAATTCAGTTCGTAAAACTATGCTCATTTTATTGATTCTACAATCAATTTCATCTGCACTATCGGTTAAACGAATGTTTTTTACTGTTGTTCCTCTTTTGATGGTTGTAGAGGTTCCTTTGAGCTTTAAGTCTTTGGTTAGTTTTACAGTATCTCCGTCATTTAAAATATTTCCGTTAGCATCTTTTACTTCCATAGGGCTCTTTTTTGATAAAGATAAGGGATAAAGATAAAGAAGCAAAAGGAATTTTACCGGAAGAAAGCAAGATACTAAAGCGAAAGGCTTGCCCCAATTTTAGGGAGATGAAGTGTTCTTTTTTGAGTTTCAAAAAGTTGCTGAGCTTTTGACACTTCTATTTCAATGGGGGGAAAGGTGTTGTAATGACAGCCTATAATTTGGTTGCATTGAATAAAATCAGCCGCCATAACGGCCTCCTCCATTCCCATGGTAAAATTGTCTCCAATGGGAAGCACTGCCCAGTCCAATTTTGGACATAGCGCTGGAATTAATTTCATGTCGTATGTAAGAGCAGTGTCTCCTGCCATATAAAAACAATTGGAGTCGTTCCAAACCACAAAGCCTCCCGGATTTCCTCCATAAGTACCGTCGGGTAAAACAGAGGAGTGGATCGCCGAAACGTATTTTACTGTTCCGAAGTCAAACGTATATTTCCCCCCGTGATTCATAGGATGACCTGAAAGGCCCTTAGCTTCATACCAACTCACTATTTCGTAGTTGGAAATGATTTTTGCTCCAGTTCTCTTAGCGATAGCTTCTGCGTCTAAAACATGATCTTGATGTCCGTGGGTAATAAAAATATAGTCCACCTCGAGGGCATCAATATCAATCTGTTTTGCCATAGAATTCCCTGTTATAAAGGGATCGAAAAGAAGTTTTGCACCACCGAATTCAATAAGAAAACAAGCGTGGCCAAGAAATTGTATTTGTGTCATGATCTAATTTTTTTTAGAAAGATATAAAAATTAGAGATGCAAATAGTCTTTCAGGTTATGCACATGGGCTTCAAAAGCTTGGACACCAGTAGGTGTTATTTTGACTTCGGTTAAAGGATAATTACCCTCAAAGCGTTTTTCGATACGGATGTAATCGGCATCTTTTAGCTTATTCAGTTGCACACTGAGGTTTCCTTGCGTAGCATTGAGCTGCTCTTTGAGATAGACAAAGGAAGCCGACTTGAGCTTAATCAATAGAGACATGGCGCCTAATCGAAGCGGAGTTGTAAGTAAAGGATCTAGAGGTTTCAAGCGCGATATCGTTTAAGTGCATACCCAGGAACTAAATAGGAAACTATAATGACAGCTGCATATAAAAGTAAAAGCGATGATCCGTTTACAAGCACACTATAAAATGGAAAGCCAATGAGTACCATCCCACCAAAAATCAAAGGGTTGAATTTCAAAACGACGCCACTTACGATGGTTCCAATCCCAGCAACAAGGGGAAAGAAAAACCAAGGGTTTAGGTCGATAAAAGGACTTAAGACTGAAAAGAGAACAAGAACAAGGCCTATAACGATCCACATACGAGAAAGAAAATACTCCAAATGCGTACGATGGCTTTCTTTTTTTTCTGCTTTTTTATAGTACCCTACAATAAAAACAATACCCAAAATCGACGTAATGGGCCAAATTAAGTAGCTACTGTTGCCCAAAGGGCTAAAGATCAATAAGACATAATTTACAAGGGCCGTAAGGCTCACCAACCAGCCCCAGAAGATGAAGCCAAAGCTATGATTGCTTAAGTTTTCTTTTGCTTGAGCTATGGTCTGCTCAATTAAATTGAGCTGTTCTTGAGCTGTAGTTTGTTCTGTTTTCATAGAATAAGATGTTAGGATTATTCTACAAACATAAACTGGTTTATATTACAAACCAAATTACAAACTACTTTTTTTCTAACAAAAGTTCTATGTCTTTTGCTAATTGTGTTATTTCTAGAGGTAGTGTTCCGTTGTATACTCCTCTAATTTTCAGGTTCTGATCGACGAGTAGTACATGTTCGGTATGTAAGAAATCGGTACTGTCTTTAGTAAAGCCAAGGTCTTCCTCAGCAAAATAAGATTTCCGAGCAAGGGTGTATATGTCTGAAGTTTTACCTGTTAAAAAATGCCATTCTTTTTTAGTAATCTCATAATCTTGAGTATAGGATTTTAGCTTAGGTACTGAGTCGATCCAAGGTGTTACGCTATACGAAAGCATCACAACATTTTTTTGCTCCATAAACCGTTCTTCTAAACGTTTTAGGTTATTGGTCATAATAGGGCAAATACTTCCGCATTGGGTAAACATAAAGTTGGCAATATGAACCTTGTCCAGTACATCCTTTGTTTCGATAATCTGATCCAACTGATTTTTAAAAGCAAAAGATGCAATCGTATGGGTTACTTCTTTTTGGGCGTCTCGGGCGTTTAGAAAAAGGGGCTTAAAATCGGGACTGTTATAAAACGGCAAACTTTCGGGCTGGGAACAACCGAAAAACAAGACGCTTAGGAGTACAGATTTAAAAAAGACTGTCTTTGACATTGATGCAATTTTTAGTTCCCAATAGGCCATATCGACGACCGTTTTTAATGATATAATTACTTTTTAAACTCCCGTTGTCGTACCATACTTGTTGACTTCCAGATTCTTGACCATGGATATAGTTTTGATGCGCAACAAGCAATCCTTGGGCGTTCCATTCTTTTTTGAATCCATGATATACATCATTTTTCAGTTGGTAGTAAAACCGAATTTGTCCTGTTGGATAAAAGTATTTGTGAGCTCCTGTTTTCTTCCCCTTGTCAAAAAGTCGAATTTCTTGTGTTTTCCCTGTAGCATAAAACCGTTTCCAAACACCGTCGGGTTTGCCTTTTCGATATTCTTGAATAAGGAGTGTGTCTTGTGAATTTGAAAAGCGCTCCAATACAATTCCAGTAAAAGGAACTCCTTTACTAGTTGTTATCCCTCTTTTGGTTTCTAGCGAAACAGCACTTGCTTCATAGAAATCTAAAGGTGCGTTTTCACATCCAACAAAAAGAAGAAATATAAAGCCGATTAAACTATCGCGTAACTGTACCAGCTGTTCCATAATACCCACTTCCGTTTATATAAGGATCCGCATCCGTAATATGATAATGATAAATTCCTTCGGGATAATCTGCCGTAACGTGCTCATGACCGTGGTATTCGTCCAAGATACTATTTACTACCCGTTCGCCATTTTCGAAAGGACCATAAACGGGGAACCCATCCAACAGAAAACCGAGTAGGACATTATTTCCTTGGTTTTGGGTTAAATAGGTTGGTTCTACATGGTAATGATATTCTCCAACCCGTTGTGGGTGGCCGTTGTATTGATCAAAAGAATCGATCTCGTCCGTTAGTGGTTGATTGTTTGGCCCTGCGTATTGGTTATAAAACGAAACGCCATTCAGTGCCACACCAATACTTCCAAGTTGCGTAGGCCTTGGGTTTGAAGCAGCAGTAGGATTGAGCGGAATTTTATAGGTATAATTTGCATTTAGATCAATGCGATTAGGGTTGAGGTTGAAGTTTTCGTTTGTACCATTGTAGGCCACATTTCGGTCATCGCTTGCATCAAAATATGGACTGTTGTGGTCGGGCACACCGTTTACTTGAATGACAACAAAGTCACCTTCAAGATAAAGATCAGATGCGCTGTAAATTTTTTGATAGATTTCTGGAACGTCATTTCCTTCAGTTGTGTCACCGATCACCATTGGATCAGAATCTCCACAGGAGATTAAAAAAAGAAAAAAAAGAGCTAAAACATGGGGGTGCTTTTTCATAAGAAATGTATTAAATTGGGACTATAAGATAGTATAAAAGTTTAATATGCAGGCGAAATAATGCTTCAGTCCAAAACCTTTTCAAAGCAAATGCTATTATCGGTAGTCAAATAGGGCTCATAATTTGGAATGCGTTGGTATCCAGATTTGCTATATAGCGCTACCGCTTCTGGTAGGTTTTTACCGGTTTCTAAAACACAACTTTGGTTTCCAAGTTCTTTCGCCCACACTTCTAATTCTTTTAATACCTGAGTTGCTGTTCCTTTTTGACGACCAACAGGAGGTGTATACATGCGTTTGATTTCTACCTTTCCCGTATCGAAAAACTTAAAGGCGCCACAGCCAATAGCGACATTACCGTCATAAGCAAGTACAACTTGCCCTAGATTTTCTAAACCATTAAACTGACTATAAAAGGCATGATCTTCCCCATCGCGAACAGACAACTCTTGGTTTAGCGTTTCAACTAAAGCTTTAAAATCAGGATGATTGTGATCGGTTCTAAGTAGTTTCATATTACTTTTTTTGAGCAAAAAGCCAAGGAAGAAATTCTGGGTCAGCAAAAACAGTATCCCAACTGTTATGGTTTACTCCAGCATACCAATTATACACTACTGAAGCTCTTTTTTTAAGCAGGGCATCCACCATTTTTTTTGAAAGATCGACCGCTACAACTTGATCCGCTTCTCCGTGATCGATACGCCATACGGGACGACGAATTTTCCTGGCAATTTTGGGGTTTGCACCACCACAAATTGCAAAAGCAGCAGCAAACATTCGTGGGTTTCTATAAACCAATTCAAAGGTTCCCATCCCTCCCATTGACAAACCACCGACATAGATGCGTTTTTTATCGACACCGTAGTTCTGGATGACATCATCCAACATGCCCTCAACTAAGTCGAGTGTAGGATTATTTTTAGGCTTTTTTATATACGAAAATCCTGTATCAGTTTGAATAGTTGTTGCCCAATAAGCATCCTTGGCACACTGCGGAAAAACAATAATTGCAGGATTATTTTTACGGAATTCTGAATCTAAAAAAAGGCTACTTCCGTGAACCAATTGGAGTTCATTGTCGTTTCCTCGTTCTCCAGATCCGTGGAGGAAAACAAGTAAGGGATAGTTCTTTTCTACAGAATAATTCTCAGGCAACAAAATCCGATAGGGAAGAGATTGTCCCTCTTCTTCGTAGGTTGCATAACGATATTCCTGGGTAAAAACTTTGGAAGTATTCATTAAGATAGTTAGAAACAGCAGGACAGAATAAATTTTTTTCATTTGCTTTTTTTAAAGTTTCTCGGTTAAAAGAGCAATCATGGTTTTGATACCATCGCGATAATTTCCAAGGCGAATATTTTCATTTGGACTGTGTTGGTTGTTGTCTGGGTTTACTGTTGGAACTGCAACAGCAGGAATTCCTAATGTTAGAACAAAAGGAGAAATTGGAATCGAACCACCGCTCATTCGAATTCGGATAGGCTCCTTGTCAAAAGCTCTTTTCATGGACTTGGTTAGCCAAACACCAATTTTAGAATCAAAAGGCGTTCTAAACGATTGGTAAGAAACCGTAGCTTTATAGGTTGCTATTTTGGGGTAAGTAAGGCGTTCCTCTTTGGTTGGAATTCGATCAATAACATAGTATCCTTGTTTTTCAATGTGTTCTTTTACGAGCCTTAAAAGGCGCTCAGGATTTGATTCTAAAACCAAACGCACATCAATTTCTGCTTTTGCCCACGCAGGAATAATCGTCCGTGCTTTTTCATTAATTTCTCCGGACTGCATGCCTCGAATATTAAGTGATGGAAATTGTATGGATTCGTGATAGTAAGAACCCACTTGGTCTGCAGCTGCAATTTGAACTGCATCCATGAAACCCTCTTTGTCGAAAGGTGTACTTTTCAATGTTTTTTCAGTTTCTGAGTCGATAACAATTCCATCGTAAAACCCTGGGATAATAACCTTTCCATCCTCACTTTTCATTGAAGCCAACAAGCGCGATAAACGAAGCGCAGGGTTTGGAACGTAGTTTCCGAAGTGACCACTGTGTTGAGGAACAATAGGACCATAGGTTGTGAGTTGAGCAGTAGCAATTCCTCTTGCGCCAAACGAAAGGGTTGGCTGATTGGAGCGGTGTTGTGGACCATCAAAAATAACCAGATTGTCCGCTTTCAAAAGTTCCTTATTCTTGAGAACTGCCAAAGGCAAGTTGGGTGAACCTAACTCTTCTTCAAAATCGACAATTATTTTTAGATTAAAGTTGGGGTTTTTACCCAATTCTTTGATCGCATCAAGTGCCGCAAGAAACATGATTACCGGCCCTTTTGCATCACTTGCAGATCGTGCATAAATGCGCCAGGCGTCTTTATAATTTAGTAAACTATCCCATGGAAGAGTCTCCCATTGCCCATCGTCATTCTGTTTTTTAACTACAGGTTCGTATGGATTTTCTTGTTCCCACTGACTAGGATCAACCGGTTGGCCGTCTACGTGGACATAAAACAATACTGTTTTTAGATCAGGATCAAGAACCTTCTCGGCAAGCAATAATGGAGCAGCTGCTGTATTGATTCGTGTTGTTTTAAATCCGCGATCTTGAAAGACTTCCTCGCTCCAAAGCATATTGGCTTCATAAGCTAAAGGCTTATTGGCATCGTTTGGAAGCCTCAAAAAAGACTGTAAAAGAGGGAATGTTTTTTGAGCATATTGTTCTGCAATACGATCCAATGTTTTTATGTCCTGAGCTTCTGAAAAGAAAGGAGCAAACAGCAGTAAGGCGAGAAGGTAAATCGTTTTTTTCATATGTATTTTTATAGTGGTTTAGTAATACTATTGACTGACCGTATTAAGGAATTGAGCACCTCCCAAGGCTTCTAGTTCTTTTTTGTTTAATTCAAGAACGCTTACTTTCAAAGGTACACGCTCCAGAGGAGTGTCAAGAGAGTCCGTTGGGAGTGTAGCAATGCTATTCAAAACATCCAATCCTTTAAACACCTGACCGAAAACAGTATATTTTTGATCCAAACGGGCTATCCCAAGCGCATCATGAACAAGGTAAAACTGACAGCCAGCCGAAAGCTTTCTAGGATTATCATCACGCCCCATTCCAACTGCGCCATAAAGATGCTTAATTTCTGGCACAAACTCAGGTTCGATTAAATAATCTGAAGGGCCAAAGCCTTCTGGAGTGTCTGGGCAACCACCTTGAACTACAAAGTTTTCGATGACTCGATTAAAACTTAAATCATCCCAATACTGTGCTTGTGCCAATTCAATAAAACTAGCTCGATGCAAAGGAGTTTCTTCATAGAGCCAAAAGTAGAGTTCTCCCATTGGAGTTTCTATATGACCAATGGAGTAGGTTTTTTCTTTGCTCTCTTCACAAGAAGAGAGTACAATAAGGCAAATAAGAACTATTTTTTTCATTAGCTTTTTTTTAAACAAATAAAGAAAGTATGAGGACCATGGTGAAACCCGTTAGCGCTAAAAGGGTAGTCATTACCGACCAACTTCTAAAGGTGTCTTTTTCAGATAGGCCAAGATAATTACTGACCAACCAAAAACCACTGTCGTTTACGTGAGACAGAATAGATGCTCCCGAAGCGATTGCGATCACTAAGAGTGCCGTGTGGAAACCCCCCAAAGGGCTTGTAATGAGGGCTGAGGTAATTCCTGCTGCAGTTATCATGGCAACGGTCGAAGAGCCCTGTAAGACGCGAACACAAACTGCAGCTAAAAACGCAAAAGGGAGTAAGCCCAAACCAATACTTGAAAAGTAATTTGCGAGCATAGTTCCGGTTCCAGTTGTAATGAGCATTTGCTTAAAAACACCCCCAGCACCAGTCAACAAAATGATTATTCCGGCTGGAGCCAAAGAGGCTGAGGTGATTTTGGATAGAGCTGTTTTGGAAACCCCTCGCTTGATTCCTAGAAAATACCAAGCCATTAAATTTGCCAAAATCAAAGCCGAAAAAGGATGACCAATCATTTGAATCCAACCAATTGTTTTTTCAGACAAGTGCATACCCGAGTTTATGGGGCTACTCAATAAGGTGTTGCATACAATCAGAAAAATGGGCGTTCCGATAATTAAAAGGATTAATCCAATAGGCGGAAATTGTTGCTCTCTTTTCTTTTGGAAACTTTCTGGTGCAGCAATAAATATTTTTGAAGCGATGAATTTTCCGAAGAGCGGACCGCTAACAATAGCTGTAGGGATTCCGACTATAAACCCAACTAGAATTACCCATCCGAGGTCAGCATTTAGAATATCGGCTACTGCAACAGGACCGGGAGTAGGCGGAATAAAAGCATGTGTGATTGCTAATCCAGCTAACAAAGGAATAGCATACAAGAGCATGGATTTTTTTGTTTTTCGCTGTAGGGAATATACCAATGGAATTAAGATGATAAAGGCCACATCAAAAAAGACAGGAATTGCAATAAAGAAACCGGTTATCATAAGCGCCCAAGAGGCATTTTTTTCACCAAACTTTTGTAGTAAATACTGCGCCAAAGCCTCTGCACCTCCAGAGTGTTCCAAAATCGCCCCAAACATAGCCCCGAGCCCAACTACAACGGCGACAAAACCGAGGGTTGAGCCCATTCCGTCTTTTACCGTTACCATTATTTCTGTAGGTGCTACTCCTGCTAGAATTCCGACCAAAATACTCGAAATAAGCAAGGCTAGAAAAGGCTGAAACTTAAACTTTAAGATTAAAAAAACCAAGAGACCAACCCCTATAAGAACCGAAAAAAGAAGTGAATAATCGATCATATTATTGCCATTGGGTGTGAAAAGTTTGTTCAAAAGGTTTGTCTACCCGACGGTAGGTATGGGCTCCAAAAAAGTCACGTTGGGCTTGAATGAGATTTGCAGGGAGGCTTTCACTGCACATAGCAATCCAGTAATTATAGGCAGAAGAATAGCAGTCCAAAGCAATTTTCTGATCTACCCCATGATGAATTAAAGAAGCAGCACCAGCTTCATTTCCTTTTAGTAAATCTAAAATAGCAGTATTATTAAACAGCGATTTTTCTGTTTTAAAAGCTTGAACGAGCGTTTCCATTAAACGCGAACGAATGATACACCCTTGGGTCCAAATACGAGCAGTTTCAGAGGGGTTATATTCCCAGCCGTATTGTTGAGAAGCATTTTCAATCAGATTAAAACCCTGTATATGATTCACGATCCGAGCAAAGCGGTAGGCTTCAATTAGCGATTTTACATCAAGGTCAACTTGCTTTTTTGCTTTGGGTTTTCTTACGGATAATGCTACCCGTTCTGTTTTAAAAGAAGAGAGGTAGCGAGCAAAAACGGAAGCGGACATCATCGTATTGACCGACCCTAAAGCTAAAGCAGCCGAACTGGACCACATACCCGTTCCTTTACTACTTGCTTGATCTAAAATCAAATCGACTAAAAAATGCTTTCCTTCTTTTTTCTGAAGGATTTCTGCTGTAATTTCTAAAAGGTAACTGGCTTCAGAACCTTGATTCATTTCCTGAAGAACAGCAACAAGTTCTGGATAACTCATTTGATTTGCCAGTACTGCAAAGGTTTCTGCAAGAAGTTGCATTTCGGCATATTCGATTCCATTGTGAACCATCTTTACAAAATGCCCAGCGCCTTCTTTCCCCATATAACTTTGACAAGGAACATCTGCCTTGTCTTTAGCAGCAATTTTATTCAGGATAGGGTTAAAAGCCATGTATGCATCAGTACTTCCACCAAACATTATTGAAGCTCCATTACGGGCTCCAACTTCTCCTCCAGAAACTCCACAGCCCACAAAGTCAATCTTCTTTTTTTGAAGCTCTTGAGCTCTTCTTTGGGTATCGGGATAATGAGAATTACCACCGTCAACAATAATATCACCCACGCTAAGTAATGGAAGAAGCTCTTCGATTAAGCCGTCAATGGCTGGGCCACTTTTGATCATCAACCAAATTTTTCGAGGCCGTTCTAAAGAAGATATAAACGCGTTCAGATCTGTGAAACCCGAGAGGTTTTTAAAGGCTTTGTTTTTTGACAAAAAGGACTCAATGACCTTTTCTTCTCCAGGAAAAGACCGATTATAAACGGCAGTTGAGATGTTGTTTTCAGCACAGTTTAAAGCAATTCCTTGTCCCATAACGCCCATACCAATTACTCCAATGGTTGCCAAAGGCAGGGGTTGAACTTTATTTAAAACAGAAGAAGCTAATTGCGGAATTGTTTCTTTTATGTTGAGGTGAATTCCATAGTTTGGAAGCTCTAATACATCAAATTGAGACTGAAGTAATCTGGCGTTAAAGAAGTGGTTTCCGCGATTTTCCAAGCGATTTTTAATGCGATCAAAAGAACCGTTTAAAACGACCCAAGTAATCGAACTGTTTTCGGCAGCAAGGCTTTCTCTATAACGTTCTTTCAATGCTGAGCAAGCTAAAATTGCCTGACCTTCTTCTGACCAAAGATTTATTTTTTCAGCTAATTCAGTTAGCCAAGGCGCTCGATCTGCGTCATCCAACTGGAAGCCAGAGCTCATTTTTTTCTTGTTGGTTTCAGGATGAAAATCATCTGCATCATAAAAAGGCCATCCCGTTTCTTGAGAAAGATATTTCCCAAGGCTAGTTTTTCCGGTACCACTTACCCCCATTATGATGATCATATACGCTAGTTTTTGTTATAAAGATATAAAAGTAAAACTCGTTTACATTGCAGAAAGAATAGCTCCGTCTGTGGTATGAAACTCTTTCATTAAGTCAGCAGCCATACACGAATGAACTGGGAGCACCCACAGCAGGTCGCCAATGGCATAATCCTGCATTTTTTCTTTCGGCACAGAAACAATCCCGTGTTCTTGAGAAAGACTTTTGAGATGCATCTTCGGGATACAAGCTCCCCAACTGGCTCCTTTTTGTTCGGCAACACGCCCAAAAATGACGCCATCTTCTGGGTCTTCAACTCGATCTTTTGAAAGATGAACACCACCACCGTAAACTACAATTTCATTCCGATCAGGATGCTTGGCAACAACAGGGCAGGCCATAGCAACCGCAATTTCATTTAATTCGTTCGATCCAATGATGTTTTGCGTCAGATCGTAAAAGGTAAAATTGCCCGGTCGAATTTCATCAATTCCAGCAAAATCATCGGACACACTACAACTGGGTGTGTCTCCATACGAAAGTATAAGCTCAGGATATTGCTTTTGATAACGGTCTTTGAGCAGTAGAATTTTTTCTTTACTCGCTTGGTGCACAGCTTCGATTGCTTCTTTGGATCGACATTGATACGAATGACCTGCATGTCCTAAAAACCCTTTGAACTGTAGCAAAGGAGTTTGTTCCATTTGGCTCAAAAGTTGATCGATTACAGAGAAGCGATCTACTGCAATTCCTGTTCTGTTGTAACCAATATCCATTTTCAAGAAAATGCCAACGGGAGATTTCAGTTGTTTTTCTAAAAATTCGAGCACCTCAACATTTTCGACACAGAGATTCAGTTGAATTTTTGACGCAAGGCTATTGATGGTTTCGATTTCTAAAATATTGGTAGGAAAAGCTACGGTAATATCGTTCCACTCTTGAGCAAAATAGGCCGCCATTTTAAGAGAAGAAACCGTTATTTTGGAAACCCCTTCCTCTTTAAGCCATCGAGCAACTGCTAGCGATTGATGGGTTTTGACATGTGGTCGAAAAGCCACATTATTTCTTCGGGCTTTAGCAGCCATTTTTGCAATATTTTTTTTACATCGAATAGGATCTAAAAAGAGGGTCGGTACGCGAATCATTAAGTATTGAATTATTGCTTTACATTGAAAGCGTTAATGTAACCCTAAGGTACTATGAAAAAACGAGTCGATCAACTCAAAGCTTATTCGAGTGCTTTTTTGACCTGTATTTTTAATTGTGGAAGTACATCTGTTTTGAACCACTCGTTTTTTGCGATCCAAATATTATTTCGTGGCGAAGGATGAGGCAACACAAAATATTTAGGGAGATAGTTCTTGTATTTTCTTATTGTTTCTGTGAGGGTTTTTTCTTTGCTTTCTGGAAGGTAGTAACCCTGGGCATAGCCTCCGATAAGTAAAATTAATTGTACCTCTTTCATGTGTTCAAGGATTAAGTCATGCCAAAGGGGGGCACATTCTTTTCTTGGTGGAAGATCCCCGCTTGTCCCTTTTCCGGGATAACAAAAGCCCATTGGTAGTAGTGCGATTTGTTTGGGGTCATAAAAAACATCATCGGAAACATCCATCCATGCCCTTAGGTTTGCACCACTTTTGTCGTCCCACGGAATTCCTGTTCGATGGACAACTGCTCCAGGTGCTTGTCCGATCACCATTATTTTACTTTGCTTATGCGCCGCAACAATAGGGCGGGGACCGGAAGGCAAATGTGCTGCACAGAGGGTGCAGGAGCCAATGTCCTGAAGGAGTTTTTTCATTAAAAGGGGATTAAGGATAATTCAAGATATCGATTGTTTATCAATTACAAAGGTAGAATTACAACATTCCATTCTTCTCCTAAGTCTGATTTGTGTTGGTGTACAAGTTTAAACCCAACAGCAGCATGTGCTTTGAGTGAGAGTTGGTTTTTGCTCGAAATTTCTGTAATGATATAATCGAAATCGGTCTTAGTTCTTTCAATAAGGTGTGCGTATAGTTTTGAAAATACACCTTGTTTGCGTGCTGCTTTGGCGACACAAATTTGACCCATAACAAAATAGCGAGCTTCCTGTAAAGGGTTATTATCAAAGATGAGAGTATCGACTAAATTAAAAAGGGGTTTTAGAATTTCGATTTCATTTCGGTAGTCTTTTAACATGATCAAAGCAAAGCCAACCACCTTATTGTTCTCATCCAAAGCAATACTATGAGTATAAGAGCCACAGATTTTTTTTAAGTTCTGCAACGAGTGAACAACAGTTACAAATCCTTCTTTTTGGATGCTTTCGAGCGAACGGTTTTGTACAAGATTCTCTTGCTGAAGTGTTAAAATATCTGGAAGATTTTTTGTCTTTGCTGAGGTAAATTGTAGGGTCATTATTTTGCAGACTTATTGTTTTCAAGGATGCCCAGGTGTATGATTCTACCGCCACTTTGATTGATTGGGTTTGTACTTTTTCCGATTACAACCCCTTCTTCAGGAGCGAAGTATTTCTTTATATCTTTTCCAAAATAATCTCTAAGAACAGCAACCAGTTGACCGGCTTGAACCCGCTCTGTTAAATCAACAATAACGTCTAGAATTCCTCCAGCATCTGTATAGATCCAGTACGATTTTTTACAAACGATAGCAGAAGCTACATTTGTTTTTTTGGCAGAAAGCATATCTAATTCAATCATTAGATTTTTTAATCCATTTATTCCACGAGGAATAATTTCTTTCTGAAAAACCTGAGGGTTTCCATACTCAATGGTTAGTGCAGGGACTCCTTGAAAAGCCGCTTCACCTCTAAGGGTTCTGTTTTCGCCTAAGCTTTTACCAGCAGATGGAGCTCCCGAACTATTGAGAAGAATATCGGCATCCTGGACAAGAGCCAATTTTTTAATAATGGGAACAGAAAAGTCGCCACGAACATAGAGACTGTTTGCTCTTCCAAAACTAGCCGTATGCAAATCAACCAAAAAATCTAATTTACTTAAGATTTTAGTGTTTAAGTGCCAAACATATTGTTGCGATCGGTTTCCTTTTTTCTTTCCAGGGAAAAGGCGATTCAGATCTTGATTATCTACAAAAAGTCTTTGATGCTGTTCAATACTCAATCTGTTGATGCCTGGTACAGCAACAATTATTCCTGATAAGGCTTCTGGATTTAAATCTTTTATAAGTTGATGAATAATCGCAATTCCATTGAGTTCGTTGCCATGGATTGCGGAAGTTAAACCCAAAACAGGACCAGTTTCCCTACCTTTAACAACAATAATGGGAACCGTTAGTGGCTGATTAAAGCCATCATTACCAACCTCAAGCCAAAATGTTTTTACTTGACCCTCTTTGATTTTAGTTAAATCTAGACGATCAATGTTTTCTTGTGCAATCCCCATGAAAGAGAAAAATGCAAGGACTAAAAAGCAACAATATTTTTCCATAAATACTTTTTCATTTGTATGGCAGATGGAGTCGAGCTTATTTCAAAGATACTCCTTTTCTATTTTTTATTGCCGTATTTCCGTTGCCTTGAGTTGTAACTCTTGTAAAGCCATTTGTTGATCATTGGACAATGCATTGTCAAGTAAATTTGTGCTTTCATAGGGGTCTTGAATGAGATCGTATAATTCTTCTTCCCCATCATCGAAAACAATTAATTTATAATTCAAACTTCTTACAGTATACCCCGATTTGGATGCGTTTGTATTGAGTACTTCGGAGTGATTAAAGGCTCGTTGTCCTTGCCCGTTTGAAGTCAGTAACGAATTGAAACTATAACTGTCTTGATAGCTAGGAAGAGATACACCTGCCATTTCAACAATAGTAGCAAAAAGATCTGAACTATTAATCAGACTCTGATCTCGTGCATTAATTCTACTAACACTTTTTCCCGAAACAATTAGCGGGACATGCAACCCACCTTGATATAGGCTTCCTTTGCTTTTGGTGCGATTAAATGGAGCTTGAATTACCCTAGGATGTGATCCATTATCTCCTAAAAAGATGATGGTTGTATTTTCCAGTTCATTTGCTGGAATGCTTTGAAGGATGCGTCCCATTTCAAAGTCAACACTTTCAGTCATAGCCAGAAAATAAGGTAAGGGATTGTTATCAATACTGTCCTGATCAGTTGGGAGTTCTCCTTGACTGTGCATGTTGGTTGGGGGTAAATGAAATGGAGTGTGAGGAGCCGTATAGGCTACCCAGCAGAACCAAGGCTTTTCTTGTTGACCAATCCATTCGATTGCCAAATCAGTTATTTTTGTAGTAATATATTCAGTTGAATTATTCGTTTCACCGTTTTGTGTAAAAGCCCAATTGTTATAGTCGGCAACACCACCTCCCAGTAAGCCAGCATAGTGCCCTACACCCATCTCTGTGGGACGGTTTGGCTCGTTTCTAGACAAGTGCCACTTCCCTAGAATCGCATGGCTGTAAACGGAGTTTGTGTTTTGATCCAAAAAGGAATGCAAGGTAGTTTCTGAGAGGGATATTGTAGAAGCGTCTTCTGCATTGAGTACTCCCGTTCGAAAACCTGTTCTCCCTGTTAGAATAGAGGCTCGGGTCGGAGAACAAACTGGATAAGCCCAAACATTGTCGAATATAATTCCTTCGACTGCTAAACGTTCGAGATTGGGCATGTTGGGTTTTATTGCTCCAATAGGGTATCCTGGGGTGGCCTCGATGCCGATATCATCTGCAATGATGAATAAAATATTTGGCGGGTTAGAAGTGGGTGTTGTCACGGGATCAACTACAACATCGATTATAGGATCAGGAGTGTCAACACCATCTTTTTTACAGCTGACCCCTAAAAAGAGTAAAGACGAGAGGAGTAGGATTTTCTTATTCATATTGGATAGGATTGGTTTTGGGGGAATAGGTTTAAAAGACCAAAAGTTGGGCTCTATTATTTTAAGTTGACTTTATTTTCTATTTATACCCTTCAGGCATTTTTCGTGAATGGGTAACTTGTTCAAAAACAGCAGCTATTTTCAACAGTTTTTCTTCTTCAAAAGGACGCGTAATGAAGGTTAGTCCCTTGGGCTTGCCTTTTTCGGAAAAGCCCATAGAAATCGTTAAACAAGGATACTGCGCTACAGCAGCATGACCTGCATTCCAGTTGTTGATAGACAAAATAAAATCGAGATTAGATTCTGTCATCGGAGCTTCAAAAAAAGCCCTCCCTTCCTTCTGAAGCAATTCTTTAAAAAAAGCTAAACTATCCGCAGATAATGATGAAGCTAAAACCCCGTCTAAACGTTCTTGAGCGTAGGGGATTCGTATTAAAGAATCTTCGCTGTTGTGACGAACTACATCTCCCACTGATTGTGGCATAAAATTTTTACTGCTGGATTGTTTGAAATAGGTTTTTAAATCAACCTGCATATCAGCATCTAAGATTGTTCCAAAGTTTTTGAAATTTACTTTTAGGGGTTCAAACTCGACCATGACACCTCCAAGAGATTCAATCTTTAATACTGCAATTTTGTAAAGTGAGTCAGAAAGAAACTGCTTGTTAACCCCGAAGCGAAGACCTTCGAAGCTGCTTTCGATTGAAAGAGCGACTGGCTCGGAAGCCATCGAATTTCCCTTTGTTGACCTGTCATTAGGGTCTTCTCCTTTCATGGCAGAAAGTAAAATGGAAGCGTCTACTACGTTTCGAGTCATGGGCCCTGGAGTGTCGTAGGTGCTTGAAATGGGAACAATACCGCTGCGACTTAAAAGACCTACTGTCGGCTTTAGCCCTACTAAAGCATGAGTGCTTGCGGGGGATAATATAGATCCAGAAGTTTCTGTTCCCAAGGCCGCCGCAGCATAATTTGCAGCTACTGCCGCCCCACTTCCAGCGCTAGAACCACCGGTATCAAAAAGTCTTCTTCCATAGGGGTTAAGAGTTTGTCCTCCCACCGCACTATAGCCATTTGGACAACCACTGCATAGGTAATTGGCCCATTCGCTGAGGTTGGTTTTACCCAGAATAACAGCTCCTTTTTCTTGTAAACGATCAACAATAAAAGCATCTGTGGTGATGTTCTCTTTTAGTGCATGTGCCCCAGCAGTAGTTGGTATTCCAGCTAGATTTATATTATCCTTTAGAAGAATGGGTATTCCGTACACAAGATGATCTGTATCGGATTTTTGTAAATCGCGTGCACGAGCGTTTTTAACAGCGTTTGGATGGATGGAAATTAGGGCATTTAATGCCTTGAGCGAGTCGTTTTCATAGCGCACAATTCGGTATAAATACCACTGAGTAAGTTTCTCATAACTTAAAGCACCTGAGTCTATATGGGCCTGTAGGGCTGGGATGTTTTGTTCTAGAATCAAGGGCTTAAGCTGATGATAGTCGTCTTCAGAAAATGATGCAATTTGGGGGGCAATGGTCTCCCAAAGCGTATTCTTATTTGAAACTTTGGATTGGATCAGACGGTAGCGCATTTTCTTTGATTCATGGGTTGCATTTTCAGACAATTCATGACTTTCATCATAAGCAACCCATGAACTTATCGTTGTTTTGGGTTGTTGTTCACATGCAATAAACAAGAGAAGTAAAAGTAAAGGATAATAATTTTTCATCACATAAAGGTTAAAATCAGGAGCTAAACGGGGACTTCCCAGTTTGTCTTTTTATCAAAGCAAATTTGCATAATAAATGTAGTAATTAAAATTTAAGTCTTGTCTGTGATGTTTTTGTCTGAAAATAAAGCATAAAAAAAACCCCTCCCAGGATACTAAGGAGGGGTTTGTATATATCGAGGTCGTTCTTAAAAACGATATCCAATACTTAGACCAGCACGAACGCCACCCCATGGGCCGGAGAAAAGCACTTTAATATCTTGGGCAGAAACTTCAGTAGTTTCATCAACTAACGGAAGATCTAAATCATTCAACTCCTCTTGTAGCGCATTTCTTTCATCCGAAGAAAAAGGTTGTGAGTTTCTTCCGTTTAGCGATCCAGAACCACTTCCGTAGTGTGGACCTACAATCCACCAATCTAACACAACAGATTTTCCAAGGTTAAACTGACTACCAATGAGAAGACCAACGGTATTTCCGCTTATAGAGCCGTTTGCTTTTATTGTTGAAGTTCCACCGGCATCGTTTTCATAATCAAATGAAACACCATCTAGGGTTAATTTAGAGTTTCTATAAAAAGGTGCGAGGTAAAAACCTTTACCAAATCCCTTTTTACCAAGGTAAAAACGAACCTCGGGAGTAACACTGTAATACGATAAAGAGATGTCTTTTATTTGCTCAAAACTTTC
>PXYQ01000101.1 GCA_003023645.1 Candidatus Arcticimaribacter sp. | reverse complement strand
GCCCAAGCTAACATCCCAACCAATAAGGTTTTTTTGAATCCAAACTTCTTAAAGAAAAAAGGAAGTAAGAGCATGAATAGAACTTCACTTATTTGTCCTAAGGTCATTTTTCCAGTCGGATTCTCCATACCCAGTTCCACTAAAAATGGATTTGCTTGTTGGTAATAAAATGCCAACGGAATACAGATTAATATGGAAGTGATAAAGAACATAAGAAAGTTCCGATCCTTTAGGAGTTTAAGTGCATCTAGTCCAAGAATGTCCGAAACACTGACAGCGCCATCCGATTGAGAAGGTGGTGTTTTGGGAAGTGTAAAACTGATTACACCGAGAATTAAAGAAGCAATAGCGACCATAGTGAACGTGTTACTTAATGCGCCTTCATCTATCGATTTTGTTGAATCCCATTGGAAATAGCTGATCAATAAACCAGCGATGATCCAACCGATAGTTCCAAAAACTCGAATGATTGAAAATTCTTTAGCAGGATCTTTCATTTGGAAAAATGAAACAGAATTCACTAATGCAAGGGTAGGCATATACGCCACCATATAAGCAAACACAAGAGGGTAGAAGGCATCAAAAGAAGTTGCTTGCGACATAAAGTACATCAAGACTGCTCCGATAAGATGCAATACACCTAGTATTTTTTCAGCATTAAAATAACGATCGGCAATCAGCCCAATAAAGAAAGGAGCAATGATTGCTCCCCATGATTGTGTAGAAAAAGCCATTCCTGTTTCTGCACCAGAAGCGCCTAGATTATTTCCCAAAAAGGTGCCTAAGGTTACAAACCAACCTCCCCAGATGAAAAACTGGAGAAACATCATTAGGGACAGTTGAAATTTAGTTTTCGTATTCATGTGTGGTTGGTTTAATTAGCTTAATTCTTGAGCAGCTTTAATTAATAAGTTTTTAGTAGCCAAAATACCTGCTTCTTCACCTAGTACTTTACCTTCATACTCTACTCCAATATACCCATCAAATCCAGCGTCTTTAACAATTTGAATCATGCGCTTGTAGTCGGTATGGGTTTCGTTTCCAGCGGCATCAAAGTCATGAGACTTAGCACTCACTGCAAAAGCACGAGGCATTAGCTCTTCTACTCCTTGATAACGATCATATTCTTTCACACATGCAGAGTCCCATCGAGCTCCTCCAGCACGTTCCAAGCAGAAATTCCCAAAATCAGGAAGTGTTCCACAGTTGGGAAGATTAACATCGTTCAGAACCTGCATAAGCAAGCCTGCGTCGGATGATAAATAACCGTGATTTTCTACGATGATGTTGATGTTGTATGCGGCTGCATAGGTTCCAAGAGCCAAGAGACTTTCTTTAGAATTTTCAGCCCATGCTTCTGGATCTGTAACACCAAAAAGATTGATGCGAATAGAATGACAGCCCATAGCTGCTGCTGTCTCTACCCATTTATGGTGCTTTATTACCCCTTCTTTTCTTTCTGCTGCCGATGAAACTGCTAAATCTCCTTCACGATCAATCATGATTAAAAGATTTTTCATTCCATGTGTTGCTGCCTTTTCATTACTCTTTTTAATGAAGTTTGCGTGAGCTGCTGCTGGATTGTCAGCTTTGGTAACATCTGTGTACAGTTGACTTACATATTCTAAACCTTCAAAACCAAGTTCGTGTGACTTCGCTGCAAAAGCATAAGGATCCATACTTCCTCCACGAATTGCTTGGTTCAACGACCACTGAGCTAAAGACAGTTTGAAAAAAGGTTCCGTTATTAATCCGTTAGAGAGTGGGGCACGTGCCACTTGAAGGTTGTTGCATGCATATGCTCCTACAGTTGTGAGGCCAAGGCCTACAACTGCACTCTTCATTATAAAATTTCTTCTTTTCATAAGCCTAGTTTATTTGTCGTTAATTATACATTAGTCAGCATAGGGCTGAATTTTATTTTTGTTTAATATAGAGTTTATTTTGAATTATAAATAAACTCAAACCTAATCTACCACTATTCAGTTTCTTAATTGATTTTTTATTTACAGGATAGCATATTTTTAAAACGAAAACGTTTTAAATTACTTTTATGTTTAAATCTAGCTAAAAAGATGTGTAATTCACAATCTTTGTATCTATATTTATTGAATCTCAAAAAGACTTTAATATGAACACAAATGACAATACAACCGAATTCGACGCCATAGTTGTTGGAACCGGAATAAGTGGAGGTTGGGCTGCTAAAGAATTAACCGAAAAAGGGTTGAAAACTCTTGTCCTTGAACGGGGTAGGATGGTAAAGCATATTGAAGACTACCCAACCATGAATAAAGATCCATGGGATTTTCCTCACGGAGATGTCGTGACTCAAGAAACCAAAGAAAGACAGCCAAAACAAAGTAGAACTGGTTACACTACACGCGAATCATCAAAGCACTTTTTTGTAGATGATATTGATCACCCTTATAATGAAGAGAAACAATTCGATTGGTGTCGTGGATATCACGTAGGTGGTAGATCACTAGTGTGGGGACGTCAAAGTTACCGTCGTGGTGATATTGATTTTGAAGCGAATGCAAAAGAAGGTATTGCAGTTGACTGGCCAATCCGATATGAAGATATCGCACCTTGGTACAGCTATGTAGAACGCCATGTAGGGATTAGTGGTGAGAGTCTTTCTCTGCCTCAACTTCCTGACAGTGAATTTTTAAAACCTATGGAATTGACCTGCGTGGAAGACCATTTGAAAGGATCTATTGCAGATAAATATAACGATCGCCTTTTAACAATCGGACGTGTTGCCCACATTACAGAAGGAACAAAACCAGGCGCAGGACGTATTACCTGTCAGCATCGGAACCGATGTGCTAGAGGGTGTCCGTTTGGGGCTTACTTTAGTAGTAACTCTTCTACACTTCCAATGGCAGAAGAAACTGGAAATATGACCATGAAAACGAATGCAGTAGTGCATGAAGTACTTTATGATCCAGAAACCAAACGAGCAACGGGAGTTCGTGTTATTGATTCAATTACAAAAGAAACTATAGATTATAAAGCCAAAGTAATTTTCTTATGTGCCTCTGCAATTGCAAGTACTTCGATTTTAATGCAATCTAAATCGGCTGCTTTTCCAAATGGAATGGGAAATGCTTCAGGAGAATTAGGACACAATTTAATGGATCATCATTTTCAAGTAGGTGCTCGTGCCGACGTTGAAGGATATGAAGATCAATATTACACAGGAAGAAGAGCCAACGGTGTTTTTATACCGCGTTTTAGAAACCTAGGTGGTGGTACCAATCAAAAAGACTTTTTGAGAGGCTACGGATACCAAGGTGGAGGTAGTCGAGGTTCTTGGACTGATAACGTAAAAGAAATGGCTTATGGACCTGAGTTCAAAGAAGCAATTCTTAACCCAGGTGGATGGACTATCGGTTTGAATGGTTTTGGAGAAGTTTTACCTTACCATGAAAACAAAATGACGCTTGACTATGACAAACTAGATCAATGGGGCCTTCCTACCGTTACTTTCGACGCAACTCTATTTGAAAACGAATTGAATATGCGAAAAGACATGAAGATTCAGGCAATGGAAATGTTAGATAATGCTGGATTCAAAAATGTTTCTGGATACGATAACGATTATCATTTAGGTTTAGGGATTCATGAAATGGGAACAGCTCGAATGGGACGTGATCCTAAGACTTCGGTTCTTAATGGAAACAATCAATTACACGAAGTTCCCAATGTATTCGTTACCGATGGAGCTGCAATGACCTCTGCAGGGAATGTAAACCCTTCCTTAACGTATATGGCATTGACCGCAAGAGCAGTAGATTTTGCTGTAAAAGAATTGAAAAAAATGAACCTTTAAAAGCCTAGATCATGCAAAGAAGAACCGCATTAAAAAATATTGGACTTTCGTTTGGAGCACTAACCTTAAGTTCAACAGTTGTTAGTTTATTTGAAAGTTGTCAAACCGGAGCTGCAGCTTGGTCTCCCGAATTTTTCACTGCTGAACAAGCTGGATTTGTGAGTAAAGTAATTGACGTGATGTTGCCCACTACCATAACACCGGGTGCAAACGACCTAAATCTCACTCAATTTATGGATGGTTATATGCAATATGTTGCCAGTCCTGAAGATCGAACTTTCGCTCAGATGGCGCTGCCAATCGTTTCTAAATTAACCCTTGAAGCTGCTGGGAAAACAAAAGCTGATGACATAACAAACGAAGATATTGACATTCAATTGAACCGTTTTTTACGGGCAGACGAGGCTACTCAAGAAGCAAGAGGTAAAGCACTTGATGTTTGGGCTGAGGCCACCGAAAACGGAGAAACCTTAGTTATCCCCGAAGAAGGAGCTGCACAAGCAATGATCAATAGTTTAAGACGCTTAGCTATATTTTCTTTCAAAAATTCTGAAGTAATAGGAGAAACAGTTTTGGCTTATGCTCCCGTTCCAGGAGAACAAAAAGGATGTATATCAGTAGAAGAGGCAACCGGCGGAAGAGCTTGGTCACTATAGTTTACTGATTTATTACTAGAGCGTTCTTAAATATTCTGCAATTGCACGTGCTTCAGCTTCACTAAGATTTTGATTAAGCATTTGAATGTTGTTGTATTCTTTTAAAAGAGCACTTGCAATAGGATCTTTTTTGAGCATTTCTGTTGGATTCAACAAGATGTTCATAACCCATTCTGGAGACCTTCTTTCATAAATACCCTGCATTGCTGGGCCAATCAATTTGGCATTGGTTTTGTGACAAGCCGTACACTTCTGCTTAAAAGCAGTTGCACCTTCTGTTACCAATTCTAGATTAATGGTTTCATCAAAACGCATCGACTTGATTGGACCAATTCCTTTATTTGATAGGTCAATTGGGGTAGATTCTTTTTTAGAAATAGTTTTGCTTTCTTCGGTTTTTGTTCGATTGTATTCAAAACCTTTTTTCTTTTCTTCACCACCACCACATGCGGTAAGCACGCCAGTAAATAGGACAAGTATTGTTTTTTTCATTTGATTCAAATTCTTCTTTAAATGTAATACGCTTCAATAAACTATGCAACTTATTTCAGGAATTGTGATTTATAAATTGAAGGGAAAGAGTAAGAATTGTTTTTTTGAAAAAAAGAAAAACAATTTGGGTTTGAGGCCCAAATTGTCTTAAAATAATAACACAATATTTATTCAATCATTGTCATCTCATTGAACGTATAATCGTCTAAGGCATGTTCGTTAAATTGTGTCTTATCGTCTAAGGCTTTAGCTTTTTCAAAATGACGTATCCAATCCTCTTTGCTTTCCCAATTCTCATAACAAATGAAAAGGTTCTTGTTTTCATTGTCTTGATGCAAATCGAAATTGATGCACCCTTCTTCGGTTAATGTGTGGTCTACTAATGTAAGTAATACTTTCTTTACTAATTCTCTCTTCTCTGGCTTTGCTAGAACCCTGCATACGATTGTTGTTTGATCGCTCATTTCATCTCTTTTATTAAATTAGTGTTAACAAGTTTTTTTATTGTTCAAGGAATTTAAAACCCCAATAATCCTCTAATTTAGACAAAATATAAATAACAGAAATCACTTTTATTGCAAAAGTGATTTATTTTTTAGGAAGTTAATTAATTGATGATTAAAAGTATATAATTAAAAACATACTATTTTATGAAAAAATACATATTACAAATATAGCTGAAGCTCTTTTTTGAAGTAATCAGCACTTACTGCAGCACTTTCTTTGGAGTTAATGGCATAATTTCCTCCCTGCTCAATATAAAAGAATTCCAATCCAGAGGCCACAGGATCGGGAAGAATATCGTGGTAGTTGATGGATCCGTTTCCTAACTCAGAATAATCTCGTGTAATTTTGTCCATGTCTTTAATGTGCCACATTACATAACGCCCTGGATTAGCTGCAACCAATTCTTTAGGAGTATACTTGCCTGCATGCATAACCCAATACATGTCCATTTGAAATTTTACATATTCTGGGTCTGTTTCGTTTAGTATAATATCAAAGCCATTGGTGCCACCATGATCTTCGAATTCATAACCATGATTGTGATAAGCAAATCCGAGACCGGCCTCAGTAACTTGTTTTCCAATTAAGTTGAGTTTGTGTGGCATTAACTTGTAAGTCTCTAGGTTGCGTTGTTCAGGTTCAATAAACGGCCAAGTAATGTACTTGCTTTTTACAGCTTTGGCTCCTATAATACAGCGATCTACATAGCGTTGTAAGGCGTCATCGGATTGCTTTATAAAAGGAGCAAATCCATAATGACCAGAAGTAACAGTCAGATCTAGATCTTCGAGGATTAGGTTAAAATCCGTAGCGGTATACCCATAAAACATATTCTTTTGAGCATCGTAACCATAGGTTTCAAAATCTTGATAGCCCATTGCTTTGAGTGCTTTTAGGGTTGCGATTGGATTTTTCGCCATCTCGTCCCGGATGGAATACAATTGATATCCCAACTTGAATTTAGGTTGTTTCAAGTTTGAAAAACCAACTAAAGGGAGCATTGCAGCTCCTCCGATAATTCCAACGTTTTGTATAAATGTTTTTCTGTCCATATACTAAATGTACATAAAAAGGATTAAGTCGCAACGCTCTTCCTGATTATGCGGAATTGACTTGTTTTAACGCCAATTTCAGGTTAGCCAAAAGAATAGACCCGTCATGAAAATAAAAGGAGATAAAAACAGCAGTTGACTAAGAAAGCACCAAAACAAAAACTGGATCCACTGGATAACGCCCATTCGCGTATGGGTGCTTTTTTGAGTGATTTGTACTAAGTCATCAAACTCCATTTTCATAAAGTCAGCTTCTTTGATTTTTAAGTCAATAATTCCAATAGCATTCAACCCTTTTTTAAACCCATTATATACCGCTTTTGGATAAATCCAAAGGCTGTACCCTATAGCCCAAATACTAAAAATACAAATTGGAAAGTGTTTCCAAAGGCCAGTAGAAATTTCCCACCCAGCAATAAAACCTTCGCCTTTCCAAGAAGTGTCGCAGTCGTTCAAAAGGTGTTGAATATCATGAATATGGATGACATCTTTTCTGAATTGAGGATTGGGTAATTTCAGTTGTATTCCAAGAACGTCCATTTCAAAAGTGTTCTTATCTACCCCACCCTTTTCTGGAATTCCATTTTCTTTATAAAAATTGGTTAAAAGTTTTTCTAGAGTCAT
>PXYQ01000100.1 GCA_003023645.1 Candidatus Arcticimaribacter sp. | reverse complement strand
AGATTCAATTTCTTTGAATATATTAACCAATGATGGCGGATGCTTCACCCCTTCTGGGACAGAAAAGCTAAGCCCCTGTGCTTGCCCCGGTCCGTGGTAAGGATCTTGACCCAAAAGAACTACTTTTACTTCATTCAAAGGGCATAGATCAAACGCTGCAAATATGGCATCTGACTCAGGGTAACAGCTCATTGACTTATATTCCTCTTCCACAAAAACAGTCAAAGCATCAAAGTAAGGCGCTTCGGTGCTGTTTTTAATGATATTTTCCCAACTGGGGTGTATTCGATCTCGCATGAAATTATGTACTTTTGCTATGCAAAAATATGAAAATACAAGAGAAAGCACTTAGTGACTTGGAATTTACTACGGTACTCCAACAACTTTCCCAATTAGCCATTACAGCTATGGGTAAAGAACGATGTTTAAGTTTAAAACCATTTGAAAAAGAAGCCGAGTTGATTCTTCAATTAGAATCAGTATCCGAGTTTACAGCTTCCTTTGCCAATGAAAATCGAATTCCAAACCACGGATTTGATGATTTGACAGCAGAAATTCACCTATTGAAAATTGAAAATTCTGTACTCGAGATTGATGGCTTCCGTAGGATAGCAGCAGCATCTGAAATCATCAATATTTTACTTAAGTTTTTTAAAAAATTCAAAGAATATTACCCAAAGCTTTATGGGCAAGGAGCGAATATCGAAATTACTAAAGAGCTCATCCTGTCGATCAATAATGTAATTGATCGCTTTGGAGAAGTCCGCAACGATGCATCGCCGGAACTCTATCAAATTCGAAAAAAAATACAATCTGTTCGTTCTAAGATCGGACAAAGCTTTCAACGCGCTCTCAGTCAGTACAGTACTGCTGATTATTTGGATGATATAAAAGAATCCGTAGTGGATAACCGCAGGGTGTTGGCGGTGAAAGCCATGCATAGACGCAAAATCAAAGGGGCAATTATGGGAAGTTCCAAAACTGGGAGCATTGTCTATATAGAACCAGAAACTACCCTACAGCATACCCGTGAACTTAGCAACCTTCAGTTTGAAGAAACCGATGAAATTAAGCGTATTTTATTGGAATTGACTCAAACCCTACAACCTTACCGCCCCCTTCTAATCGAATACCAACAGTATTTGATTCTAATGGATAGTTATTATGCACGAGCCAAGTATGCAGAGCTAACGTCAAGTATTTTACCTAAAATAAATCCCAAAAGAGAACTGACACTAGTTGATGCGTATCACCCTCTACTCTACTTGTCTAATAAAAAAGAAGGAAAAAAGACCTTTCCTCAAGACATCACACTTACAGAAGGACAACGCATCATTGTTATTTCGGGACCCAATGCAGGTGGAAAAAGTATTACTTTAAAAACGGTTGGCTTGCTACAATTGATGCTTCAAACAGGTATGTTAATTCCGGTACACGAGCAAAGTACAGTTTGTTTCTTCGACCAAATAATAACAGATATTGGTGATAATCAATCCATTGAAAATCACCTAAGCACCTATTCGTATCGGTTAAAAAACATGAAATATTTCATTCGGAAGTGCAACAAGAACACGCTTTTTCTGATCGATGAGTTTGGAACAGGTTCCGACCCTGAACTAGGTGGTGCTTTAGCGGAAGCTTTTCTAGAAGAATTTTATAACAGAGAAGCCTACGGTATTATTACTACACACTATTCGAACCTAAAAGTATTGGCCAATGAACTCCCGTTTATGTCCAATGCCAATATGCAGTTTGACAATCATACCCTCGAACCCGTTTTTAATTTAATTTTGGGGGAAGCAGGGAGTTCATTTACTTTCGAAGTCGCTCAGAAAAACGGTATCCCATATAGCCTCATTAACCGAGCTAAGAAGAAGATTGAGCGAGGTAAAGTCCGTTTTGACGCTACGATTGCTAAATTACAAAAAGAGCGCTCACAGATGACTAAAACAGGGGATTCTCTTAGGAAACAAGAAAGCAAAGCAATAGAAGAGAATGCCCGTTTGGAACTTTTAAATAAAAAAATCAAAGAAAAATTGATTGGTTATCAAGAACTTTTTGATCATAACCAACGCATGATTGTGCTGGGTAACAAGGTCAATGAGGTAGCCGACCGATTTTTTGAAAACAATAAGAAACGCCCTTTAGTAGCGGACCTCCTTCGTTTAGTTGACGGTGAAAACTCGAAACGCAAAAAGAAAACGGCTACCGAGAAGAAAATAGATAAAGAAGTTAAAGAAAAAGCCAATACAGAAGCAACCAAAGCTATGGTTGGTATTCGTAAGGAAAAAAAGAAAAAGAAAAAAGCTGCTCCTGTACCTGTAAAGGTTAAAGTTAACTTCAAACTAGGGGATCAAGTTCGCTTGTTTGACGGAAAAGCAGTTGGTACTATTGATTCTATTGAAAAAGAAAAAGCGATCGTAAATTATGGCATGTTTACCACTCAAGTACGCTTGGAAGCTCTGGATTTGGTACAAGCTGCAAAAATTAAAAAGTAATATTACTTTATTTTTTTGATTTCTGAAATATATAAAAAACTATTACAATATATATTTGTTGAATAATTTGTAAGTTTAGCTTGTTGTCCCAAACACAACTACTTATGCGCAATTTATCTCTTTGTTTATTTTTGCTTCTTGCATCATGTTCAACTAATGAACCTCAAAATGAGCTAACAAAGGCAACTCATTTAGAGCGATTAAAAAAGTTCGATCAACTTAGTAATTCCCATGCCCTCCATCATCTTTCGGATAGTCTTATAAAAGCGATAGGCACCAACGATTCTGTGTTTTTAATGAAAGTGAATTACTACAAAGGTAAAGCCCTATTACTCAGCACAAAAACAAAGAAGTCGTTAGTCATTACGAAAGTATTCTTCCTTTTTTCAATAATCATGATCAACCAAAGTTCAGTGTTCGACTTAGACTATACTTAGTGATGACTTATGCAGATTTGGGCGAGTACTCGCAGGCAACGCACTAGGAGTTCAAGTAAAAAGCGATGCTCTAGATTTAGATGACCCTATTTTAATTTTGAGTACGCTAGAATCGCTTTCTTATTTAGCCTATAAAAACAAAGACTATAATAAGGCTTTGGAATATATGCACGAAGCTGAGGCATATCATCGAAAAAAAGCAAATAAAATAGCCCTTGCTCCCGTATTGAACAACCTTGGAATACTCTATCGTAATACTGGAAACAAAGAAAAGGCGAATTACTACCACGATGAAGCTTTAAGAATATACAAGGAGAACGAAGATGTTTTTGTGGCCTCGAAATCTCATTCAAACATGGGGCGCATAACTGAAGATATAGGCAATTTTAATAAACAAAAGAATCAGCTAAACTATGTGTCTTTCCATATCGAATTCAAGAATGACACCGGTTTTCTTTTTACCACTGGTTCTATCTTTTTTAGAAAGAAACAGCAAAACGCTATAAAATTCTTAGTACAAGCAGAACTGAAGTATACAGCAGCAACTGCAAAAGCTGCCCCTAAAATGACAACATCTGCCGATGTTCGAGTGCTCGAAAAAGACAAAGAAATTTCGCGTAAAGAAATACGCGATCAACTCAATCGTCTGTATTATCAAATTAAAGTGGAAAGCACCATAGAAGTCTTCAATTTTAAACCCGAAGCTTTTGCGATGAAAATTGATAAGCTTGTGGGTGGAACTCTATATAAAAGTTATAAAAAGTGGGATTTTAAATCAGAAATTACACAAGAAGCAATCCGCAAAATAAAGTGACATGGAAATTTGATACCCCAGCAGGAAAAAGAACTACGATCGTTTACAGTTATCAATACTTATCGAATTAATAAAAACTGGTCATTACCATTTTTTAATATTAACGTAACCTTTTTTATGTAAATCAAAAGGTTACGTTATTATTAGTGTCAACTAATAGAATATAGCTGCGATTAATACTTTAATTTTGATCCATCATCATAATTAAAAAATGAAAACTGCTATAATCCTTTTCGATGGGCCTTGTGTATTATGTAATGCATGGATAAACCGTTTGTGCCAATGGGATCATAAGGATCAACTACGTTTTGCTAGTTTAGACAGTAAAACGGGACAGCAATTTTTCAGAGAACGAAACCTAGACCCTAATGAATTAGAAAGTGTTGTCTTTTGGATTCCTAATGAGACCTATGCTTTGGAAGCACAGGCTACTTTTGAGTTATTCAAAACCTTAGGCGGTGGTTTTAAAATACTGACACTATTTAACATTTTCCCAAACTTTGTATCTCAGGGAGTTTATCGTTTAATTGCAAGAAACAGATACCGATGGTTTGGCAAACTGGATGCTTGTCCCCTACCCAACCCAAAGTATGCACATAAGTTTTTAAGCTAAAACAAAAGTTATATGTTGTTTTATTTTGTATTTTCCCAATATGAAAAAGCTCATTTTACTCCTCATAATAACATGTATTACTTCTTCAATCTTTGCACAAGACTGGGCAAATCTTGAACGTTTTAAGGAAGAAAACACCTCCATTATGCAAGAAGAAATTACAGAAAAAAGAATTGTATTTATGGGGAATAGTATCACAGAAGGCTGGTCCAATTTTGATTCTGTTTTCTTCAGTGAAAATCAATTCATTAATCGAGGTATTGGAGGTCAAACCACCCCTCAAATGTTGTTGCGTTTCAAACAAGATGTAATTGACATTAAAGCAAATACTGTTATAATTCTTGCTGGAATTAATGATATCGCAGAAAACACAGGGCCAATTAGTTTGAAGCAAATTCTTGGTAATATTATTTCTATGTGTGAATTAGCAAATCAAAATAATATTCGTGTAATCCTGTGTAGTGTGCTTCCAGCAAATAAATTCCCATGGGAACCAAAAATCAATCCAACACAAAAAGTAATAGATCTCAATGAGATGCTTCTTGACTATGCAAATTCAAAATCAATTACCTATGTTGATTATTACTCCAAAATGGTTGATGATAAACAAGGGCTTATTCCTGCATATGGTTATGATCCAGTACATCCAAACCAAGATGGTTATGTTGTTATGAAGCATATTCTATCGGAGGTTCTGGAGATAAAGTAGTGCATATTTAATTCTTTTAGTTTCTTTAATAACTAATAAATAATATAGTAAAATATATTTTTATACATTTATATAAATATTGATGTAGCATACCATTTACAACATTGTTTTAAATAACCCATAAAATCCCCTTATGAAAAACTACTTATCCCTAGCACTAAGAATCATAGTTGCTGTAATTTTACTTCAAACCCTCCGCTTTAAGTTTCTTGCACACCCAGATAGCGTTTATATCTTCACACAGGTTGGGATGGAACCTTGGGGAAGAATCGGAATTGGTGTTTTAGAACTGATTGCCAGTATTTTACTGTTTTTACCAAAAAAAATATGGATGGGAGCTGGACTCGCTTCCGGTCTAATGGCAGGAGCAGTAATGATGCATTTAACCATGATTGGAATTGAAGTTAAAGGCGATGGTGGTGCTTTGTTTTACACGGCAATTGCCACGCTCATACTCAGTCTGATGATTTTGTGGGGTAAAAAGAAAGATATTCCCTTCTTAAATCTATAATCTTAAGCCTTACTTATGAAAACTGAGTTGAAACCACCCCAATGGCTGCAAATATCCGTTATCCTCTTGTTAATCTGGAACCTTGTTGGAGTCTATGCTTTTATTACTGACCTTTTACTCGATCCAAGTACTCTAGATCAAATCCAACAGGATTTTAGATCACAATTTCCCCTATGGATTCAAATTATATATGGTCTCGCAGTTGGATTAGGAACCATTGGAACCTTTGGGCTATTGCGACGTAAAAGTTGGTCAAAAAATATTTTGGTTTTTTCTTTGCTCTGCGTAATCATTCAAATGTATTACAGTATGTTCATAGCAGGAGCAATCGAAATTTTTGGAGTCTCTATAGCAACATTACCTGCGGTTGTTGTAATTCTATCCCTAACCCTAGTATGGATTGCGCAACTATACGGTCGAAAAGATTGGTTTATTTAAGCTTGCCAATCGATTTTGCTACAAACATGGAAACTGCTGCATCGCCTGTTACGTTAACAACGGTACGGCACATATCTAAAGGTCGATCAATTGCAAATATCAGTGCAAGTCCTGCTTCTGGAATTCCAGCTTGAGCCAGTACAATAACCAACATCACAATCCCTGCACTAGGGACAGCAGCTGTTCCTATTGAGGCTAATGTTGCAGTAAAAATAATACCTAATTGTGCGGCTAAACTTAAATCTAAACCAAAAGCTTGCGCAATAAAAACGGCAGCTACTCCTTGATACACACTAGTACCATCCATATTTATGGTAGCACCAATTGGGAGAACAAAACTCGTTACTTCTTTATCTACTCCCAAATTATCTTCAACACACTCCATTGTAACAGGAAGTGTTGCAGCGCTAGAACTTGTTGAAAAAGCAAGTAGTTGTGCTGGTGCAATTCCTTTAAAGAAAAAAGAAGTACTTTTCTTAACCACCACACGCACAAATATGGCATAGACTCCAATCATAGCTGCAAGACCTAACAATAAAGTAACAGCATAAAGCGCAAGAGCTTTAAAGAGTTCTAAGCTAGGTGCTTCAACGACTAAGGCAGCTAGTAGAGCAAATACACCATAGGGAGCAGCAAGCATGATAAGATCAATGAGTTTTAAAATCACGGCATTGAAAGAGTCAAAAAAACTTTTTACAGATGTGGATTCTTTTTCAGGAATAAGAATAATACCAATACCGAAGAACATGGCAAAAAATATGATTTGCAACATATTACGATTGTTGCTAGCAGCTGCAAAAATATTTGAAGGAACAATATCTACGAGTGCTTGCAATGGACCTGCACTACTCTGTTTGGCAGCAGCTTCTCTCTTCTGATTTGCATCAGATGCATAGGCTTCTACCAGTTCTTTTCTTGTTTCAACGCTAATCGATTTCCCAGGTTGGATGGTGTTGACCAAAATCAAACCAATAACAACAGCGACCAAGGTGGTGCTTATATAAGTCAAAATTGTTCTACCTCCCATTTGAGAAAGTTTTGAAATATCTTTTAAATCGGAAACTCCTTTTATCAGCGATGCTAATATTAAAGGAATTGCAATTAGCTTTAATAGATTAATGAAAATAGTACCAAACGGTTTGATGTAGTCACCAACAAATTGAGATCCACCAACAACGTATGACATTACTAAACCAAAAACAACTCCCAGTGTCATCCCGATTAAAATTTTCCAGTGTAAAGCTAATTTTTTCATAAACTAAATTTTATTTGTTCGACTAAGTAAGCTATAATCTTGAATTTAATAAAACCAAAACATCAACTTCAAGTTTTAAGAAATTCGATAACACT
>PXYQ01000099.1 GCA_003023645.1 Candidatus Arcticimaribacter sp. | reverse complement strand
ATCGGTATTAAAATAAACGGCATCAATACCGAATTCTTTTACTTGGTTCAAGACAATAGATTTACTTTCGGACAGCTTCTTGTCTTTCGAAGCAGTAGAAATGGCTTTGTTTAAACCAATTAAATCTATTGTTTTTTGTCCGTTCATTATTATTTTCTATGGTCTTTCTTGGTTTCCGTAAAATACGAATTTATTAACCCACAAAGTTAATCTTTTTGAAAATAATAAAGCAAAATTAATTCGAATCTAGTAAATAAACTTTCTTCAGGTAGCGGTGGGAAAAGGCAAGCTCTTTTTATTTTTTGAGGCACGAAAAAAATGAAATGTGCTTGACTGTGCGTTGGCATTTCAGAACGAAAATTCCCTGTTTTGTTCGATTTTCCGCATTATGCACAACTAGTGAGTATATCCACCTTCAGGTGTGTTTATTTCTTTTAAATGCACCGTTTTGTTCAACAATACATGCCAAATCAGAATGTATTGTGTCACTCTCATCTATACAAAATTGTTTTAAAACCCTTTTCACTTTCGCCACGTTATTTTGACTATCACGCACAAAAAGACGGGCATACTGCAAAAACAGTTGCCACATAAATGCGGGTTCGAAAAGATGGTGTGAAGGCAGGTTTTTCATCAAGTATATTCGATTTGGGGGGTGAATACAGTTTAAAACTAAAAAAACATGATGACAAAAGCAAGTTAAGGTCCTTGCAATTAGTGTTTTGTATACAACAATAGGTTGTCTTACTATCTGTGATACGCTGCACGCCAGTACTTTTCTTACCTTAGGTGAATCTATACTATTTGATTATGATGAAAAAGGTAAAAGTTGTGTTGGCAGTTTTGGGATCACTCCTCGTGGTACTAATTATTTTGGGAATTACTGGGTCGATCTATTTAAAAAACACCTTCTTGGATTTTGAAGAGGAATATACAGCCCTAGCAAGTGTTAAAGAAATAGAGCAAGACGGTTACACTTTTTTAGACCTCAACGCAAATGAGCGTTTAGACGTTTATGAAGATGAACGGATGCCGCTTGAAAAGCGGGTATCGAACCTGCTTTCTCAAATGACTTTGGAAGAAAAAATACACCTCCTCAAAGGGTCTGGAATCGGTTCTGCTATCGGACTAAACGAACCTGGGGTGGGAATTCCTGGCGCTGTAGGAACCTTGGTTGCAACCCCTAGATTGGGTATTCCGACCGTATATTTGTCAGATGGTCCAGCGGGTTTGCGAATTGAACCCAAGCGAAAAGGAGAAGACCGAACATACAACAGTACTGCATTTCCAATTGCTACTTTACTGGCTTCTACTTGGAACCAAGAATTGGTCTATGCCGTTGGTAACGCGATGGGTAATGAGGCAGCAGAATATGGTATTGATGTGATTTTGGGTCCTGGTATGAACATTCATCGGAATCCACTTTGTGGAAGAAATTTCGAATATTATTCCGAAGATCCAGTGTTGTCGGGTTATATTGGAGCTGCCATTGTAAACGGAATTGAATCAAACGGTGTAGGTACTTCGGTAAAGCATTTTGTTGCAAACAATCAAGAAACTGATCGCGATGTCAACGATGCAATCGTTTCTGAAAGAGCAATGCGGGAGATTTATCTAAAAGGCTTTGAAATTGTTGTCCGCGAGGCGCAACCTTGGACCATTATGTCTTCGTACAATAAGGTCAATGGAACCTATACTTCCCAAAGCGAATACTTGCTCACAGACGTTCTAAGAGGCGATTGGGGTTTCGAAGGCTTGGTAATGACCGATTGGTTTGGTGGGAGAGATGCGGCGGCTCAAATAAGCGCTGGGAACGATTTGTTGGAGCCCGGCACCAAAAAACAATGGGATGCCTTGCGTGAAGCTTCAGAAGATGGTCGTTTGTCTCCTGAAATTATTGACCGTGCAGCGAGTCGTATTCTTACTTTAATTTTTAAAAGTGGAAAACTTAAGCGTCCCACCTTCAGCAATAACCCTGATTTGAAAGCCCATGCCGAAATTACGCGCATGTCAGCATCAGAAGGTATGGTGTTGCTTAAGAACGAAAATGCCTTGCCCCTTGAGAACATAAAGAACATTGCCCTTCTTGGCATTACCTCTTATGACTTTATTTCTGGCGGAACAGGCTCGGGTGATGTAAACGAAGCGTATACGATATCGCTTGAAGAAGGCTTACGGAATGTTGGATTTTCAATCAACGAAAGAGCAAAAGACATTTATGAAACGCACAAAGCAGCTCATCAAGAAGAATTTGTGAAATCCGAAGGCTTAGAGGCGGCCTTTGATACCAGTTTACCGCCCGAAATGACTTTTACCGCTGAGCAGTTAGATGCTATTGTAGCAGCATCGGAAGTAGGTGTTTTGACCATTGGTCGGAATGCTGGAGAAGGTGGCGATCGAGTAGAAGTTGATGACTTTTTGTTGACTACTCTTGAAAAGAAAATGATCTCCGACGCGTCAAAAGCGTTTCAGTCTGCTGGCAAAAAATTGATTGTGGTATTGAATGTTGGTGGGGTTATTGAAACGGCTTCCTGGAAAGACCAACCAGATGCTATTTTATTGGCTTGGCAAGGGGGACAAGAAGGCGGAAATTCTGCTGCTGATCTCCTGAGTGGTAACGTAAATCCAAGTGGAAAACTTCCGGTGACCTTTCCCATTAATCTAAGTGATCATGCGTCTACTCAAAATTTCCCGCAAGATGGGGAGCAGCAAACAATTCTGGGGCTTATAAACAATATGATGCTTGGTAATAAAAAGGCACGACCCGAAGGAGAAAAGATTAAAAACAAAGATTATACCAACTACGAAGAAGGAATTTATGTTGGTTATCGCCATTTCGACAAAGCCAACTTAGCGGTTGCCTATCCTTTTGGACATGGTCTTTCGTACACTGATTTTGAATATAATTCTGCGGCAGTTACTCTTGAAAAAGATAGCATACAGATCTCCTTACAAATTCAAAATACAGGGAAACGGATCGGAAAAGAGGTTGTGCAGGTTTATGTTTCTAAATCCAATTCGACTATTGATCGATCTCCTCAGGAGCTGAAAGCATTTACAAAAAGTAGCGCCCTAGAACCCAACGCAACAGAGGAACTCCAAATTAACATTGCGGTTTCCGATATTCGCTATTGGGACGAAGCTAAAAACGATTGGGCGCTAGAAAAAGGGCTTTATACGGTTAAATTGGGCTCGTCTTCTCGAGACATTAGACAGGTGTATGAGATCGAACTTTAGTATGGCTTTTAGTTACTCCTTTATTCAAAGATTGCAACTACTCTAGCTGGTGCAGCAGAAGCCCCAACAATTTTCAAAGGAAAAACTGCAATTTTGAAGCCTTCATGGGGAAGTTCGTCGAGGTTGACCAATTGTTCCATATGGCAATATTCCTTATCTCTACCCACCAAATGTGCTTCCCAAAACAATTCTGAATTTCCCGTCTCTTTGGCTGTTTTGAGCATATACGGCAATGGTAAGTCCCATCCCCAAGAATCAATTCCCATTACTTTTATGCCTTTGTCAATTAACCACTCCGTTGCTTCGGCGCTCATTCCGGTGCCTATTTCATGAAAGTTTTTGGTGCCATTGAACTTATCTCTCCCTGTTTTAATAAGTACAATCATTTTTGGTTTTATCGTCAACTTATTCTTACTTAAAAAGCCTTCAATATCATTTCTTGTAATCGGATCAAAATCTGCCTTGTGCTTCATGTCAATAACGAGGCCTTGTCCAAAGCACCACTCCAAGGGAACTTCATCAATTGTTTTGGACTTCTGTCCATTTGTAGTGGGCGAATAATGCCAAGGAGCATCAATATGTGTAGTGGCATGCACTCCCATGTTCTTTATGGTGTCATCTGCCCAGCCAATAAAGTTTTTTGGGAATAATCGAAAGGGTAATCCTAAAAAACGGATCAACCATTTCGCTTTCCTATGAGGTTTATGTTTTATTTTGACTTTCATAAACCAAGGATCCGACTTATTGTATTGAATTGGTTTTGATAGGTCTATAATTTTCATTGCGCCATTTTAGTTTCAATTACTAATGTAGTAAATACAAATTAAATGGAAATTCGCTCTAAACACAGAGAACACTAAAACTATAGAAAATCTTTAGGGTCGGCCAATGGAGAAATAAGAAATCCCTACAGCTTCCATTTCTTGGAGATCAAAAACATTACGCCCGTCGAAAATTAAGGGTTCTCGCATGCTGCTTTTGAACAAAGGAATATCGAGATTACGGAAGAGGTTCCACTCTGTACACACAATAAGAGCATCAGCATTTTGTAGGGCTTCGTTCGGTTCGTTGGCATAGTGGATGCGATTGCCAAAGTGCTTGCGGGTATTCTCAATCGCTACGGGATCGAAAACGGTAAAACTTGCGCCTTGTTTCAAGAGAGTTTCGATTACATAAAAAGCGGGGGCTTCACGCACATCATCGGTTCCTGGTTTAAATGAAAGTCCCCAGAGGGCAAACTTCTTGCCTTGTAAAGCGCCTTTAAAATGGGCTTCTATTTTGGCAGTAAACACTTTTTTCTGTTCCGTATTTACGCGATCAACAGCACTTAATATAGTAAAGGGTTGCTCCAAATCATCTCCCAGTTTTTTGAGGGCTTTTACATCTTTTGGAAAACAAGAACCCCCATATCCGATTCCGGGAAACAAGAAGCGGTTCCCGATTCGATCATCACTCCCCATACCCTGACGAACATGATCGACATTAGCGCCTACCAATTCACAATAATTGGCAATCTCGTTCATAAAACTAATCTTGGTTGCCAAGAAAGCATTGGAAGCATATTTGGTCAACTCAGCAGAAACACAATCCATTATTTGATAACGGTTACCTGTTCGCATATAGGGTGCGTATAGTTTTTGTAATTGTGCAATGGCATGTTCCGATGAAGATCCTATCACAACCCGTTGGGGTTTCATAAAATCTTGCACGGCAAAACCTTCTTTCAAAAATTCGGGGTTGGCAACTACGTCTACCGAAGCAGCACAACTGGTATCGAAAAGCTCTTGTACCTGACGCGTTGTTCCAACCGGCACGGTGCTTTTATTGACAATGATTTTATATTCTGTAGCCAAGGCTGCAATTTCTTTAGAAACTTGAAGCACATAGCTTAGGTCCGCGCCCCCATCTTCTAATTCTGGGGTGGGAAGGGCAAGGAAAATAAGCTCCGCAAAAGCAACAGCTTCGGCTAAGTCGGACGAAAAATGCAAGCGGTTGGCCGCTCGGTTGCGTTGAAAAAGTGTTTCTAGTTCCGGTTCATAAATCGGGATTTTGCCAGCCTGCATGGCTGTTATTTTTTCCTGATTATTATCTACACAAAGGACTTGATTCCCAGTTTCTGCAAAGCAGGTTCCCGATACTAAGCCTACATATCCTGATCCTATAACCGCTATTTTCATGCTCTTTTTGTGTTTGTATTAAAACGGAAGATCCATCCGTATCGTATGTTATGCCTTCTTTTTGTTCTTGATTTTATTCCACCGATACGCTCGAATAAATTTCCCTTGCTCGGCATTGATTAAGAACGGTTGCTGTTCACTTTTTGCCTTTCGGTATCCACTAAGTAAGCGAAAAAAAGCGGGAAAGCTCTTTTTTAGAATTGCATTTTTAAGACTCGCCAAAACAGAAAGCAACCAACCGTAGCGCAACACATAAAAAGCTGCTCCTTGAAACTGTGCTGCTTGGGGCGCATATCCTGCTCCTATGGGGCGTCTGTGTTTTACACGAAGCTGTGGGAGGGTTTGTACAGAAAAGCCGAAATAACGCGCCAAAAGCTCGTCTACCGTGTCCCACCCCATGGCTGGACGAAGTCCTTCGATGGCTGCAAAGCAATCTTTGGAATAGGCTTTAAATGCACCTCGAACATGATCCTGCCCCATGGGGTGGTTCAATACCCAATCCCCTGCCTTGTTTTGCTCATAACAAAAGCCCCCTGCAATTCCAACTTTCGGGTCTTCAAAAACAGCTAAAATTGTTTCAAAATAATCTTTGGGTAAAAGTAGATCCGCATCTAATTTAACAAGGACATCATAGGGTTGCTTAAGGTGTTTGAGTCCAAAAGCAAATGCATGAATCACTTTGGCGCCAGGCAAATGTGCTGCTTCAGATTCGTGGTTTACATAGCTGATGTTTTTGTGTGCTGCAGAAAAGCGCTGCATAATGGTTTCTGTGTCATCGGTAGCGTTATCGTTCACCAAAATGATTTCTAAAGCAGAAACCGTTTGCTCGCATAGCGATTGTAGCATCCCTTCTAAAAAGTTCGCTTCGTTGTGCGCGGGTATGATTACACTATAGGTTTTCAAAACTTCTTATTAGAAAAAAGAGGACTGTATCTTGGGCGAACTGCTCCGCCACTTGCTGTTGTACTCGGTGCAACAGAGACTTCAAGTTGATGTTCTTTTACAATCGCAACCGCCAAGTCATACCAGGTCATGATCTGTTCATCCGAAAAATGATAAAGACCATATTCCGGTTCTTTTTTTATCATATTGAAAAGAAATTCTACCAGATGGGCAACATCGGTTGGAGTGCCAACCTGATCGTTAACAACGGTCAACGAATCTCCTTTCTTGGCTTTATTTAGAATTACGCTATAAAAATTAGCGCCTAAAGTTTTACTGTATAACCACGACGTTCGTATGATATAAAAAGCAGCTGCATTTTGCTGGATATACTGCTCGCCCTGCAACTTGCTTTTACCATACTGATTGAGAGGCGCTGTTGGATCCGTTTCGACATAAGGCGTTTTTTTGGTACCATCGAATACATAGTCTGTAGAAATATGCAGCAGCGTTATCTGTTTTTCGTTACAAGCCGCAACTAGGTTTTTAACAGCTTCTACGTTTAAAGCGCGAGCTGCGTCAATTTCTGTTTCTGCGCCTTCAACATGGGTATAGGCTGCACAATTGATACAGAAATCGAAGCTTTGATTTTCCAAAAAAGAAGTGATCGAATACGAATCGGTAATGTCTATTGCCTCTCGTCCACAGAAAACCCATTGGTCTTCTGATCCCAAACTTTGCTGTTTGAGGGTTGTACCCAATTGGCCGTTGGCTCCTGTAACTAATATCCGTTTCACAGAGTATAATTTTTAAAGGTTGGCCAAAGGTGGTCTTTATCACTTAAAATTTGTTTCTCCTCTGGGATACCCCAATCGATATTCAGCTCTGCATCGTTATACAAAATACCGCTTTCTGTTTCTGGATGATAGTAAGCATCTGTTTTATAAAAAACAACTGCTTCTGGGCTTAGCACGGCATAGCCGTGAGCACAACCTATAGGAACAAATAATTGCTCTTTGTTTTCCTGACTCAGCACAGCTGTAGCTACTGCTCCAAAAGTGGAGCTTTCTTTTCTTAAATCAACAACAACGTCCATAATGGTT
>PXYQ01000098.1 GCA_003023645.1 Candidatus Arcticimaribacter sp. | reverse complement strand
TCCACCGTTTTGTGCATCTATAGTTAACGATGCAACAGTTCCAGTTTGTCCAGATTCGATTGAGTTAGCACTAGCAGCATCTAAAGATATAAAAGATACAGTACCTAAATCAATTGATAAAGCTAATGGGAAATCTAATACTCCAGGAGCAGAACCATTGATTGTCATGGATCCACCAACTGTAGCTCCATTAAAGTCAACTGTAGTTGCAGAGTTTGCGTCAGCAAGCGCTATAAAAACGTCACCTCCAATAGAAGAAATTGTAGAATAATCGATTGCACCACCATCGCCTTCAGCGATAGTAACATCTCCAGTAACATTTGCAAGAATAGCATCATCCATGTCGGATCCTGACACAGAGTAATTTCCATTTACAAAAGCCAAACCAGTTGCAGTAAGCGGTGCAGCAGCCGTAAACGAAACATTTCCAATTACTGATTTAATTTTTGATACAATAGCGTTTGCTAAAATTGTTTCAGAAGCAGTTAAAGTAGTTGTATCTACTAAAACAGCTCCATTCACTAATACTTTAGGGTCTTCTGCACCAGATGCTATAAGCTCTGAAGCATATTCTAAGTTTGCAGTGTTAGATATTGTGATAGGCTGATTAACTGTAGAACCTGACTGAAGTAATTTGTCAACATCATCTTGCACATCACTTAGAGCAGTAGTAATATCTGCTAAATCTTCAGCTGAAGCTACGGTAAGCAATTGAGCAGAAAGCGCTGTAATAGCAGCTTGTGCAACAGACAATCCACTTGAAAGATCTGTTTGAGCAGTAGAAATACCCGCTATGCTAGAAGCAGTAGCTAACCCGTTAACTGTAGCACTCAAAGTAGTTAAATCACTCTGAACCTGAGACAATCCCTTTACTTCAGTAGATAATGTGTTGACAAGACCAGTAAGCTCTGCAAACTGATCGTCATAATTTTGACAGCTAACAATCGTTAGAGCAACCGCCAAAAGACTTAATAAACCTTTTTTCATTTTGATAAAATTTAAATTAAAATTAATAATGCTTTTATTTTTAGATTAACATTTGTTTGCAAATATAAATATATAATTGAACTTTCAAATAGTTTTTCAAAAAAAATAAATAATTTATTTGGGTATAAATCCTATAAACAATAGGATTGAAATAAATAGTGAAGGATATCGTTTGATTCTACCTAATGAAAAACCTCCGCTTTTGGCGGAGGTTAAAAATTTTAAAGCTTCTTATCAAAAGAGCCCCTAACGATATAATGCAAACTTAAAGCAAAATATCACTTTAAGCCCATCGTCTGCTTTGTAGTTATTAACAACAACTGTTCATTACCTTACTCCTTATCGAAGCTTCTTGTACAAAAAGGATAGCCGTTCTCCTATAGATGCTTGTATTGCTTTTTTATCCATCGTATAGTTATTAACCGAAACGACAAAGGCATACGGTTTGTTGGTGACAGAAAAAAGATAGCCCGCCAAAACATGATTGTTCCTCAGACTTCCAGATTTGGCATATACAAAATCTATTCTTTGTTTAGGAGCATAACGAATCAGTGTCCCTTCTGAATTAGCCTGAGGGAATAAAGTCTTGATGTTCCTACTCCCAATCATTTCATAGATTTTGTTTAGGGTTTCTAACAGACCCATGGGACTTGCAAGGTTGTATCGCGATAAACCTGAACCGTCTACCTGCTGGAATTGTGACTTAAGCGTTTTGTTTTGTTGATACAACATTGCTAAGCCCTGCTGGGTATTCAATTCCCACTGAGACGTTCCGCTAAGCATCAATACAAGCGACTCGGCAACGAGGTTGTCGCTGTCGTGAAGCAATGCTTTATAGAGCGTAGTTTTTGTCGAAGTAAGTGTTTTATATCCCTCCAAAGAAACGTCTTGTTTGGATCCCCTATATATAGGAGTCGCAATTGCATCTTGCACCAATTGAACGAATAGCGAATCTGAGGGCGTAAAAGGGAGGTAAAGCGTATCTGCTTTTATACGACTCAAACGACGAATCTGATCATTAGCCAAGAATTCATAGTACTCTTGTTTCTTAGCATAGGGAATCGTTTGCTCAAAACGTGGCGGACTAAACCGAAGACTGTCCGTTTCTGGACTAGAAATAATTTGAACTAGATTTCCATGAAAGGGGAAGCTCGATTTTTTTGCTGAAAAAGCAAAAGACATATCATCCCACGCCCAACCAGAACCTAAGGCTGGAGAAGTCATGGGTCTTGCGATATGAAACAAAGAATCTTTTTGTTTCTTTAAAAATGAAAAGACTTCATCGTTTTCATAATTTGAATGCGCTAGAAGTGGACAGCCAGAAGACCAAAAATAAAAACGCCCATTTTGTTTTTTATAATGAAGCAAGGGCGGTGTAAAACCAAAAGTTTGAAGAGCCCCTAAAAAAGGTACTAATTTAATCGTAGAAGCAGGGAGCATGTTTTTGTCAGACTGTATGGAAATGACTCTTTTTTGTTCTTCCAAATCAAAAACACTTATCGAAACTTGGGCTCCTTTAAAAACTGTTTCCTTAGCGATAGATCGGATGAGCTGGCGTTCTAGTTTTTTTTGAGCATGCAAAAAACTGAACGAAACTAGCAGGCCCAAAAAACACAAATACCTTTTCATAACCACAAAGATAGGGCATCTATAATATCCACTAAATATTAATATTGAAACAAGGACGCTTGACTCAGGTTCAGAGTGATGTCGCAGCTTTAAATGCAACAGTTAGTGGTTTAGCAGCATCTAGTGCGGCTCTAGCCCCTGGACTTGCTTCTGCTCAAGCAGCTATTGAAGCATTATCTACTCAATTAGGAAATGTAGCTTCGGAAGAAGATCTTGCTGCAATTACTGCTGCTTTGGCTGAAGTACAGGCTGATGTTAAAGAATTGTTACAAGCTAATTCTGTAATCAACCAAAGCATTACTATTAACAATGTGGCTACACTAGAGTTTGTAGAAACACTAATCAGTACAGGTACCAATGACCCAAATGTTATTGTTAACGGTAGTGTTACTATTGAATCTACTTTTGCAAATACTTCAGCAGCATATAATGCTCGAATTAACGCATTAACAAATAAAATTTCTACTATTTTAGGGAATACAAACACCAACATTGGTCTTAGCATTACAAGTAGTGCTTCTTCTACTGTATCGTTTAATGAGTTAAATTTCATTGACAATTCGCTAACTGAATCAGGCTTTACATTTAGTCATCCTAAACTATCGACAGTAACTGGTGATGTAACAATCGCACATTCTGGAGCAGTTGATTATGCCTCATTAACATCTGCTGGAAATGTTTCTTTAAATAGTGGATTAACATCCGTTGACTTTGGCTCTGCAATGATTGCATCAATTTCCACTACTGGATCTGGTACTGGAATCATTTATTTACCTAAAGCAACTAAATTTGTTGCTGGTTCGGCTCAAGCTACAACGGTAATTGTTCCTAAAGCTACTGTAGTTACATTTGGAGCAGCAAAACAAACAACTGCAGTAGTTACTGCTACCGCTGAAGATTCTGTAATTACGATCAACTCGAAAGAAATTACTGGAGCTTTAATCGTTAATGCACATAGTGGTTCTTCACTTAGTGCACCAAATTTAGTGAGCCCATGGGCTACTACAATTGGAGCAATTGCATCTGCAGACTTTCCAAAGGTTACCGAATTTAAAGGGAACTCTACAATTGCAGCAAAAACTGTTTCTACACCAGAATTAGCAAAAACTGCTTCTGGAACACTAAATATAACTGTTGCAGAAGTATTTAATGCACCAAAACTAGTTACTGCTATGACAGTTACTGCTTCTAAAGCAATAACAGTAAATGTAAAGTCAAGTAAGGTATCTGCACTTGTTTTGCCTGCAGTTAAAACATTAACTTTAGAAGCGCAAGGAACTACCACTGATTTTGCTACAGGCGGTTACGCTAGTTTAGAGAGTTTTACAATAACTGGAGACGAAGGTAAAGCACCACTCGTTAGTACAGTTACCAATACAATTTGGATTACTGGTTCAAAATTAGAAACAGTAAATATTGCTGGCGGTGATATAGATACTGCTGTAGTAAGTGGAACAGGAGCTCTAACCTCTTTAACAACTGCTGGAGAAATTAAATCCTTTACATTGAATGATGCAGACAAATTAGCATCTGCTACTATCGGGCATGCGCATCTTGAAGGTTCTGATGCAGCTGACTTTACAGTTACTAATAATGATAAATTAACTTACCTTGCAACTATAGCTTTGGATGAAACAGGACATATTGATATTAGTGGAAACGCAGAATTAGCTACACTTAACTTATCATCTTTACAAACAATTCCATTATTAGGTACATATACAATTACCATTGAGAATAATAAATTGACTGGTGAATATGTAGAAGTAACTGCTGGATCAACTACAACTGTAACTAGTGAAGGTCAAGTTAAGTCGGATGACTTGAGCACTCTTACTGCTTATTTACAGAAAGCTGTTGACTCTAGAGCTAGTGCAACAACTGGAAATGTAACATATACATTGGCAATTAATTTATATGATGCTGATCCTTCTAAGGATGGTGCTCAAGCTTTAAATACACTTATTGCTGCAGATCCTGCTGCTAACACTGCACCTTCTGTAGTAGTTACTGGTATTGGTACTGATTCAGCTTTTGTGAAAATTGTTAGAACTGTGGAAGAAAGTAGTGATACTTCAACAAACTAACGTTTTTAATTTTTAATAAAACTCCCAAGTCTTTTTAATAAGACTTGGGAGTTTTTTTGTTTCATATATATAGTAAACATATTGTATGTAAAAAACCTCGAAATCATATTGTATAACCTATCAATCCAAATAAAAGCAGGTGATGTTGGGCTGTTTTCAGAATTTATTTTCTAAATCGCAGACAACCCAATGAAAACCAAAAGAAACAATGTTAGCAACTCTATCCATTCCTACACCCCCACTATATTCATCTAAACCTACAATAACACAATATATCACACGCTTTATAGCATCCTCAGGACTTAGAGATCGGCCCGGAGGTCAATTGGGCTTACGCCCAAATTCAGTTCGTAACTATATCAGTTTCCAGCGCGTATGGGAACGATTTGTTCTACAATCGAATAAGGAAATCACATTTCTAGACTTGGGTCGAGAACAAGTCAATAATTTCAAGCACTGGCTACTAATAGAGCAAGAATATAGTCAAAACCATGCTGGTCGTTTAATTGGCACATTGAAAACCCTTTGCTTAGACGCTCAAAAAAACGATATTAAAACACATTCCTATGTCAATTTCATCTCTGGTTTTGCACAGACAACCAGTCAGAAAATAATTCACACCCTCAATTTTGAAGAGCTAAATCAAGTAGCACAACTACAGCTAGAAAACCCTACCCTAGTCAATGTACAGAAATGGCTAATTATTGGTTTTTGGATTGGTCAACGAGTTTCAGATTTATTGACCCTCAAACCAGAACAAATACGGCCCGCAAAAAATGGTGGAATCTATGTCGATATCCACCAACAAAAAACTCAAAAAAATGTAACCGTTGGAATAATAAACACATTGGCAATAAAAATACTAACTGAAGATTTTCCAAAAAGAATAGCAAGCTGCAGATTCAATAAGCACCTAAAAGAAGTGTTACGTTTAGCAGAAATTGATGAACCTGTAACAGCATATCGATACAATGGAAAACTAAAACGCAAAGAACATGGAGTATTTCCTAAATATGCAATTATAACGTCTCATGATTTGAGACGTTCCTTTGCCACTAATTTTTTTGGTAAGATCCCAACACCAATACTGATGAATATGACCGGCCACTCCCGTGAAACAACCTTTATGAGTTATATTGGGAAAGATCAAAACCGAGATCGTTATGCGGATGAATTTATGCAAGGAATGAGTGCTATCGAGATGTAGTTGACGTTAGTTCGAACGCTTCCAACGCTGGGTTCTACCAATAAAAGAAAAACCGATAAAACCGCGGACGTTTAAATCAGAAGTTCCATTCAATGTAAGCGTACATTGATACTCTTTACCGTTTGCAGGGTCTAAAATTGTTCCGCCTGTCCATTGGTCACCGTCTCGTGTCAAACCCTTAAGAATTATAAGACCCTCAATAGGTTGATTTAGTTCCGCACCCGAACAATTGGTGCAAAGTTGACCTTGGTCTTCCTCAAGCAAAAGTGTTTCGATGCGGCCGAAGAGCGTATCGTTTTCAATATACAATTTGATTATTGACTTTTCAACACCGGTTTCATCATCAATTGTAACCCAATTACCTTCGTAATTTGGAGTTTGAATGAAAAAAGAAAGGAATAAAAAATAGGTAGCAAGCATCATTTTTTCTTTAAAAGTAAACGAAATTAATCAATTCGGTTTTACGTATCTTGGCAGAACACTTCAAATTAACTAACATAATGATTTTGAAATTTTTAAAAACTCTACCTCTAATCCTAGGGATCGTTTGCTTTGCAGAAGTTGGTTACTTGCACTTTATGTTAAGCTTTATAGACATTCCCTACTTGGTTTTAGGAATAATACTCAGTAGTATATCCATCGTGCTACTAAGAAAAAAATAAATCAACAATAACAAAAAATCTATGTATTTCAGTGAAAGTGAAGAATGGTTAGTTGTGCTTGCTGCATCTGTAATTATTATTGGGTTACTAGTCAAAAGCTATCGTGACTATAAATCAATGACAGCGGATATGAACAAGAAGATTAAGCGTCAAAAAGATGATGAAGCGTACATTAAAAAATTGAAAGATGTCGTGGATAAAAAAAATGAGCAGCTTCAAAAAATGATCGAAAATCAGAAAAAGTCATTAGACTAAAGTTACACAAGCTATTGTATATCGTTAAGAAAATGAATTATATTTGTACCTACAAGTGTTAATTAACAAATAGCAATACAAATGAAAACAGTTTTTCATGCCGCTGAGACTCGAGGCAATCAAAATCACGGCTGGCTCAATGCCAATCATTCCTTTAGCTTTGCAAATTATTATGATCCTAATCGAATGAATTTTGGGGCATTACGCGTATTAAACGATGATGATATTGCTGCTGGTAGAGGTTTTGGAACCCATCCGCACAACAATATGGAAATCATAACGCTTCCACTCAAAGGAGACTTGGAACACCAGGATAGTATGGGTCATTCGGAAGTAATTCAGGAAGGCGATATACAGGTTTTAAGCGCCGGAACAGGAATTGAACATAGCGAGCAGAACAAAAATAAAGATCGTCCCATAAACCTATTGCAATTATGGATTTTTCCAAACAGACAGGACGTTAACCCGCGTTATGACCAAAAGTCAATTCGAGACTTAAAAAAGGAAAATGAATTCTATCAAATTCTATCTCCAAATCCAGAAGATGCTGGTGTATGGATTCATCAAAACGCTTGGATGCATTTAGGAGATTTTACAGCATGTAAAGAAGAAAACTATACGTTAAAAGATAAAAAAAATGGTGTTTACGT
>PXYQ01000009.1 GCA_003023645.1 Candidatus Arcticimaribacter sp. | reverse complement strand
TATTTCAAGAATGGGTTTTGTTTTTTCTTTTTCTTGTACTTGTAAAGTTTCTGAACTTTGAGTCGTATGGTCCGTATAAAGCCACTCATATAAGGTGTTACGATCTGGACTAATAACCGCTGTTTTTTTTAGAATCAGATCAAAATTGAATTGCTCTTGTTCCTTTAATGACTTCAAGTAAAGCGCATAGGCAGCTTGAAAATAGGGGTAACGATAGGTGATCTTTTCTAAAGCAAGACGCTGTTCTTCATTTAGAGCATCATAGTTTTTTGATAAGGAAGTAAATTCAGTTAGAGTCATTATACTACCATTTTGCTAGCGAAGCGTTAAAAATATCTTGGGTGATACGCTCAAAAATCTCTCCGTGTGCTGTATCCTTGATGTCGTATAGTTGTTGTTCTGCGGGGAAGTCATAATAGAAAGAAAAACGCGTTTCATAATTATCATCCTCTTTTTTAACGTTAAAATATCGAACATTGATTGAAATGGTTAAACGGTTTTGAGCAGCTGTGTTTTGTGCAGTTGCAGACATGGGCGTAATTCCGTATTCAACAATCTCTCCTTCAAAAACAAGATCCCCATTTGTGTTTGTTAGGTTGAGGTTCGTTTGATTGATTAAAATATCCTGCAGGGCAAGCGTAAAGTCTCGATCCAATCCGGGCTCAATAGTAGATCCAGGCCTGTTTCCAGCTACGTTTTCAAAATAATTGACTTGAAACGTTTCTGTTCCAGCGGGGATAGATGCTCCTGTAAAAGAGTAGATTCCACACGAGTGTATAACAAATCCAAGGAGTATGATTCCTAGAATTTGAATATAATTTTTAATCTTCTGAGCCTTCATTTAAATCGTATTGTTTGATTTTCCGGTATAATGTTCGTTCCGAAATACCAAGTTCTTCTGCTGCTAATTTACGTTTTCCTTGGCTTCGTTCCAAAGCCCTCTTAATCATTTCAATTTCTTTTTGTAAAAGCGACAACGGTTCTTCTTCTGTTATTGTTTCGGCATAATCATACGAATCTTCGGGTTCTGATACAGACTCCTGAAATTGATTTTCAACTTGCAAAGCCTGAAGAGGTTGCTGGTTTTCTTCAACGGGTTCTTTTCCGTAAATCTTGTTAATTAAACCCTGATTTTTTTCTTGAACATCTTCCGATGTTTCTTGTTTCATCAGTTCTAAAGTAAGCTTTTTAAGGTCATTCAAGTCGTTCTTCATATCAAAAAGAACTTTGTACAGTATTTCTCTTTCCGAAGCAAAGTCACTGGATCCTTTTTCGTCGGGTCTTATTGCGGGTAATTGCGCCCCCATGTCCGGTAAATAGGACCTGAGAATTTGAGAATTTAACTCGCGTTCTTTCTCTAGAACCGAAATTTGTTCCGCTACATTTCTTAACTGTCTGATGTTACCATTCCAATTGTACTGCGCTAGGGTCAATTGAGCATCCTCTTTTAGGCGAACAGTAGGCATGTGATATTTTTGAGCAAAATCTGATGCAAACTTCCGGAACAGTAACGGAATATCTTCTTTGCGCTCTCTCAACGGTGGTAAATTGATTTCAACTGTACTGAGACGGTAATACAGATCTTCACGAAATTTCCCTTTTTGAATGGCATCTCGCATTTTTACATTAGTAGCCGCTACAATACGTACGTTTGTTTTTTGTGTTTTGGAGGATCCTACTTTTAAGAATTCTCCTGTTTCCAATACACGTAGGAGTCGTACTTGAGTTGCAAGGGGCAATTCACCCACTTCGTCTAAAAAAACAGTACCACCATCGGCAACTTCAAAATAGCCACTTCGGGTATTAGTAGCCCCAGTAAAAGCCCCTTTTTCATGACCAAAAAGTTCACTGTCAATGGTTCCTTCTGGTATTGCTCCACAATTTACTGCAATGTACTTGGCGTGTTTTCTATGCGAATATTGATGAATTATTTTTGGAATATTTTCTTTACCTACACCACTTTCACCAGTGACTAAAACAGAGATATCTGTTGTTGCTACCCGTACTGCTTTTTCAAGCGCTCGGTTGAGTAATGGGTTCATCCCAATGATACCAAAACGCTGTTTTATGGCTTGAATTGATTCCATCGATTATATGGTTTTGGAAACTCCAACGGGAGTTCCTATTAAAGTTGCAGAAGTACAATCGTTGACTTTTACATCAACAAAATCACCTACCTTATAGTTCTCTTTTGTGAACACTACAACCGTATTTTGTGAAGTTCGCCCACTCCATTGTAAGGGAGATTTTTTAGATTCGCGCTCGATCAAAACACAAACAGTTTGATCTTTATATCCTGCCGTTCTGAAGCGACTATGAACACGTTGTTTTTCTATAATTTCTTGAAGTCTACGCAGTTTTATTTCCTCAGAAATATCATCATCTAATTTACGTTCGGCCATTGTGCCTGGACGTTCTGAATAAGAAAACATAAAGCCAAAATGATATTGCACATAGTCCATTAGGCTTAATGTGTCTTGATGATCTTCTTCTGTTTCTGTTGGAAATCCTGCAATAAGATCCTGAGAAATGGAACAGGTTGGTATGATGTTGCGAATATTGTCGATCAGATCGAAATATTCTTGACGCGTATGCAGGCGATTCATTTTCTTTAAAATACGATCGCTACCCGATTGAACAGGAAGGTGAATGTGTTTACAAATATTGTCAAATGCAGCCATTGTATGAATAACATCTAAAGTAAGGTCCTGCGGATTTGATGTCGAAAAACGTATCCTCATCTTAGGATGTGCTTGTGCAACAAGCGCCAATAACTGCGCAAAATTTATAGCAGTCTTCTGTTGAAGAGCTGTTGCTTTATCAAAATCTTTTTTAAGACCACCGCCATACCATAAATAGCTATCAACGTTTTGACCTAAAAGAGTAACCTCTTTAAATCCTTTTGATGCTAAATCAAGAACCTCTTCTAAAACACTTTTAGGATCACGACTTCGTTCTCTACCTCTAGTAAAAGGAACCACACAAAAGGTGCACATATTGTCACATCCTCGTGTGATTGAAACATAAGCACTTACTCCATTCGATTGTAAGCGAACGGGAGCAATATCGCCGTAGGTTTCTTCTTTAGACAGAATGACGTTAACAGCATTTCTACCGCTTTCTATTTCTTGTAGGAGGTTGGGAAGGTCTTTATAGGCATCTGGCCCAACGACCATATCAACTATTTTTTCTTCTTCTAGAAATTTATGTTTTAGGCGTTCTGCCATACAGCCTAAAACACCAACTTTCATTTTAGGGTTAATGCGCTTTACGGCATTGAATTTTTCTAAGCGTTTACGAACGGTTTGTTCTGCCTTGTCTCGGATAGAACAGGTATTAATCAAAACAAGGTCCGCTTCTTTCATTTCCGTAGTGGTTTCAAACCCTTCGGTAGATAAAATTGAAGCAACGACTTCGCTATCAGCAAAATTCATTTGACATCCGTAGGATTCTATATATAGTTTTCGTGCTGCAGTATTCTTTGGGTCTAATTTTTTAGATAAAGGCTCCCCATTAAAATCATTTGGATTTTTATCAAGAGTAGCATGAAGTGCTTTGTGGTCGCTCATAGGTATATTAAAGAGTAGATTCTAAGCTTAAATAATTAAAATCTATATTCTGTTTGTAAAATTACAAAAATTGTTCCATAATGTCATCTTGTCAGGTTACTTCGTTTTTAACCCCTTTTTAGAGGGTGAATTCATATCAATTGAACCTATTTAGTAGTGTCTTTTTGAGACGTGTTTAAATTTTAGTTTCATTATAAGTTTGAGACCTAAGAAAAAACCAATTACTTTTGTCAGCAGAAAAGAGCAGATATGGCAAAGAATTTGGTTATTGTTGAGTCCCCGGCTAAGGCTAAAACTATCGAAAAGTTTTTAGGAAAAGATTTTAAAGTTGCCTCAAGTTTTGGGCATATTGCCGATCTGCCTTCCAAGGAGTTAGGCGTTGATGTAGATGGAGATTTTTCTCCAAAATACATTGTCTCCGATGATAAAAAGAAAGTCGTTGCTGAACTAAAATCATTAGCTAAGAAAGCCGAAATGGTTTGGCTAGCAAGTGATGAGGATCGAGAAGGTGAAGCCATTGCATGGCACTTAGCACAGACTTTGAAATTAGATGAAAGCAATACCAGGCGTATTGTTTTTCATGAAATAACCAAGAATGCAATCCTAAAAGCGATTGAAAATCCACGAGAAATTGATTACAATCTAGTCAACGCGCAACAAGCTCGAAGAGTATTGGATCGTTTGGTTGGTTACGAACTATCACCTGTGCTTTGGCGAAAAGTAAAAGGTGGCCTCTCAGCTGGAAGAGTACAATCGGTTTCTGTACGTTTAATTGTTGAACGTGAACGCGAAATCAAGGCTTTCTCTGGGCAATCTATGTATAAAACACAAGCAGATTTTTTGTCTTCTCAAGGGAAAACAATCAAAGCAAATTTGAACACTATCTTTGATCAACCAGACGAGGTACAAGATTTTCTTTTGGAAAATGTGAATGCACAATTCTCCATTGCATCAAAAGAAACGAAGCCAGCAAAGAAGAGTCCAACTGCACCTTTTACAACTTCTACACTACAACAAGAAGCCTCTCGTAAATTATATTTTTCTGTAAGCAAGACCATGACCATGGCACAACGTTTATATGAAGCTGGTTTGATTACGTATATGAGAACCGATAGCATGAACCTTTCAAAGGAAGCTCAGACTGCTGTTCTTTCTACTATTGAAAATAATTATGGGGAAGAATACGCACAAGCACGAACCTTTAAAACGAAGAGTAAAGGAGCTCAAGAAGCTCACGAAGCTATTCGTCCTACGGATGTAACCAAAGCCAAGATTGAAGGTGATTATGATCAAATGCGCCTTTATGAGTTGATTTGGAAAAGGACAGTTGCATCTCAAATGAGTGATGCACAATTGGAGCGAACACAACTTAAAATTCAAGCCTCAACACATAAAGAAATTTTCACTGCCAAAGGAGAAGTGATCAAATTTGAAGGCTTTTTAAAAGTATATCTAGAAGGAGTAGATGATGACGAGGAAGAAGCAGAAGGGATGTTGCCTTTTGTGAATCAAGGCGATCTGGTTGACTTAAAGTCTCTGGTGTCTACCCAACGATTCTCAAGACCACCCTATCGTTATTCAGAAGCAGCCTTAGTAAAAAAACTAGAAGAACTAGGAATTGGACGTCCTTCTACTTATGCTCCAACAATTTCAACAGTTCAGAACCGTGGATATGTTGCTAAAGGTGTAATTGAAGGTGCGGAACGGAACTATCATCAATTGTCTTTAAATAAAGATGAGGTTGAGGTCAAACTATTGACTGAAATGGTTGGCTCCGATAAGGGAAAGCTAGTCCCTACCGATATAGGAATGATTGTAAATGACTTTTTGGTGAATAACTTTAAAGACATCTTAGACTATAGTTTTACTGCTCAAGTTGAAAAAGATTTTGACGAAATAGCAGAAGGAAACGAAGATTGGATAAAAATGATCAAAGGGTTTTATGGAGATTTCCATAAGACAGTAAACTTTGTTCAAGAAAATGCAGAACGAGAATCTGGCGAACGTAGTCTCGGTACCGATCCAAAGTCGGGAAGAGAAGTGAAAGTGCGTTTAGGAAAATTCGGACCCATAGCACAAATTGGAAATGCTGATGATGAAGAAAAACCAGTGTTTGCAAGTTTAACTACCGAACAACAGCTAGACACCATTACTTTTGAGGAAGCGATGGAATTATTCCAATTGCCTAAAAGCCTCGAAGACTACGAAGGACAACCCGTTAGCATTAACAATGGTCGTTTTGGTCCTTATGTCAAGTTTGGCGACGTGTTTGTTTCGCTTCCCAAGGGAACCAATCCAATGGAAGTAGACGATGCAATGGCAATTGAGCTTATTGAAGAAAAGAAGAAAGCAGACGCACCTATATATACATACAAAGAGCTTCCTGTAACAAAAGGGAGTGGTCGTTTTGGACCTTTCATTAAGTGGAGTGGAATGTTCATCAATGTAAACAAGAAGTACGATTTTGATGCCCTCAGTACAGAAGACATCGAAACGTTGATTGATGATAAAATTCAAAAAGAAATTGATAAGGTTGTTCATGATTGGAAAGACGAAGGAATCCGTGTAGAGAAAGCTCGATGGGGAAGATCCAACATCATTCAAGGGAAGTTGAAAATTGAATTATCGAAAGACATTGACCCTACCAAGATTACTCTAGAAGAGGCTATAAAACGTATCGAAGCGAAAAAGCCAGCTAAGAAAAAAGCAAAGCCAAAGCCAAAGCCAAAAGCTAAAGCCAAAGCGAAACCGAAAGCAAAAGCAAAGGCAACTAAAAAGAAATAAGAAGATGAGTCTGGATATCTTTGAACCTGTTGATGAGGCTGTTTTTGGTGTTTCGGTGCTATTACCGAAACAGGTTTTGGGTAAAAAAATAAAAGTACATACCAAGCGTCAGGGCCTTCCAGGGCTCACTGATGTTAAAATCGCACTTTTTGGAGTCAACGAGAACCGAAATGGGTTTTTTACTTCCACAGCTTATGAAATGGATGAATTCAGAAGACAGTTTTATCAATTGTATCCAGGTAATTGGAGTGTTGAAGTAGCTGATTTAGGAAATCTACCCAACGGAGACACACCAGAAGATAGTTATTTTGCAATTAAAGAGGTGTGTTTAACCCTGAAGCAGATGGATATTATTCCAATCATTATAGGAGGAACACAAGATTTGACCGTTGCAGCGTATCGGTCTTTTGAAAATGCCAAGCAATGGGTGAATATGGTTTCCGTAGATAACCGTTTTGATTTTTCACAGGACGAAGATTTGATTTCAGGAAAATCCTACATGAGTAAAATCATCATGGAAAACCCGAGTTATTTATATAACTACACCAACATTGGATATCAATCATATCTTATTGCTCAGGAAGAATTGGATCTGATGGAAAAACTTTTTTTTGAATCGATTCGCCTAGGAAGTGTACTCGATAATAATCAGCTTACCGAACCAGCTTTTAGAGAAGCAGACATCGCGAGTTTTGACATGAAAAGCCTACGGAGTTCTTCTGATGGAACCTATGTGCATGGAGCACCAAACGGAATTGATAGCCGAACAATTTGTGCCTTGTCTCGATACGCAGGGATTAGTGACCGCTTGAGTTTAGCAGGTTTTTTTGACCTTCCAAACAACATGCTTTTTCATAAGTTATTAGCACAAGTCATTTGGTATTTTATTGAAGGAGTGAACTGTCGATTTGGAGAATATCCAGTAAATACAAGTCAAAATTTTAAACGGTATACAGTTGCAATGTCGGACCGAGAAATGGTATTTCATCAAAGCGAAAAAAGCGAAAGATGGTGGATAGAATTACAAAATGAAAACTATTTAGATAATAAATCAAAAAGTAGGACGTTATTATCATGCACGCATCAAGATTATGTAGATGCTTGCAACGATATTTTACCAGACAGATGGTGGAAAGCCACAAAAAGAGGATGAGTGATTGAATCTTTTTTTTTATCTTGAGACGGTAAAATCTATATTGAAGAAATTGAAAAGCCCTTAAAAGAGCAAAATCTTTTATGAAAAAAATATTTGTTTTAATTGCCACCGTACTACTCCTTATTGGATGTGGTAATAAGAGGGGTGAATTAGTCGGAGTTAAACAGAAGAAGTGGTTTCCTGAAAAACCTTATGGGATGACTCTTGTTGAGGGTGGAGCCTATATAATGGGTAAGGCTGATGACGATATGGCTCAATTGCAGAATGCGCAAGCCAAAACAGTTACTGTTCGTTCCTTTTATATGGACGAAACAGAAATTACAAATAGTGAATACAGACAATTTGTTTATTGGGTACGAGATTCAATTGCTTTAGCAATGTTAGCTCGAAAAGCTGACGAATTGGATTTAGGAGAAGAAGCTGGTGATGGTATTGGTGAGTTTGCTTTTGCTGATGCAGATACTGCTGATCTTAATGAATTTCAGAAATACATGAAAGCGAACTACTACGATCTTAATGAAGATTTGTATGCTGGTCGCCCGCTCAACTGGGATAATGATATCGCGTGGTCACCAGAAGATTATGTCGACCAAGCTTATGTTGAGGTTATGGATAGTCTTTACTTGCCACCAGAGGTTTGGTATAATGGCGAAATGAAACTCGATATAAACAAATTGAAATATAAATACTCGTGGTTTGATGCCGAGGCTGCGGCTTTGGAAAGAAAAAGAAACCCATCTGCACGTGATCGCTTACCTTTTATCAAAAAAGAAGAGCTTGAAATTTATCCTGATACAACCGTATGGATTAAGGATTTTAATTATTCTTATAACGAACCCATGCACAACGACTATTTCTCACATCCAGCTTATCAAGACTACCCAGTAGTCGGGATTTCTTGGAATCAGGCAGTAGCATTTTGTAGATGGAGAACGAGTTATAAAAATTCATACCAAAAGAAAAACAACAAACCATTGGTCAATTACTTTAGATTGCCAACAGAAGCAGAATGGGAATACGCTGCACGAGGAGGAATTCCTTCCGGTATTTATCCATGGGGTTCGCCTTACTTGTTGAATGACCGAGGGTGTTTCTTAGCGAACTTTAAGCCCTTACGAGGGGATTATTCTTCAGATCAAGCGATGTACACGGTTGAAGCCAGATCTTATTTAGCCAATGATTACAACTTATATAACATGGCGGGTAATGTTGCTGAGTGGACAGGGTCTTCATATGATCCGGGAGCATACGAATACGTATCTTCTTTGAACCCAAACCTTTCACTTGCTTCTGAGAAAAGAAAAGTAATTCGAGGCGGCTCTTGGAAAGACGTTGCTTACTTTCTGAGAGTAAGTTCAAGAGACTTTGAATATGCTGATACAGCAAGAAGTTATATAGGATTTAGGACCGTACAAGATTATTTGGGTTCTGAAAAAGTAAAAATTAAATAGAAATAATTATATTTGGACCACACAAAATCAAATCAAATATGGACGCGAAACAGTTAAAAGGAAGGTTAAGAAGAAAAATTATCATGCACATGTTATTCCAAATTGGAGGAGCAGTGGTAATTGTAGGAGCATTATTTAAAATTCTTCACTTGGAAATAGGTCCCATAACAGGGGGTGTAGTACTAGGTTTAGGTCTAGGTACAGAAGCCATTATTTTCTTAGTAGGTGGTCTTATGTTAGATGACGCTCGTGAAGAACATGCTGCGTTTGTAGAACATCAAACTGAAGGATCAAGTCACGGGAATTCCTCTTCACACTCAGAAGAAGGTTTATCTGGTAAAATTGATGCTATACTTCAAAAAGCAAAACTAGATGTAAGTTTAGTTGATGGTTTGACTCAAAGCATCAAAACTCTTGAATCTTCTGCAAAAGCACTTACACCAATTGCTGATGCAGTCTCTTCATCAAGTAATTATTCAGACCAATTAGCTAAAGCTGCTTCTCAACTAGAAGCTTTAAATCAATTATACAGTTCTCAAGTTGCTGACGCAAACTCTCAGACTTCTTACAACGAACAAGTAGCTGAAAACACACAACAGTTCAAAGCTCAGATGGAGGCTATGTCTGCAAACTTAGCTTCACTTAATCAAGTTTATGGCGGAATGCTTTCTGCAATGAACAAAAACTAAGAAGCATGGCTGGAGCAAATGAAACCCCACGTAATAAACTTATTGCGTTGATGTACTTAGTATTCATTACCATGTTGGCATTGAACGTTAGTAAAGAGGTTTTGGATGGATTTGGGCAAATGTTCAAAAAAATTCAGAGCGCAAATGAACGAGTGAATTCAGGTAATGAAATTTATTATCAGAAAATCGCTGTAAACGCTGAAGAAAAAGAAGGTAAGTGGGTCGGTCACGACCGAACTGCTAAAGAGATTCGTAAAGAATCGATGGCTTTTTACGACAGAATTCAGGAAATTAAGACGACTATCACTGCAGATCGAATGGCAGATGATCCAGAGTTGAACAAGTATTCTGAAATGGATAAAGGTGAACAATTGGATATGATCTTTTTCGATGCCAGTGGTTTATCTCCTGCAGGTCAAGAGTTCGTTGATGTAATGAACAACTACAAGATGCGTGTAATTCAGGTTTTCGCTAGTCAATATCCTCAGTATACGGAATTGGTAGAAGAACGTTTTCAGGCAGGAGACTTTGAAGGAAATGTAGTTAATGCAGATGGTCAACCACAATCTTGGTTGTCGTATAACTATGAAGGATTTCCTCTTATTTCGTCTTTAGCAAAACTAACGATGATGCAAAACGACATTCGACTAACGGAGAGTGATGTTTTAAATGCATTGTTAGGAAAAGAACTTGAAGCAGGGAGTAAGGTTACTAAAGATAATTATATTACCCTTCTCCAAGTCAACAAAGGTGCATACTATCAAATGGAAACGTTTGATGGAAGTATACTTCTTGGTAGAAAAGGTGGAGCACAGAATCCGAACGAAGTACGTATTAGTTTGGATGGGAAACTATTGACCGAATCTCAATATGACTTAATTCCTGGTGGTATTAAGCTTAAGGTAGACGCAGGCCGTCCTGGAGATCATAAAATCACGGGAGATTTAGTTTTCAAAAACAACGGTATGGAATCAAGAATTCCAGTTGATCAAGTATACTCTGTTATTTCAAAACCAAATTCTGCTGTGATATCTGCGGACAAAATGAATGTGGTATATCGTGGAGTTTCTAACCCAATGACGATTTCTATCCCGGGTATTCCTGACAATAAAATTAGTGCAACTGCACCTGGTCTTAAAAGACTTAAAGGAAGTAATTTTATTATGAATCCTGGTAAAGGAAGAGAGGTAAAAATTACTGCTAGCGGAACCTTACCAGACGGCCAAAGAGTTTCAACTTCTACTAAATTTAGAATTAAGGATATTCCAAGACCAACAGGAACAGTTCGAGGTCAAATGGGAACTATTAAAATCCCTAAAAACAATCTTTCAATAGCAACTATTGGGGCGGTTTTAGATGATTTTGATTTTGATATTAAATTAAAAACGGTAAGCTTTAAATTTAAAGTACCTGGTCAAGCAACTATTTCTGTTAATGGAAGTAAACTAGATGCCAAAGCTAAAGGAGCTTTACGTAGAGCTAAAGCTGGACAATCCGTTCAAATTTTTGATATAAAAGTTCAAAACCCTGATAATCCAAGTTACCGATTTAAGAAAGTATCTCCGGTTATTTGCGAGATCGTTAACTAACAACAAAATTCATGAACACAAGATCTTTCTATTCTTTTATTCTTATATCATGTGCCTTTATCAGTACTGCTATGGCTCAGGCCAACTTGCTCAACGCTCGAGTTCCTCAAGAAATTGGACAACTCAACGAGAAGCAAACACAAGCTAATGATGAAACACCACTCGCGTATGGATACATAGATGATCGAGATATTTTGTGGTCAAAAACCATTTGGGAAATTGTTGATTTAGATGAACGAATTAATTTTCCGTACTATTATCCTACGGATACACTTAATTTAGGTCCTGATCGTAGATCGTTATTTCATGTTTTGAAAAAGAATTTACGCAATGGAAACATCAAAGAAGTTTATGATGATGATTATTTTCAGTCGAAATTAACCTATCAAGAAATTTTAGATAAGTTAGTAGCAATCGATACTTTAGAAGCAGGTATTGAGCAATTGAATGCAGGTGAAGAACTCGATCCTCAGTATATAAACCGAAGAACGATTACAGCTGCAGAGATCAGACAATACAGAGTCAAAGGTACCTGGTATGTGAATAAACGTCTTGGTGAATTGAAATACCGCTTATTAGGTATTGCACCTGTTGCTCCTGATGTTTATACACTAGATTTGCCTGAAGATGAACAAGATTTAGTAGAGTTATTTTGGGTTTGGTTTCCTGATGCTAGAAAATCTTTAAACGAATCTCAAGTATTCAATAACCGGAATTCATCACAGCCCATTACGTATGATCACATGCTCAATTCCAGACGTTTCAACTCCTTAATTTATAAAGAAGAAAACGTGTATGAAGATCGTAAGATCGAGGAGTATATTTTTGAAGATGCATTAAAGCAACTTCTAGAGTCTGAACGTGTGAAATCCGTTATACGAGATTTTGAACAAGACCTTTGGAACAATTAAATTGTTTTCTATAGATTTAAAAAACGCTGCATATTGCAGCGTTTTTTTTTACTTTTATTTGATATGAAACACTCTCTTATTGTAGGATTGGGATTAGCAGGTTTGGCATATGCCGAACACCTCAGACGTGCAGGATTGTCTTTTTGTATTATTGATGGAGGTAAAGGAGGCTCGTCTCAAATTGCAGCTGGAATTTATAATCCAACGGTTTTGAAACGCTTTTCTCTTTCTTGGAACGGTGATCTTTTTCATTCGTATGCATTACCTTTCTACGAGCAATTGCAATCTCGTTTGGACTCTGACTTTATTCATCCCGCACCAATCCATAAAATATTCATTAAACAGAGTGAGCACAATGATTGGGTTTCTGCATCAGATCAGCAAGGTTTGAAAATGTTTTTAGACCCAAAAATTCATGCCAATGCCAATGTTGAAGTAAACGCTACGTTAGGACATGGGCAAGTTGATCATACTGGTCGAGTAGCTACACAAACACTTCTAAAGTCTTTTAGAAACTCTTTGCAACCAGAGGAGTTAACTATGGAAACCTTTGAATATGACAAGCTTGAAACAACTGCATTTGGCATACAGTACAAACAAATCAAAGCTGAACATATTGTATTTTGCGAAGGCTATCAGATGGTCAATAATCCATTCTTTAAAATGTTACCCTTGATTGGTCTTAAAGGCGAGATTTTGATCATTAAAGCGCCTACCTTGAAATCTGAATCTATTTTGAAAGGACCCATTTTCATTGCCCCTATTGGAGATGACTTGTATTGGGCTGGTGCGACTTTTGAACGTAACGACAAAACATTAAACTGCACCTCACAAGGACGTTCTTGGGTAGAAGAACGTATCCGTAAAATGATTTCATCTGAATACGAGGTTATAGAACACATTACTCAAATTAGACCAACGGTCATGGATCGTCGTCCACTTATAGGCACACATCCAGACCATCAAAATATTCATCTTTTAAACGGTTTTGGTGCACGCGGCGTGTTGGGTGCGCCGTTACTTTCTAAGTGGTTACTCGATCATATTGAAGGAATATCCGAACTCCCTACTGCTGTTAACCTGTCACGCTTTGAAAGTTATTTCAGACAATCCGACTAAACGTTAGTTTATTTCATTTGCATTCATCAAATTTGCAAAAAATTTTTTATGCTTAGCGTTCAAAACGTATCAGTCTCTTTTGGTGGAGAATATCTCTTTAAAGATATTTCATTTCGTTTAGGTCCAGGAAACCGAGTGGGTCTTGTTGGTAAAAACGGAGCAGGTAAATCTACTCTGTTGCATTTAATTGCACGTGACACCCCAGTTTCTGAGGGTACTATTTCTCAAGAAAAAAGTGTTCAACTTGGATTTTTGAAGCAAGACATTGATTTTGATATTGGAAGAACGGTCCTCGAAGAAGCGTATCAAGCCTTTTCAGAAATCAAATCGCTCGAGGTTCAGATGGAAGAAATCAATCTTGGTTTGACTACTCGAACGGATTATGAATCGGATTCATATAATGAACTGATAATTCAGCTCAACGAAGTTACAGAACGCTACGAAATCATAGGAGGTTATAATTATCAAGGAACAACAGAACGAATACTTCAGGGCCTTGGTTTTTCTTCCGCAGATTTCGATAAACAAACCGATACCTTTTCGGGGGGATGGCGCATGCGGATTGAACTAGCTAAATTGCTTTTACAACCCAATGATATTTTGTTGCTGGATGAGCCAACCAATCACTTGGATATAGAATCGATTATCTGGTTAGAAGATTTTTTAAGAAAATACAAAGGCGCTGTAGTTTTAGTTTCTCACGATAAGATGTTTCTGGATCAAGTTACCAACCGTACCATTGAAATTGTTGGCGGACGGATTTATGATTATAATAAGGCTTATTCCAAGTATATGATTTTGCGAGAAGAAATTCTAACGCAGCAGCGTGCAGCTCAAAAAAATCAAGAAAAACAAATTCAACAGACCGAAAAGTTAATTGAGCGTTTTAAGGCCAAAGCCTCAAAAGCAACCATGGCGCAATCGCTCATGAAAAAGCTTGATAAGATCGATAGAATTGAACTTGACGTAGAAGATAACCGAGCAATGAAATTGAGTTTTCCAGTTTCAAAGCAACCAGGTAAAATGATTATTGAAGCCAAAAGGATAAAGAAAGCCTATGGAGATAAAATGGTTCTACAGGGTGTTGATTTTGAAATTGCACGTGGAACTAAAACAGCTTTTGTTGGACAGAATGGACAAGGAAAATCTACTTTAGCTAAGATCATTGTCGACGATATATCCTATGAGGGTGATTGTGCTCTCGGACATAATGTAATGTTGGGCTATTTTGCACAAAATCAAGCAGAATATCTCGATGGAAATTTGACGTTATTAGAGACCATGCAGGATGCTGCAACTGATGCCAACCGTTCTCGTGTAAGAGATCTTTTAGGTTCTTTTTTATTCCGTGGCGATGATGTAGAGAAGCGTGTAAAAGTTCTTTCAGGTGGAGAACGGAACCGTTTGGCTTTAGCCAAGTTGATGTTACAGCCATTCAACGTTCTGATCATGGATGAACCTACCAATCACTTGGACATAGATTCAAAAAATGTATTGAAAGAAGCCTTGCGTAAGTTTGAAGGAACTTTGATTTTAATTTCGCATGATCGAGATTTCCTGCAAGGTTTAAGTGATCGTGTGTTAGAATTTAAAGATCACAAACTCAAAGAATATCTTGGGGATATTAATTTATACTTAGAGCAGAAAAATCTTGATTCGTTAGTGGCACTGGAACTTAAAGATAAAGTAAAAAGTCAAAAACCTGCAGTCAGTAAAAACGATTACGAAAGTCAGAAAAAACTAAAGTCACTTCAAAACAGACAATCTAAAATTGAACGTGAAATTGCAGATATTGAAAAAGAGCTTAGAGTCTCAGATACAGCATTAGAAAACAATTATGAGCAAACCATTGCTCAAGCAAATTTCTTTGAAAAGTATAATGGGAAAAAGGATCAACTTGGCCTCTTGATGAAAAAATGGGAAGTTGTTGCCGAAGAACTGATGGAATTTGAAAGCTAATGGAAGAGCATTTTTTTCAATGTCCCTATTGTTGGGAAGAAATTTCTATGTTACTCGAACCATCGAATTTAGAACAACAATATATTGAGGATTGTGAAGTGTGTTGTCGTCCCATTCAAATTCAATATTTGTTTGAGGAAGAGCTTCAATCGTTTTCAGCACAATCTTTAGAGGATTAGATTGATTACTTCATGAAATCTGATAACATTGTTTCTGTAATTATAGGGTTAGCCCCTTTTTCTTGAGCCACAAGCGCCCCCATTGCACAAGCTTTGCCTAGTGATTCGCCAGAGCTTTTTCCCTGAAGGAGCAGGCTTAAAAGCGTCCCTAGGAATGAGTCACCAGCTCCTACCGTATCGACAACTTGAGCAGGATAACCCTTTTGAGTGTGAAAAACTCCCTTGTGAAATAAAATTGCACCGTCTTTGCCTTGGGTTACACAAATTGTATGCGCATTTGTTTTGTTCGCAATGAATTGAACTTGCTCTTTCAGGCTATTGTTTTTATAGCCTAGCGCATTACAGATCTCTTCTATTTCTTCGTCATTGAATTTAATGAAATTCGACTGACTCATATATAGTTCTATGTCATCAATGGAGTAGTGGGGAGCTCTCAGATTTACATCAAAAACAGTATAGGGAGCAATTTTCAATAAGTCGAGCAAACAATTTTTAGACACAGCATCACGAGCGACTAAGCTTCCAAAAACAAAGGCATCGGAAGTCGATACGAGTTTTTTATGCTCGGATTGTAATTCAATTTTATCCCAACTGACTGGATGCTTGATTTCATAGGATGCTGAACCGTGTTGATCTAGTGTTACCGTAACGATACCGGTATCAAACTTTTTATTTATCTGTATGTATTTCGTGTCCAGTCCTTGCTCTTTTATACGAGAAATGATTTCTTGTCCAAGCGCGTCATTTCCAACGCTACTAATAATTTGCGAATCAATACCCCAAGACTTCATGCGTAATGCAACATTCAAGGGGGCTCCACCTAACTTTTTTTCATCTGGGAAAAGATCCCACAAGACTTCTCCAAAACATACAACTTCTTTCATGAATTACTTAATTAGCAGCTTACTTAAACGTTCAAGTGAAATTCCTTTTGTTTCTGGCATCATGAATAAAACGAATACAAGTTGGAGAACCATCATCCCAGCGAACAATATGAAAACGTATCCAGGATTTGGGAATGCAGATAAGGCTACGGGCATGAAAAGTGTGATTAATGCAGCCAGCACCCAATGAACAGAACATCCGAATGATTGCCCTTGAGCTCTTAGGCTGTCTGGGAAAATTTCAGAAATAAAGACCCAGATAACGGCTCCTTGACCAATTGCATGAGAAGCTATAAAAAGGAATAAAAAGATAGGAATACTAATGCCTTGCCATCCTTGTAAAAATGCAATTGAAACTAATGACAATGAAATAATATATCCAATTGAGCCAATAATCATCAAAAGCCTCCTTCCGATTTTATCTATTAAATATAGGCCTAAGAGGGTGAAAATTAAATTGGTTACTCCAATCCCAATACTACTCAACAAGGCAGCGCTTTCTTGTAAACCAGCAGCTTCAAAAATACGAGGCGCATAGTATAAAAACGCATTGATTCCAGAAAGTTGATTGAAAAACGCAATTAAAAAAGCTAATATTATTGGAAATCGATACGTCTTAGAAAACAAGGGTTTTTGATTGGCAGGCTCTTGTTCCGATTGAATTTCGGCGATCTCTGATTCGGTTAATTCTTTTCCGTTGATTTCTTTAAAAATCGCCTGCGCTTGGGTTAAATCGTTCATTTTAAAAAGTACCCATCGAGGACTTTTTGGCACGGTTATAATTCCTAATAGATATAAAATAGCGGGTAATGCTTCTATTCCGACCATCCAACGCCAGGGTTGCGCCCCAACGTCTTTCAATAGAAAATTAGAGATGAAAGCAACTAAGATTCCAAACACAATATTGAATTGATACAAAGCAACTAACTGCCCTCTTTTATGAGCAGGTGCAATTTCAGAGACATAGGTTGGTGCAGCAATAGTTGAAGCCCCAACGCCTATTCCTCCTAGAAATCTAAAAAACGAAAAAGTATAGGGATCTAATGCTAACCCAGAACCTAAGGCAGAAATAAGATATAAAACACCAATCCCGATTAAGGTATTTTTTCTTCCAAAGTAATTACATGGGTAACTGGCGAAAATGGCTCCGAGTACTGTTCCCCATAAAGCCATAGACATTACAAAGGTTCCGTGAAAAAGATCAGAGGTACCCCACAAATTTTGGAGTTGTTGATCGGCACCAGAAATAACTACGGTGTCAAACCCAAATAAGAAACCAGCTAAAGCCGAAATCAAGGATATTTTAAATACTTTATTCATTTTGAAAATTGTTAAAGTTTAAATATAGTCATATTGTAGAGGACCGTATCTTCATTGTCAGATTGAAGTTTCCATTTGAAATCAGCACTGATAGGATACATCAACTGAGTGCTCACTTGAGCACCGTTTTGATGGAATATTTCGAGTGAGGTTCGGTCTACAAAAAACCGAATCTTTAGAGTGCCAGATTCTGCTTCAACTTTAAATTGTTGATGGTTACTGAACTTAGGATGAAAATATTCATTCCCATTAGCTAAGCGTTCTGTGCTAACCATTTGATTTTGTGTGTCGTATTCCCAAAGTATAGCAGGGAGTACTGGATCTCCAAAAAACATTTTCAGGTATTCCGTATCTGTTAAATCAATTTCAAATTCAGCTTCAAATTGATCAGAAAGCTCCAGCTTATTAAGTTGGGACTGGAACGCTTTCATACTCGTTTCTTTGGATTCAAAAACAGTCTCACGATATTTTTTTATTTCCTCAACTGGCTGTTGAAGCAATACATATCCATTCCCTTTTTTTGCTAATTCAAGACTCCTAGGTATCGACATACTGCTTCTCCATTTTCCTGATGGAATTTGATTTGCATAATGCCAATTGTTCATCCAACCAATCCAGATACGACGACCGTCTTCTTTGGGGACATCACTCCAACTTACTGCAGCATAAAAGTCGGTTCCATAATCCATCCATTGTGTTGTTTCTGTGGGAGAATAGGCAGCTTGATCGCTCAGATGTATTTGATCAATGATGATGTTGATTTCAGAATCGTCTTCAGTTTTTTTAATTTTCATTGCTGCAGTTTGACCACTATAGGCTTCAACATTCCAAGCTTTCCACTCATTAATATTGAGCTCATTATTGGCGCTGTTTCGGATCAGTTGATCATCAATCCAGAGTTCCATATTGGGGATGTGATCCTCAGAAAGAGCGAAAGTTGCCATCGAAAAATTCACATAGTCAGCTGTCAAAGTAAAAGGATTAGAAGTATACGTCTTACTGTCCTGATCGAGGGAAAAGAAACTCTCGTTTAAAAGTGATTGCGATTGTGCTGATACAGCTTTAATTGTGTTGGTAGTTGCTAAAAAAGAGGAAGAAGGTATGTAGTTTTTTTCTTCTAAGAAATGATCTTCGTCTGCTTTAAATTCTGTTCCATCGAATGTTCCAATGAGGTATTGTCCGCCAGAACCTCCCGCTACACTATGGCGTCCTAAGTTAATGCCTAAAACCCATCTGCTTTCTCCATTGTTAGTTTTCATTTCAAAAAGATCAGGACATTCCCAGATTCCCTTTACAGCATTTTTAGGTCCAAATTCACTCATAAACGACCATTGTTTTAAATCGGTTGAAGAATACAAATGCAGTTTTCTTTCTAACGATAAAGCAACAATCATAACCCACTTCTGATCTGGCTCATACCAAAAAACCTTCGGGTCTCTAAAGTCTTTCATGCCGATATCAAGAACAGGGTTTCCAATATACTTAGTCCACGTTCTTCCTTTGTCGTTGCTATAAGCTATGCTCTGGTATTGTTTTCTGTATGCTTCTTCATGCCCTGTGTATATTGCAATAAGAGGTGGTTTGTTGTCGATTCCGAATCCAGAACTGTTATTCCAGTCGACTACTGCAGAGCCAGAAAAAATCATCACATCATTTTCTTCAGCAAGAGCGAGTGGGAGGTGTTCCCATTCGATAAGGTCTTTACTCACCGCATGTCCCCAACTCATATGTCCCCAAGTGTTTCCGAAAGGATTGTATTGATAAAATAAATGATATTCCCCTTCATAAAATACCATGCCATTTGGATCATTCATCCAATTTTGGTTGGGAGTGAAATGATATCCTGGTCTATATTGCTCTGTATTCATTGGTTGATTGGTGTTCTTGGTTTCCAAAAAGTTGCATCGAGAAAGCACTAGTGAAGATAGTATTGAAATTGTAAAATAAAGTTTTATACTACTTCTCATAAGTGTAATTCTTTTTACCAAATTATACTATTGGAATCACTTACCCGACAAATTTCTTTCCATCTGGAATATTATAGTACTAAAACCTTTTTGTTTTTTAGAAATACATTTTTTAAGGAGCGGATTAGACACCTTTTCTTTCTTGAGATTCATGTGAAAAAAATTTAATTTTTCAGTCAATTTAATTGATGTTCCAGCACTAACTCTAAAACATGTATTTAAGTATATTTAATAATTTATATAACCCTAATAAGCGTCTAGTTTTTAATGCTTAAATGCAATTAAATCAGCTACTTAAATCAAGCATGTAATTTCTTGATGAAGATTATTTTTCTATTTTTTTATCACTCAAAATTCGCCTTTTATATCTTTTCTTTTGGAATAAATAATTGTTGAAGAAAAAGAAATTAATACACTTATTCATTAAATTTATGTAGTTGAATTATGTTTTGTGATTCCCCTCCACATTTAGAACGTTTTTCTCTTTTCAATATAAATTTAAAGCCATTTTTCACTTGTCATTTAGAGTCGAGATTAGCTTTAAAAACAAGAGTGATCAACGTTTCTTGGCATGAAAGATTACCAAAATCATTCAACACTTTTTTTATGATTCGTAACGAAATTAAGTTTTATGTAGTGCTCTGTATGTTGTTCCTGTTCATAGGAACTATGACGCAGGCTCAATATTCAAGTATTACGACGACAACCATCTCGAGTGATAATCTCAGAATCGAACTTACTTTTGGTGAGGATATTTTTCCAAATCCTAGTTGCAGTACAGGATGTATCGATGTTACTGATTTTACTGTTGGTTTAATTGGAGGTACTGCGACACTTAATTCAACCATTCCATTATCGATAACGAAACTGGGAAATTTTGATTTTAGTTCAAATTGGAATTCAAATGAACCTAATGATTATGGTGCTGGGGATAATCAAGAAGATTATGTCCAGCACACATCAAATGGCGGGATAAATGATTTTCCTGATAGTAAGTTATTGGATGGAATATTAGAGGTTATTAATTCATCACAACAAATCATCACGGGATATACATACTTTACTTCATGGCCAGTTGGTTCTAGTTGTGCACATTCGTATTATAGATCTGATACTGCGAAGAGTTGGACCGACAGTAAAGCAGATGCTATAGCAGCTTCAGCTTCGTTAGGCATTGAAGCCAGTCTGCTGGTTTATAATTCTCAAGAAGAGTTTAATTATATGTTCGCAAACCACGCAAATAATTCTGGAACCGCAAATGGTTGGATTGGTTTAAGTCAAGATTCATCTGCCTCCGATTTTAGTGAACCAAGTGGAGGATGGTATTGGGATGATGGTACACCTTTAGACAATAGTGCAGCTTCTCTAAAATATCAAATTACAATTGATTTGAATGGGGTTGCGGATGGATCAGAATTACTGACTATTAATCCAGTAACTGCACCTGATGCTATTTTCAATTGTGCTGGAACCCCCGCAATTAATCAAACGAATAACGTCAATCAAGTATTTTTAAATGATCTGGTGATTCCGATTATTACAAGCGCAATTATTTCAGCCGACAATACTTTTATCAGAGTTACTTTTAATGAGAATGTTTACACCGATACAGCATCGAATCCAGTACTCCCATCAGATTTCACCCTCAGTATTGTTCGTAATGGGAGTGCTGCAAATTTAACGTCAAGTAATCCAAGTTCGATAATCAACAATGGCAATTACTTTGATCTGGTGCTTCCAATGAATGGGAGTCCAATAACCGCAAATGAAGTAATAACCGTTACCCCTAGTTCTGCAACAACTATTTTTGATGCTGGAAGTAATGCAGTAGCTTCAATCCAGACCAATAATGTTATTACTTTAAATCCATCCAGTATTGATACTGATTCTGACGGTTTAGTTGACTCAGATGAATTTGCAATTGGAACTGACCCTACTGTTTTTGAAGATAATGATGGCGATGGTATAGCCGATCATTTTGATCCAGATGACGATAACGATGGTATTTTAGATAGTGTAGAATGTGGGTTTGTAAATGGAGGTTTAGTAAATGGAGGTTTTGAGCTTGGAACCAATGGGTGTAATAGTATTGTAAATCAATCTACCATTGATGGTTGGTTTACTACTGCGACAGATTCTGACATGGAAGTTTGGTGTGACGGTAGGGTACTTGATCGAGTCTATAATGCAAGAGAAGGAAATCGTTTTGCTGAAATTAATGCGAATGAGACAGCAGCTCTTTATCAAACAATAAGCACAAATCCAGGAGGCTATATGATCTGGTCAGCAAGTCATCTCTCAAGAGATAGTAGCCCTGTTCAAACGATTAATATACGTGCAGGAATTTCTACTGCTGTTTCTTCAATTCTGGATACGCGAACAGCTACAACTACCTGGCAAGATTATACGGGTATTTATCTGGTACCTGTTGGACAAACATCTACTGTTTTTTTGTTTGAAGCTACTTCGGGTGGTGGTTATGGGAACTTATTGGATCGAATTTCATTTGATCGTCCTGCAAGCGATTGCACACTAGACACTGATGGAGACGGAATCCGTAATGGTTTCGATTTGGATAGTGACGGGGATGGTATTTTAGATGCAATTGAAGGAGGAGTTGTCGATACCGATGGCGACGGGACTCTCAATTTCCTTGATATAGATTCGGATGGCGACGGTTTGTTGGATAGTGTAGAGTTGAATATCAATGATGAAGATGGAGACGGGATCGTTGATTATCTCGATCCGTTGGCGGCAGGGTTTTCTGTGTCAACAAATTATATAATTGTAAATGAATCTGGAACGGTTACTAAATCTATTTTAGTCGAATTGAATCGCAAACCTTCATATGATGTTGTAATCTCAATTTCTATTAATGATTCTACAGAAGTTAGTGTTGGTACAACAACTCTTACATTTACTTCTTTAAATTGGAATGTTCAGCAAGAAATTATAGTAACAGGTGTTGATGATTTTGTTCGCGATGCAGATGTTACCAGTGCTGTTAATTTTGCAATAGTTGATTTACAAAGCGATGACGATTTTGATACGCTTGCGAACCAAATTGTTCAGGTAAGAAATCAAGATGATGACCCTGAAGTTTGTATTTCAAGACCTTTTGTAAACACTGCTTTTTCAATGGTGAATAGTACCACATTTGTAAATCCCAATACTTTTGAACTTACTCAAAAAGTAAATGCAACTGCAGGTTCGCTTTGGTATCAAAATAAACTTGATTTACGTGTAGCTTTTACCTTAGACTTTGAAGTATATCTTGGAGATGGCGATAACCCCGGTGCAGATGGAATGGTGTTCGTTATTCAAAATTTAGATACAGGTCAAGGTACACCAGGTTATGGTATTGGATATGGTGGAGCAACTCCAATTGCTCCTTCGTATGCTATAGAAATGGATACGTATGCAAACTCTGTTTCAGATCCACCTTATGGATCAACATCTTCACCTTCTTATAGTTTAGACCATTTGGCTTTTGTTCCTAACGGAGCAAGTATTGTTGCCCCACCTCCTGCTCTTATTCAAGATGTTCCTAATATTGAAAATAATCAATGGCATAATTTAATAGTTAATTGGAATCCAATGACTACTGAGTTTTCGTATGAATTTAGACATAGTAATGCAACCACTTACACAAATACAGTTACTATAGATTTAATCAACACTATATTTTCGGGTAACATAACGTATTGGGGTTTTACGGCAGCAACGGGTGGTGAAAGTAATATTCAGGCAGTTCGATTTTCATCTACTTCGATTTGTGTAACCGATGAAATCCTTCCTCCAACTGCTTTGAATGCAGTTGCAACTTCTACAATTCAAGTTATTTGTGCAACGGGCTCTCCGACGTTAAATGATCTAGCAAAAAAATTAGTAAGACCTGGAGGTGTGGATGCTCGTTCTGACATTGCGAATAATGCATATAATCTAGTTTGGTTTTCTACAGCAACAGGAACTTCTACTCATCTAATTGGAAATACTCAGTTAGTAGACGGAGCAACATATTTTGTTGAAGCAGCAAATTTATCCGATCCAACAGCATCTTCTTATAGACAGAGCGAGAGTAGATTGAAAGTTATTGTAGACTTGATAGATGGAAGTTATACACTTATACCTCCAACTTTGAATTTAATTGAAGGCTCGACAGTAGCGACTTTTTCTCTAGTTTTAAATGATCAACCCACCAGTGCTGTTACTTATGATCTGGCATCATCCGATGCATCTCAATTAATAGTTTCAACAGCATCGATGACCTTTACCCCTTTAAATTGGAATGTTTCACAAGTAGGCACTTTAACCACAGTGAACAACCTAATAGCAGACGGTTTACAGAGTTCAATTTTTACAGTAAGGATAAACAACGCACTTTCTGATGCTTGTTTCTACGATCCAAATCCTTTACCCTCATACAATATTCAAATTACTGACGACGAAGTTCCTGCTTACAGACTCAGTCCAGTTTCAAGAAATTTACTAGAAGGAAACCCGCAAACGGCAACTGTTTCTTTAGTGCTTCTTGTTGCTCCACTAGCTGATGTAATTATCGATATTGCAAGTTTAAATATTACAGAGGTGACCCTGAGTCAGGCGAGTTTAACTTTTACTGCAGCCAATTGGAATGTTCCTCAAAATATAACCCTCACCTCTGTTGACGAAGTTCTTGTCGATGGCTCACAGACAGTATCCATTACGGCGAGTGTAAACGCTGCTTCCCATTTTGCATTTACAGGTCTAGCTGCTCAAACAGTAACGCTTGTTCATGCTGATAATGATGTCGCTGGCTTTACAGTTTCCCCACTTTTGGGAACGCTAACCGAAGGAGATTCTCAAACGGCTAGTATAACTGTAGTTCTAAATAAACAACCGCTTACCAACGTTGTTGTTGATCTTACAATTTCACCAACAGATGAAATAACAACTTCTGTAGGGAGTTTGACATTTACTACTGCCAATTGGAATACGCCACAACTTATCGTCGTTTCTAGTGTTGATGAATTTTTGATAGACGGTACCATTGTGTCAACAATTACCTTTTCGATTGATTCAACTTCCGATACTGCATTTGCTAGTTTGCCAAACCAAACCGTATTGGCTCCCAATATCGATAATGAAATTGCCGGTTTTACTCGAAGCTCTCTTGGTGGAGGTTTTCTTCAAGAAGGATCTCTAGCCACAGTTAGTTTTACTTTGGTTTTAGATGCTCAACCTGATTCAGGAGATCTTGTAATTCTTGATATTTCCAGTTTAGATTTAAGTGAGGTGACGGTAAATCCGTTAACAACCCCAAGAGTTTTTACCCATGCGAATTGGAATGTCCCTCAAACAGTAACCTTGAATTCTGTAGACGATATTACTCTGGATGGAACGGTTACCAGTACAATAAACATATCGGTCAATGCCCTTTCTACTCCAGCCTTTTCTTCATTAGCTTTGCAGACCGTTCTGGTTCCTAATTTAGATAATGAAGTGCCCGGTTTTCAGATTTCCTCAGTGATTGGAACTTTGACAGAGGGAGCTACACCCACTGCGAGTTTCAAGGCTGTACTCTTAGTTCAGCCTTTGACTGATGTTCAAGTAAACCTGGCGTCCAACGATATTTCGGAAGCCTCTCTCGGTGGAATTACATTCTTGACTTTTACTGCGGCAAATTGGAATGTTTCACAAACGATCACTTTGAATCAAGTAGATGAATTTTTGATTGATGGAAGTCAAACCTCATCAATTACTGCCTCTGTAGACCCCTCATCAAATGCTGGTTTTGTTGGCCTCCCAGCGCAAAGCGTAGTAGTAACTACTCTTGATAATGATGTTGCAGGAATAACTATTATTGTTACCGATAATCTATCTTCTGAAAGTGGTGATACAGCTCAATTTACAGCTCAGTTGGATGCAGTTCCAACGGCTAATGTAACTTTCGATATTGATACTTCGAATGCAAGCGAGGCTGTTCCTTTGACAACACAAATAACATTTACGCCTACCAATTGGAATATCCCACAAACCGTTATGGTTTTAGGGATAGATGATGCACCACCGCTTTCAGATGGGAGTCAGCCTGTAAATATTAGAACGTTTAATGTGAGTTCTGCGGACATCAACTTCAATGCTTTGACCGATACAGATATAGCAGATGTAGCAATCAATAATCAGGATAACGATGCGCCAGGAATTGTATTGTCTCTCCTGAATAACAATTTTTTCACCTCTGAGAATGGATTAGTCGTTACGGTTCAATTTCGTCTGTTGTCTTTCCCAGCTGGAGGAGAAGATGTGATTGTTCCTTTGTCGTTAGGTGGCGATGTAGATGAGGTTACACTCAGTGCAAACAGTATTACAATAACAGCTGCGAATTGGGATAAGCCTGCTGCAAATCAAATTACACTAACGGGTATCGATGATTTTCTTATTGATGGAACTCGTGCAATTAATTTAATTACAGGTGACCCATCTAGCGCAGAAGCCCCACACAATAATCTAGATGCAGATGATGTTGCAGATATAACGATCTATAACTTAGATAATGATTCCCCTGGATTATTGATTACCCTCCCAGGGATTGTCTCCGAAAACGCTAGCAGTACCAACTTTACAGTTGTTTTAGCTTCAAATATTACAACACCAACAACCATTGAACTTATTGTAGTTGACTCTTCGGAATTGTCAGTTGATGTTACAGAATTGGTTTTCACATCGGCTAATTGGAATATTCCACAGCAAGTATCTGTTTTTGGAGTAGACGACCCTATAATTGATGGGGATATAGGATCGGATATCTATCTAAGAATTGATCCTGTAAAGAGTGATTCCCTTTATGCAAGCCTAACAGATTATGTTGTTATGGTTCTGAACCTTGATAATGATAGCGACCAAGATGGAGATGGTGTTTTTGACGCAGTTGATAATTGTATCGCTACACCCAATCCAAGCCAAGAAGATCTGGACTTTGACGGAATTGGAGATGCTTGTGATGTTGATGTTGATGGAGACGGTGTTTTAAATTCCGATGAATTAGCTGACAGTACAGATTCAAATGATGCTTGCTCTTTCATGTTTCAAAGCATAACCCTTCCAGTTTTAGGAATAGGAGATTGTGATGCAGACGGTTTAATTAACCGCATTGATGTTGATGATGACAATGACGGAATTTTAGATGTAGAGGAGCTTTTTGAAGACCTTGACTTGGATGGGATACCCAATACCTTTGACCTTGATAGTGATGGCGATGGATGTTTCGACACCCTTGAAGCTTCTTTTACCGATGCAGACGACAATGGACTTTTGGGATCGGGCTTACTCGCGATGAATTTTGTTGGGCAAGTAATGAATCAAGGAGGATATACACCTGCAACGGACAACAATGCCAATGGTATTCCAGAATATAAAGAGGTTAATGAAGTAATCCGTTTTGAAACAGAACTTCAATTGATTACATTCTTTGATGGAAATAGAATGTCTCTTTCGGTTGAGCTACCCTTTGGATCCGAAGTTTCTTATCAATGGCAAATCAATACAAGTTCAAAAGAGTTTCCTCTTTGGCAAAATGTACAGGGAAATAGTATGTATTCTGGCGCGCAAAACGCGCAATTGTATATTGATAATGCTACAGCATCAATTATTGGAAAGCAATACCGCGTTTTGGCTACTAATCTATTATTTAGTTGTCAAGAAACAATGATTTCTTCTACTGAAATAATACTTGCTGATTTGGAGATTCCCACGGCGTTCTCGCCAGACGGAGATGGAGTTAACGATACTTGGGAAATTCAAGGGCTAAACTTTAAAGGCGCCTATGAGCTGACTGTTTTTAATCGCTGGGAAAATATAGTTTTTACTACTAAAGATTATCAAAACGATTGGGCTGGGACTTCCACTATTTCGAGTTTTATGTCTTCATCGAACGAGGTTCCCGATGGGGTTTATTTCTATTGGATAACGTGGGTAGATGGTACGCCACCTGTATCGGGTTACATATACATTAAAAGATGAAGGAGTTGATGAAACATACGCTTTTGCTTTTTGGCATACTGTTTAGTATGAACTTTTCTTTTGCTCAACAGGACTCGAATTTCAGTCAGTATATGTTCAATCAACAAATCATGAATCCTGCATATGCAGGTGCACGTGGATTGACAAGTTTTACATCCATTATCCGATCTCAATGGTCGGGTATCGATGGCGCTCCCCAGACACAAACATTGTCCTTTAATATGCCTATTACTTCTAAGAAATTAGGATTTGGATTGAGCGTTTTAAACGATAAAATTGGACCAATTAGTACGACATCTTTTGATATCGATCTTGCGTATCACCTGCGCTTGAATAGAAAAAACCATCAACTTTCTATTGGATTAAAGGCAGGTGCTTTCAGCTATCTTTTGGATTCCGATAAAATCAGCACATTCACATCTGTTGATTCTTCATTTGAGCCTGACCTAGATCGAAAATTAATTCCTAATATTGGCTTTGGGCTTTATTATTATACTCAAAATTTTTATTTAGGATTTGCAGTTCCAAAACTGATAGAGAGCAAAAGTTTTGGAATCGAACGCCACGCATATTTTCTTGGAGGCGGTCTATTCAATATTAATAAGAATTTTATGCTGAAACCCAGTTTGCTGTATAAACAAACGAAATCAATCGCAGCTTTCGATGCTTCAATTTTAGGGATTGTTAACGAGCTATTTTGGGTTGGAATTCAGGTAAGAGATGTTGTTGATACAACTAGTTTTAATCTAGCTAATAATCTGGGTACAACGGCTTTATTTGGCTTGAGTCTGGGAGAACGATTTTCAGTAGGATATTCCTACGGAATTCCATCTTCAATGACTAATAAAGGGTTCAATACATCAACTCATGAACTCATGCTGCGATATGATTTATCTGCACGAGTAAAAGGGTATTTACGTTCTCCAAGATTCTTTTAATTATGAAAAAAACACTCCTTACATCTGTTATTCTTTTTCTTGGAACACTTAGCTTACTAGGGCAAGAAGAAAACACCCCTCTTGTTTCTGAGAATTGGGGAGATTATTATTATTTGAATCAAAATTTTAAAAAAGCAGTAAATTTTTATACACGATCCAAAGATTCGCTCCCAATTGATACCAGACGAAATTGGGCTTTAGCACTAAGTGCAATGAATAAAAAATCCGAAGCCAAAACGCAGTATGCCATTGTTGCTAATTCTGTTGAAGCTCGGGTAGAAGATTATTATATATATGCAGGCTTATTGTTTGATGAAAAGCAATTGGCTATGGAGTACAGAGATAAATCGTTTCGTTTGCCTTGGTCAAAACCGAGCCTCTTTCAAAATGATAGTTTGTTATTCAAAAAACGTTTTGATCAAGAAGCTTACTCAATTAATTCTCTGAAAGGTAATACTAAGCGCTCTGAGTTTGGTATGCTGTTTTTAACAGAAGATGAGCAAAGCTCTGTCTTTTATTTGTCAGAGCAAGACAAAACTAAAGCAAGTAAAAAAGTTTTGAAACGCATCAAAACAGATTATCCAATTTATAACTTTCACGAAGGTGTCTTTGATAAAACTAGTTTCACATTATCTGAGCAGGAAGAGATCAGCAATTCAATAAATTCACTTTTTCAAGAAGGACCTGCCAGTTTTCATGAGGCATCAGGCCAATTGTATTTCACTAGAAGTGCAGATGAATTGGATAAAAAGAAAACGGTTCAATTGAATTTGTATCAAATTCAATTATTTGATTTGAATCAGAATAAAACACCAACCGCATTGCCGATTAATGTGAATGAATTTTCGACGATGCACCCTAGTATTAACGCTGCTGGTTCGGAATTGTATTTTGCTAGCGATCGTCCTGGTGGTTTTGGTGGGATGGATTTATATCGTGTTACTATTGAGGCTGGAGTTTTTTCAGACCCTATTAATTTAGGAGCAGACATTAATACTGTTGGGGACGAAGTTTTTCCATATGCTTATAGCGATCAGTTTATGTTTTATTCTTCTAATGGAAAAGAAGGAGCGGGTAAGATGGATGTTTATTTAGCTGAGAATCGATTTGAGAACCGATGGGAAACTCATGTTCTCGGAGCTGGAATTAATTCTGATGAAGATGATTTTTCTTTTGGATTGAATGAAAATCTGGCACTTGGATATTTTGCATCGAACAGAAAAGGTGGTCAAGGAGCAGATGATTTGTACGCATTTGATTTTGCCCCTACATTTCATGGTATTCAAGATCGCTACCAATATATCCCCTCAGACACCTTAGTTGTGGCGCTTAATCATGTTCTGGTCAATGATCAATTGAATTTAGAGCAACAAGACCCGTTACAACGTTTGATTAAAAAAGAAGCTGAACTCATTCTACCGCCAGCTTTTGGAACATTGGAATTGAATAAAAACGGTTCTTTTTTATATAAAAATACACAGCCTACTCAGGCGAAAGATTCTTTTGCATACCGATTAACCAGTGACAAGGGAGTTTCAGAATCCATCTGGGTGAATCTCGATCGAGCATTGGTAGACAAGGAAGATCTTAATCCAATAGTAGCAGATGCATTTTTGCCTATATTCTATAATCTTGATGAGAGCTCAATTTTAACAACCTATCTGGATCGAGTTAATGAGGTTGTAGCGGTTATGCAGGCGAATCCAACCCTAGAGGTTGAACTCAGCTCTTTTACGGATTGTAGAGGGTCTTTGGAATATAACCTGACTCTTTCTAGTCGTAGGACTCAAGCCATTATTGACTATGTACAAGAACGTATCTCGAACCCGCAACGTGTTTATGGAAAAGGGTATGGAGAAGGTGTTGTAAATAAAGGCTTCAAAAAAGATTATGCTTTAGTTGTTGGAAGTTTTCGAGAACCTAGTAATGCTGCAATTTCATTAAGTCAATTGAAAAGAAAAGGGTTTAATCCAATCACACAAGTTGTTGATTCTAGTATTAGAGTACTTGTTTCCCAGCAAGATTCTAAAGCAGATGCTAGACAAGCTAAAGAGGAGTTGAAAGAAATTGGAGTCGACACATGGATATTAATCAACCCATGTATTCAGGTTTCAGAAGAAGTGCACCAGCAAAAAAGAAGAACAGATTTTAAGGTCATTAGACTTTAATAGATTTTTCATTAGTTGGTTTCATGGATCGTCTTTTTTCTCTGTAAAAAACAAATCCTGATCAGCAAAAATGTGATTTAGTTCAAGTCATGAATACCTTTGATGGATAGAGTCTCGATATAGTTCAGTAAGAGTGTTTGATAAGTTAAAAAGTGAACCCTATTGAGTAACGTTATTAAAATTTAAAAATCAATATAAAAACCCTATGTTCGGACTATTTAAAAAGAAAACAGAAGTAGAGAAATTACAGAGTAAATATGAGGCTTTGTTGAAGGAAGCATTCGAATTATCAAAAATTAATAGGAGTAAGAGTGACCAAAAAACGTTTGAAGCGGATGAGGTCTATAAACAAATAGAAATACTTAGCCAGAAACAATAACATCTGAGCTTCTCCCTACCTCAGTATTGACTTCCACATATACTGCTTTTTAAAATTCTTCCAAGTTACGATCTTGGGAGTGCGCTTAAAAGTAGGGTTTACCTATCCTAATATGTTTGGAATTTTATACCCTAATAATGACAACGTCAGTTACTAGTGTTTTTTAAATGCTTTAATCAATATTTTGTAAAGCAAATAATTTTCCAGGAATATGCTTGTAACACCAGTTTCATTGAGTTTTTTCCATAAAAAAAGGAGCTAACAAATGTTAACTCCTTTACTAGTAGATAACTCTATCGAAATATCGAACATAAGTTTTACACCAAGAGATTTTAT
>PXYQ01000097.1 GCA_003023645.1 Candidatus Arcticimaribacter sp. | reverse complement strand
AATATTAATTCAATGCTAGGATTATGTTTTTTTCGTTTTCTTCGAAAGAAAGACAGTTGAGTTGTGTTTTTACCGGTTCGATATAGGTAAGGAACTGATTTTTTAATTTTTTAGAAATGGGTTTTGCTTCGGGAAGTTTTTGTTTGAAAGGATCTACTTGTCTACCGTTTTTCCAGAAGCGATAACATACGTGTGGGCCTGAGGTATTTCCAGTCATTCCAACCCAACCAATTACATCACCTTGTTTTACATATTGACCTACACGAACTTTACGTCGCTTCATGTGAAGGTACTGGGTAGCATAGGTGTTGTTGTGTTTGATTTTTATATAATTACCATTTCCTCGGCTGTAGCTTGCCTTAGTAACGGTTCCGTTTGCAGTAGCCATAATTGGCGTCCCAACAGCTGCGGCATAGTCGGTGCCTTTATGAGGTTTAACGCGGCCGTAATAAGCGATCCTTCTTTTGAGGTTGTACCGAGAAGAAATTCGACTGAAAGAAACGGGTGCTTTAAGAAATGCACGGCGTAGATTTTTTGCGTTATCATCAAAATAATCTACGATACCCTTGATGCTGTCGGTTTGAAATTCGAAGGCATATAGCGGTTTATTGCGATGCTCAAAATAGGCGGCTTTTATTTTTTCAATACCTACCGAAATACTATCGTCGACAAAACGTTCGGTATATATAACCTTAAAACGATCACCTTTAGCGAGACGGTTAAAGTCAATAGTCCAGGCATAAACATCTGCCAAATAGTAGGTTAAATTACTATTATACCCACTAGCATTCATAGTGTCGTAAAGGGAGGTAGCAATAACTCCGGTAGCTTGCAGCTCAACTATACGAACAGGTTTTTTTACTTTATTTGCGAATAAACTGTCTTTGAGTTGAATAACATCATAGCTTTCTACACCCGGATGGTATATAAACGCATGTGCTTTAGGAACACTATCTTTTGTGTATAATACGGTATATGGTTTTCCTATTTTAAGCTTTCGAATATTCACTTCTGACTTTTTAATAACCTGAAGAATATTATATACCTCGGGGTAGTCAATCCCGTTTCGTTCTAGAATAGCTCCGAATGTGTCGCCGCGCTTAATCTTAAATTCTTTTGCCTGATATAGATTATAGTCGTACCCATACCTCATTTTAGGAGTTGGCTGAACGATTTTTTCTTTTAAAGTATCTGCGTTTGCTTCGCTAGTAGTATTTTTACAAGCATTCAAAACTAGAGTAGCAATGAAGATCAAAAAGAGCTTTTGTAAGTTGTTAAAAAGAAGACTTAAATTCTGCATAGTTTGAATGCAAATTTCGGGATGTTTTGAGGATCAATGATCCTTTTTATTGAAAACTTTACAACAATTCTAGGAGATTTATAGCTTAATCTCAAAGGGGTGCTTTAGGTTTTTGAAATTCTCGAGGTCACACTTTATTGCTCCAACGGTCAAATCTGCTTGAAAACGAATGGGAATTTTATTTTCATCGTCACTCACCCAAAGTGTCACACTCTCTTGTTCTTTAAAAACACGTCCACTTTGAACATAGGGAATATATTTACGACAGCGCACTTTTCCGAACTTGGTGTTGAGCGTTTCAACACCCAAATACTTGAGTTTGAAAAGATAATTCTCGGCATCGAAAAACATATTGATTTCGACACTTTCACCTACATTCATTGCCGAAGTATCGTTTATGTTTCGGAGGTGATAAAAGGCAGAAATAAGATCATGTGCATTCGGATTGACCTTAATTTCTTGTTTTTTCTTTTTCTTTTTATCGTTGATCTTAGCAATTTCTTTTTCGTGATCAAAGCGAATTTCTAAATCTTTGGTGTAACCACCCTCATTGATGTTTCGAATGAACCAGAGCGGCAAACCATTTTCTTGACTGAAATAGCTATCGTAATAATCTTCTACTTTGTAAAACAAACGCGCGAGTCCAGTTGTTGTTCCATAGCCTTTGGCATGGAAGACGGGAACTTCATTAATGGTGTCGGCTTCTAAACTTAAGGTAACATAACTGGCATTGAAAAAACCATAATGAATTCTAAACTGGAACCACTCGCCATCCTTAAACACGTTCTGATCGACTTCAAGAGGCGCTTCAGTTGTATCTACATCCATTTGACCCCAAGCCCCTAAAGAGATCATAAGGAAGCCTAAAAAGAGGATGGTCTTTAGTCGATTCACATTAATTATTTAATGCTTACAAGATAAATAAAATAGACACATATAAAAAGAAGATTTATGCTAAGAAAATGTTATTCTTTTTTGACAACTTCCTGAAGCTGAATAAAAAGACGGTTTCCTTTTGAGTTCCCAATAAGTTGAATAAGATCTTCTTTGGAGGCTTCTTTGATCCGTTTAAAGGATTTGAATTTCTTCAAAAGATTTTCTTTTGTTTTTGGACCAACTCCAGGAAGAGCGTCCAAGCCCGATTGCATGGCGCCTTTACTTCTTTTGTTTCGGTGTAAGGTAATTCCAAAACGGTGAGCTTCATTTCTTAGGAACTGAATGACCTTTAAACTTTCCGATTTTTTATCTAAATAGAGTGGGACAGGATCTTCAGGAAAATAGATTTCTTCTAAACGTTTTGCGATTCCTATAATAGCAATTTTCCCACGTAGACCCAAAAGATCTAAACTCTTCAAAGCGGAGGATAATTGGCCTTTCCCTCCATCGACTATAATCAATTGCGGCAGGGATTGGTTTTCATCCAACAAGCGTTTGTAACGTCTAAAAACAACTTCTTCCATAGAAGCAAAATCATCGGGACCTTCAACAGTTTTGATGTTGTAATGACGGTATTCTTTTTTAGTAGGTTTCCCGTTTTTAAAAACCACACAGGCAGCTACAGGATTGGAGCCTTGTAGGTTGGAATTGTCAAAACATTCGATATGCCGCGGCTCAGAAGACAAGCGCAAGTCGAGCTTCATTTGACTCATCAGGCGATCGGTGTGTCGATCGGGATCCACAATTTTTATTTGCTTGAAGCGTTCCATTCGGAAATACTTAGCATTACGCTCCGACAAATCTAAAATCTTCTTTTTGTCTCCGAGTTGGGGGACTGTTACTTTTATTGCTTTTCCAAAGTTCAAAGGAAAAGGCAGGAAGATTTCTGGAGACTGAGATGTAAACCGTTGGCGAATTTCAATAACAGCTAAGGATAAAATTTCTTCAGGACTTTCATCTAGCTTTTTCTTTACTTCAACAGTATGCGAGCGGATGATAGAGCCATAAGAAAGCTGTAGAAAATTAACATATCCGTACTGCTCATCAGTGATGATCGAAAATACATCGACATTACTAATCTTTGGATTTACAATCGTAGACTTGGATTGATAGTTCTCTAGAATCTCTAATTTCTCTTTAATCTTTTGGGCATCCTCATATTCCATTTTTTGAGCATGTTCTTCCATTTGCGCTTTGAAATCGTGAAGCGAATCTTTAAAATTTCCTTTGAGAATTGAACGGATCGCTTGGATGTTCTGATCGTATTGTCGTTCGGTCATTTTGTTTTCACAAGGCGCCAAACAGTTTCCCATATGATACTCTAGGCAAACTTTATATTTCTCAGCAGCTACTTTTTCTTCAGACAAATCATAGGTACAGTTTCGAATGGGGTATAAACCACGAATCAGATCCAACAAGATATAAACCATTTTTTTGTTGGTGTAGGGTCCGTAATAATCAGATCCATCTTTTATAACCCTACGCGTAGAAAAAATCCGCGGGAAACGTTCTTTTTTAATGCAAATCCACGGATAGGTTTTATCATCCTTGAGTAGAATATTATACCGCGGCTTGTATTTTTTGATGAGGTTGTTTTCGAGTAAAAGAGCATCCATCTCACTTTCAACCACAATATGTTCCAGGCGAACAATGTTCTTGACCAGTATACGTGTTTTGTTACTGTCGTGGTTTTTATTGAAATAAGAACTTACTCTACGCTTTAGGTTGATCGCTTTTCCAATATAAATGATCACCTCATTTTTATCGAAGTACTGATACACACCTGGCTCTTCAGGCAAGGTTTGAATTTGTAAAGATAAAGCAGCGCTCTTCATGAATCTTTTTAAAAGGATTAGTTCCTAAGTTTCTTAGGTTCAACGAAAATAATTATTTTCTTTGTGAGTACAATTTTAACTATGGACAAATCTCAAATAAGAACGCAGTACAAAGAACTTCGAAAACAACTTTCTGAAACCGAAGTGATGGATAAAAGCCTGATTATTGCAAACCGATGCCTTGAATTGCCTATTTGGGAGGAGCAAATCTTTCATTTATTTCTTACGCTAGAAGATCAGAATGAAGTAGATACTGCGCTAATTCTTACCCTTTTGCAAGGAAAGGATAAAGAGGTTGTTGTTCCAAAAATAGCAGATGCAGAGCAGCTGCAACATTTTTTACTTACCGATCAAACCCGATTTCAAAAAAATGCATTAGGGATTCCAGAACCTGTTTCGGGAATTGAAATCGAAGCTTTAAAAATAGATGTGGTTTTTGTTCCCTTGTTGGCTTTTGACAATAAAGGTCATCGTGTGGGGTATGGAAAAGGATATTACGATCGATTTTTAGCAAGGTGCAAACCCGACTGTATTAAGATTGGTTTATCGTTTTTTGAAGAAGAACAGGATTCTTTTATTATTGAACCTACTGATATACCGCTAGATTACTGCGTTACACCTGAACAACTCTATGACTTTTCAAAAGTTTAACCAAAAATCCGTTTGTTGAAGAATAACAAAATTCCAACACCACAACTGATTGCAAAATCTGCAATGTTAAAAACATATTCAAAAAAAGTATAGGTTTGCCCCCCAACAAAAGGCACCCACTGCGGCCACACCCAAGTAGCTAATGGAAATTGGATCATGTCAACAACATGCCCATAGAACAAAGAAGCGTAGCCTTCTTCTGGCATGAATTCGGCAACTTGACCATAACTGTGCGAAAACCAAACCCCATAAAAAACAGAGTCAATGATGTTTCCGATCGCTCCAGCAAGAATGAGACACAATGCCCAACGAAGTAATTGAGAACTTTGTGTTGTCAAAACCTTCCACAACCACCTTCCCAAAAAACTAATGGCAACAAGGCGAAAAAGAGTGAGGATTAGTTTCCCAACTTCTTCGCTAATAAAAGGGACTATATCACTGATTTTAGTTCCCCAAGCCATGCCTTTATTTTCTATAAACAGGAGTTTGAAAAACCCCCAATCTACAATAGCAGGGCCTCCGTAAACTGAAAGCGAGTAGTGGAGTTTGATGTAAATTTTAGATGCCTGATCAATGAATAAAATCAGGACAATTAGAAGTAAGGCTGTTTTACTATTGAGTTTAAAAAAGGAACGATTAGTTGCTGTCATAACGAGGATAAAAGTAAGAATTTTAATTGGGGTGTACCACTATATTACCAAGGGTCGTATTTACTTTAATGTTTTTTGGAAGTTGTTGAGAAGCTAAACCATAAAAATGAAGATCTGCGCTTAAGGATTGAATCGAACCTTTTGGGTTTTTTATATTAAAAACAGCAGCACCATGTTCCATGCGGATTTTTAGATTTGCGAAATCGCCAGAACAATTTATCTGCGTTTCCTTGGCGGAAAGTGATAAGTATAAACCCTTGGGAATTGTTAACGAAATCATATTGGCTACTACCTTGTGAGCGCTTAGTTTGTCACCTGGGTTATTCCAATTGGGCCGTTGATACTCTTCCAGATAAAAATGTACTCCAACAATACTACTTTTTAATAAATATAAATCTTGATATTCCCCTTCGGTTTGATAATGTGCTTCAATAACGGAATCATCATGTGTATTTATTGCAATGGAGCTAGCCCAAGGAAAATCTAAATGGATTGATTCTATTGTTGAAGCATTCCAAGTTTTACGCTGTTGAGTTTGACCAAACAAAAGGCTACAAAAAAGAAGGCAACAAATGCGAAGCATTGATTTACTTCTGCATGTTTTTGGCTTCAATGCTCAGGGTAGCATGAGGAACTAAAACTAAACGTTCTTTTCGAATTAATTTACTAGTAACACGACAAATGCCATAGGTCTTATTTTCAATTCGAATTAAAGCATTTTTTAAATCACGAATGAATTTTTCTTGACGTATAGCCAATTGTGTATTGGCTTCCTTTGACATGGTTTGTGACCCCTCTTCAAAAGCCTTAAACGTAGGAGAGGTGTCATCTGTACCGTTATTTCCGTCGTTCATATAGGCACTTTTAAGAAGATTTAAATCCTCATTCGCTTTTTCTATTTTCTCTTCGATCAGTGTTTTAAATTCGGCTAACTCTTGATCGGAAAACCTATTTTTTATTTCTGTTGACATACTAGTGTTCTTTAATTAATATAGAGGTTATCACATCATCAAACTCAATTAAAACACCTTCTTTTATCTCATCGAGAATATGAATTTCTAAGGTAAGCGTTTCTGCTTTTATATACTCTAAGTTATTATTTAAAGCAGCATTTAATGAATTGTGAGGTGTCAAATATAAAATAATTTTATCAGTAACCTCAAAACCAGCATCTTTTCTCAAGTTTTGAATTCGATTAATTAACTCTCTGGCAATCCCTTCTTCTTTTAATTCTTCATTCAATTGAATGTCCAAAGCCACAGTAATACCGTTACTGTTTGCAACTAACCACCCTTCGATATCTTTCGATTGAATGTCTACATCTGCACTACTGAGCATTACTTTTTCACCTTCAATAACAAGTTCAATTTCTTCTTGTGCTTCAAGAGTTTTCAATTGATTTTCGTCTAAACCTTGAATTGCTGTAGCAACAAAACGCATGTTTTTACCAAAGCGTGGACCCAATGTTTTGAAGTTTGGTTTTACTTCTTTCACTAAAATATCGCTTGCATCGTCCAAGAGCTCCAATTCTTTTACATTGATCTCAGAAAGGATTAACTCTTCGACCGCTAGAATTGCTTCTCGTTCTTCCTGGTTACGAACGGGAATCATGATTTTTTGGAGGGGTTGGCGTACTTTAATTTGTTCTTTTTTACGCAACGAAAGCGCTAACGAAGCAATGGTTCTGGCTTTACTCATACGTTCTTCCATAACTACATTACGAGTGGCCTTATCGGCTGTTGGGAAATCGGCTAAATGAACCGATTGATCGCTTTCAAAGCCAGTCGCTTTGCATAAATCTAAATACAAACGGTCGGCGTAAAATGGTGCTACAGGAGCCATCAATTTACTGATCGTAAGCAAACATTCGAATAAGGTTTGGTATGCCGATATTTTATCTTCTTGATATTCGCCTTTCCAAAATCTTCTTCTTGAAAGACGTACATACCAGTTGCTTAAAATTTCTTGAACAAATTCTGAAATTGCACGTGTTGCACGGGTGGGTTCGTAATCGCTATACGCATCATCTACCGCATCAATAGAAAGTAAAGTAAAGCCCATCGCCATGGTTGAGTCATAAGCTAGTCAAGAAGATTTTGTAGCTGTTAAACAAAATCAATA
>PXYQ01000096.1 GCA_003023645.1 Candidatus Arcticimaribacter sp. | reverse complement strand
CCTTTCATTATTGAGTCTCAAGTTCTAAATGAAAGCATGTTGAGTTTTACACTCAGCGAACCTGCCTTTTCAAGCGATGAATCTCCAATTGAAGCAGCCGATTTCAGTTTAAGTTTAAGTACAGGTTCTGCAACACTGGAAAGTCAAACTCCAGAAGCGTTGGAACAAGAAGAAACTACGTATACGATCTCATTTACAATAACAGGTACCATTAGTGAGGGTCAAACAATTAGTATTGGATTGGTAAATTCGATACAAGATGTTGTGGGCAACGCTACAAGTACATTCAACATAAACCATGTACTTGAATTGATCCCAGATACAGATCAAGATGGTATATCAGACGACATTGATGCATGCCCAGAAACTCCTGAAGGAGAAGCCGTGAATGAAGAAGGATGCGGTTTCAGTCAAAGAGATGACGATCAGGATGGGATTAACAATGGAATTGATGTTTGTCCAGCAACTCCAAGTGGTGTAGCTGTAGATGAAAAAGGTTGTTCTGATCTCCAAAATGATTTGGATCAAGACGGAATTCCTAACGATATAGACCAATGTCCAGAGACCGAAACGGGAGCAGAAGTTGATGCAAACGGTTGTGCTCAAATTCAAATCGATGAAGATCTTGATGGAGTACTCAATATAAATGATCTGTGTCAGGGTTCCGAGGCAGGAGCAGAAGTTGACACTAATGGTTGTGCGCAAATTCAAATCGATGAAGACCTTGATGGGATCCTTAATATTGATGACCAATGCCTTGGCTCAGAACCAGACGTTAGAGTTGATGAATTTGGGTGTGCTCGAGTTCAAAATGATGAAGATTTAGACGGTGTAAAAGATGTTGAAGATCAATGTCCAGGTACTGTAATTGGAGAATCAGTTGATGAATTTGGATGTTCATTAATTCAAAAAGATGGGGATTTAGATGGCATAGGAAATGAAGATGATCTTTGCCCAAATACTCCCCTAGGAACTATTGTTGACGAAACAGGTTGTTCTCAACAAGACTTAGATGCTCTAGAAGAAAATAAAGATGACGATGAAGATGGTGTTCCTAATACACTTGATCGATGTAATGACACTCCTCTGGGAGCAACTGTTGATTTAACTGGATGTACACTAGTTGAACTAGAAGCTGTAGCAGATTATGATGAAGATTTTGATGGCATCCCCGACACACTCGATTCTTGTCCAGGAACAACAATAGGTTTATTAGTAAATGAATTTGGGTGTTCACTGAGCGAAATTGATACTGATTTTGACCGGGTAATGGATGATGTTGATCTATGTCCCAATACACCACTAGCTGAAGAAGTCAACGAATTCGGTTGTTCTGTATCACAATTAGAAAATGACTTGGATCTTGACGGTGTTGTTAATGAAAAAGACTTGTGCGCTGATACCCCTATAGGCGAAGCAGTAAATGAATTTGGATGTACCGAAATTCAATTAGAACTAGATACCGATTTAGACGGTGTGTTAGATGAAAACGACGCCTGTTTGAATACCAAATTAGGACTCGAAGTCAATGAGTTTGGATGTAATGAAAGTCAACTCGATGATGATTTCGATGGTGTTGAAAATCAATTCGATCGTTGTCCTGAAACTCTACTAAATACCGAAGTAGATGAAAACGGATGTTCGGAAGATCAATTGGATTTAGATGATGATAACGATGGGGTTAAAAACAAAAAAGATCTTTGTGCTGGAACTCCTATCGGAACACCAATTGATGAAAATGGTTGTCCCTTCAACCCACCTACAATTTATTCAGTTGAATTCGAACGTCTTGAAACAAAAAGCATTGATATGGACATTCCTGTTGATGCTCCACTAGGTAAAATAATTGCTTTTGATGATAATCCAACTACTGATAATTTAACTGATGAGGTGATTTTGACACTCGAGGATGGTGGTAATTCTGATTACTTTAGACTTGAAGGTGACTTACTCTATCTGATAAGATCCATTGATTATGAAGAGCAAAAAACTTTGTCTGTCACCATAAAAGCAACAAATAGTAGAGGCCTATATAGTGCTTCTGTTGTCAAACTTCAAATTTTAGATATTCCGAACACCTATACATTCTCTTCCTACACCCTAGCTGTTTTTCCTGTTGATGCAAACACTACATTTGATTCCAAAAATAGTCACAGAAGATATTTCAATCCAAGCACCACCAAGGGGGTTGGGAAATGGAAAATTAAAAAGAAGATTAGTGGAGGTGCAGATGCTGGCTTATTTCAAATAGGATCTAGCGATATGCAAAAAAATAGTGCTGGTGAATCCGAGGATTATTTAGAGTTTATTCGCCCTCCTGATTTTGATAACCCACAAGATCACAACCGTGATAACATCTATGAGGTAGAAGTGATCAATGTAAATTCAGAAGACGGAGACGCTGATGTTCCTGTTGTTTTAACACAGACTCAACTCGTTGTTCCTGAGGGAAATACTACCGCCATTCAACTACAAACTGTACCCGCAACTCCACTCGATGATACTGATGGTGATGGTGTTGTTGATATTCTAGATAACAGCCCACTTGTAAGCAATCCAGATCAAAGCGATGATGATGGTGATGGTGTTGGGGATGTTTCCGATGATGCTGATCACGATGGGGTTTGGAATCCGAATGACACTTGTGCTGACACACCCTATGGATCTATGGTCAACAAAGAAGGCTGTCTGATTTTTTACTTGGCACCCTCAAACTTCTCTCTTTCTAAAACTGAAAAATGTCTCGATACCAACAGTATTAGTTTAGTTGTACAAGACATATCTGTAACCTACAACATTGCCGTAAGTGGTGCAGTTAACAAAACCGAAACCTTAAGCACAAATAACTGGACACTGAACAACCTCTCGGCAGGAGACTATTCTATTTGTATTACTATCGAAGGAATCCTTGCAACTGAATTCATGCGTTGTTTCGATCTTACAATCAATGAGCCTCAGCCATTATCGGTATACAGTGCTGCGAGAAAAGGACAAGAAACAGTAAACTACAAACTTGCTGGCGGAAGCAGTTATTCCATTACCCACAATGGAATAACCAAACAAACTACGCAAAGTGATTATACTCTTACTCTAGAGAAAGGAGCGAATACGGTTTCTATTTCTACAGGGATAGCCTGTCAGGGAATCTTTGAGCAAGCGTACTTCAATTCAGATACTGTTGTTTTTGCACCGAATCCGTTTAAAGAAATGTTAGCCATTTATGTTGGTGGTGAAGAAATGGATGCGAGTATTGAACTCTATTCCAATGATGGAAGAATAATCATGTCGCAACACTATGCTTTAACCATAATGGATCGAACGGTATACATTGACACCTCAAGATTGGTAACAGGAAGTTATGTTGTTAAGGTTACCAATGCTAGTGTAAATCAATCTCAAATTGTCATTAAAGAGTAATGCATATGAAAATAATACAATCGTTTAGTTTCCTTCTAGGTTTTACATTACTACTATGGAGCTGTTCTAGTACTCCAGCTCCTCTAAACCCGAGTATTCCTTCGTTGAGTTTCCCTGTAAATGAGGAAACCTGTTTAGAAGGAACCTCGATCAACGATTCCCAAAGCAGTTTGGAGTTTCGTTGGAGTGCTGCTCAAAATGTAGAAAGCTACCGCCTGGATGTAAAAAACCTAAGTACGAATCAAAAAGAAAGTTTTAGTACTTCTGGTACATCATACAGTGTAACCTTGTCAACTGGAACGCCCTATTCTTGGGATATTACTGCAGTTGGAGAAGAAGGCAGCGAATCAGCTTCTAGTGTTTCTTGGAAATTCTATTTGGCAGGAGCTGGTATTACAAACTACACACCTTTTCCTTCAGAATTATTAGCTCCTAGATCGGGATCTTCGGTTACTCCAGTTGATGGCAATATAGCATTGAAATGGAATGGATCTGATGTTGATGGGGACTTGGATTATTATGAACTCTATTTAGATACGACAGATGCAACTACGCTAGTGCAGCAAGTAGCTGCAGAAAGTTCCACAACAGCTTTTATCGTAGCTGTTGAAAGTAGCACTACCTATAGCTGGAAAGTTGTTGCAGTGGACGCTAATGGGAATAAAAGTGATTCAGGGGTATATTCTTTCCTGACGAATTAACTGGCCTTAGAGTGCAGTACGGATCGTTTCTAGAAACTGATCCAATGCATGGTTGGTCTGTGACCCAGAATCCATATCCTTCAAAACAAAACTATTACTTGCGAGTTCATCAGGGCCTATTACTATGAGTAAAGGTATGCCCTTAGCATTGGCGTAAGAAAACTGTTTTTTCATTTTGGCCGCATCAGGATAAAACTCAGAACGAATCTGATGATCACGAAGTGTTTTGACCATTTGATTACACAACAAAGCATACTCTTTTCCAAAATTAGCAAACAAAACTTGTGTCCCATTTTGAGCAGAAGCTGGAAATAAATCCAATTCCTCTAAAACCAAATAAATGCGATCGAAACCAAAAGAGATTCCTACTCCACTGGTGTCTTTTAAACCAAAGCCAGCAGTAAGATCATCGTAACGTCCACCTCCACCAATAGAACCCATTTTGACACCTTCTGGTGCAGCAACTTCAAAAATACAACCTGTATAATAATTAAGACCACGTGCGAGTGTTACATCGATATCGAGCGTCATGGATTTTAATCCAATCTCGGTGACATGATCAACAACAAAACGCAGTTCTTCGATCCCCTTGGAACCAATTTCTGAATCTTTAAGGAAGACCGATAGTGTATTCAACTTAGAAGAATAATCGCCAGATAAACCCATCAAAGGGAGAACTTTATCTATGGACTCAGTAGAAAATCCTTTAGTCAATAATTCTTTTATAACACCTTCTTGTCCGATCTTATCAAGTTTATCAAGGGCAACAGTAAAATCAATGATTTGATCAGATGCTCCCAAAACCTCAGCAATACCTGCTAAAATTTTACGGTTGTTTATTTTTAAACAAGCACCCGATAATCTCAATTTATCGAAAACATCATCATATAAACCACAAAGCTCAACTTCTTGCCAAAGAGACTTACTCCCAACGGTATCGGCATCGCACTGAAAAAACTCTTGAAAACGACCATGTTGGGGTCTATCTGCACGCCAAACAGGTTGAATTTGGTAGCGTTTGAACGGGAAACTAATATCGTTTTGGTGCTGCACTACATAACGTGCAAAAGGAACCGTGAGGTCATAACGAAGTGCTTTCTCAGACAAGGAATTTGAAAAGGCAGCTAATTGATCATCAGCCAACGCTTCAAGATTTGCTTTTTTAAGCTTGTCTCCTGAGTTTAAAATTTTAAAAATCAAACGATCACCCTCTTCGCCATACTTCCCTAGTAAGGTTGAAGTTTTTTCAAAAGAAGGAGTTTCAATAGGCTCAAAACCATAGGTTTCAAAAGAGGTAGAAAGTACATCCTTTAGGTAGTTGCGCTGAGCAACTTCTTTGGGTGAAAAATCTCGGGTTCCTTTTGGTATGGATGGTTTCATTCGGTTGAATCTAATTAAACTTAAAGCAAATATCCTACTTTTTAACTAGGATTTGAAAGAAATGAAGTGATACTTTTAAAGTAGGTACCTTCTGTTATACGAGCACCTTTCTGTATTAAATCAAAAATATCATGATTTCGGTTTTGGTATTTTTTCTGGGATTGAAAGAGCGTAATCGAATCGGATTGCAAATTGGCTTCCAACCATTTGAACCCATCTGGGCTTGTAAAATCTTTAGTTTTATCTTCCGACTTTACCAACACAAGGTTCATTTGTTCGTCTAAACATTCAAATAAAAATAAATGCTGAGGGTTGAGATGTTCAATAAAAAGATTTTTGCTGAGTACGTCATTCCAAACCAAGTCACTAAATCCATCCAAGATGTTTTCCGCTTGAGGGGAATCTTGGTTTTTGAGCTGATCCCATTCCTTTTTATCAATAGAATTTGCTGCTAAGAAAGTAGCGAATTCCTGATGAAGTGCTTCGAATTGTTCGGTTGATAGTCGTTTATATTCCATAAAAAAACCCCACCTAAAAAAGTGGGGCTGATTTTTTAGCGTTTTGAAATCGTGCTTATTCAGCAATAATTTCGAAAGCAACTTGTACAACAACAGCTCTGTGTAATCGAACTGCAGCTTCATAAGCCCCTAAACGTTTGATTGTTTTACCTGGAAGAGTAATGAATTTCTTTTCAATGGTTTCACCATTTTTTTCAAATGCATCAGCAACGTCTTGGCTCCCAATAGAACCAAATAATTTGTCACCACTTCCAACTTTAGATTTGATTTTAATCTCAAAACCTTGAAGTTTTTTACCAAGTTTATTTGCGTCGTCAACTAACTTTTGCTCTTTGAACGCGCGTTGTTTTAAATTTTCTGCAAGTACTTTTCTAGCAGAAGAAGTTGCGATAACAGCTTTCCCGTGAGGGATTAAGAAGTTACGGCCATATCCATTTTTTACTTTTACGATGTCATCCTTAAATCCAAGGTTTTGTACATCTTCTCTGAGTATAAGTTCCATTGATCTAAGTTTTTATTTTAATAAATCGCCTACATAAGGCATTAAAGCTAAATGACGTGCACGTTTAACGGCTACAGAAACTTTTCTTTGGTATTTCAAAGAAGTTCCAGTCAAACGACGAGGAAGTAACTTCCCTTGTTCGTTAACAAATTTAATTAAGAAATCTCCGTCTTTGTAATCGATGTATTTAATACCCGATCTTTTAAAACGACAATATTTCTTTTTGTTGTTTGTTTCAATATTTAATGGAGTTAAATAACGGATTTCTCCCTCTTTTCTCCCTTTAGATTGTTCTTCAATTTTTGACATAACTACTAGGCTTTTGCTTTAGATTTCTTTGCTCTTTTCTCTGCCCAAGCAATCGCATGCTTGTCTAGACTTACCGTAAGGTATCGCATGATACGCTCATCTCTTCTAAATTCTACTTCTAGAGGTCCAATAGCATCTCCAGGTGCAGTAAATTCGAGAAGGTGGTAAAAGCCACTTTTCTTGTTTTGAATTGGGTAAGCTAATTTCTTTAGCCCCCAGTCTTCTTTGTTAACAAACTTGGCTCCTTTTCCAGTCAAAAGGTCTTCAAATTTCTTAACTGTTTCCTTTATCTGTTCATCAGATAAAACGGGATTTAGAATGAAAACAGTTTCGTAATGATTCATATTTATATAATTTTAAGTGTGCAAAAATAAGCAATTAGCTACGTATACCAAACATTTAGCAGTCTTTTTTAACCTCCAACTGCCATATCAATTAAATTATTATAACTTTGAGATAGAATACACTCCATGAAATTGAATTACCTACTTCTAGATCCCAATGACGTTGCACGTATTCAAGTTAGGCAACGTTTGAAAGAAATCTCTTCCTTAAGCCTCACCAAAGAGTTTTCGAACTTCACAGATTTAAAGAACTTTCTGCAGTACGAAACTACCGATTTATTGCTGATTGACCCCTCTGAAAATGAAGATAAAATCTTTAAATTCATCGAGCAATATGGTATTCAAAAACAAGTTGTTTTTACTTCTAAAAAATCAACACATGCATGGTTGAATTTCTTTTGACTTCCAATCAAAAGGTTGAATACGATTGGTGTATAGC
>PXYQ01000095.1 GCA_003023645.1 Candidatus Arcticimaribacter sp. | reverse complement strand
GAAGGGCGTCAAGGTCCTGGTTCAAGAACCTTATTGGCAAGTCCAACGGTTGCAGCAGCAGCAGCAGTAATGGGCGTAGTAACTGATCCTAGAAGCTTAGTATAACTTAATAAAGATCCCAACTGGGAAAAATAATGGCATACGATAAATTCAACACCTTAAAAAGTTCAGCGGTTCCGTTACCGATTGAAAATGTAGATACCGATCAAATCATTCCTGCACGTTTTTTGAAAGCTACTGAACGTGTCGGTTTTGGCGATAATCTTTTTAGAGATTGGCGTTACAACCAAGACAACAGCCCAAAAACTGAATTTCCATTAAACGACAGTCGTTATAGCGGTAAAATTTTAGTAGGTGGTAAAAACTTTGGTTCTGGTTCGTCAAGAGAACATGCTGCATGGGCAGTTTACGACTATGGCTTTCGTTGTGTCGTTTCAAGTTTCTTTGCAGATATCTTTAGAAATAATTGCCTTAATATTGGGGTATTACCCGTTCAAGTTTCTGCAGCGTTTTTAGAAGAAATTTATGCTGCAATTGAAAAGGATACCAACACGCAACTTATCATTGATCTTCCAGCACAAAGTATTACAATAGAAGCCACAGGAACGTCAGAATCATTTGATATCAACTCCTATAAGAAAGACAATATGCTCAACGGTTTTGATGACATCGACTATTTGATGAACATCAAAGAACAAATCGGAGAATTTGCTAAAAACACTCCTTTATAATTCAATTCCATCCTAGGATCATGAAACCAAGAACGATTGAAATAATGGACACTACCCTTCGGGATGGTGAACAAACTTCTGGAGTATCTTTTTCTTCTTCAGAAAAGCTTGCTCTAGCAAAACTACTGCTAGGAGAGCTGAACGTCGATCGTATTGAAGTAGCCTCTGCTCGTGTATCAGAAGGCGAATTTCTAGCTGTAAAAAGCATTACAACATGGGCCAAGGAGGTAAACCTTCTTGATCGTGTTGAGATTTTAACCTTTGTGGACAAAGGAGTTTCAATTCAATGGATGATCGATGCTGGTGCAGAGGTTCAGAATCTATTAACCAAAGGATCATTGAATCATTTGAAGTATCAATTGAAACAAACTCCAGAACAGCATTTCAAAGGAATTGAGGAGAGTATTGCACTGGCAACGAAAAACAATATTGAAACCAACGTATATCTAGAAGATTGGAGTAATGGAATGCGCAACTCGAAAGAATATGTGTTTTCATTTTTAGATTTTTTAGCGAAACAACCCATAAAAAGAATATTACTACCAGATACTTTGGGTATTCTCTCTCCATCAGAGACTTTTTCATTTTTATCTGAAATAATTAAACGATATCCCGATCTACATTTTGACTTTCATGGACATAACGACTACGATTTGAGTGTCGCTAATGCAATGGAAGCGATCAAGGCTGGAATTCAGGGTTTACATTTAACAGTAAATGGAATGGGTGAACGTGCAGGAAACACGCCTCTTGCAAGTTTAGTAGCTGTAGTAAATGATTTCATGCCTGGAATTGAAGTCAATATTAATGAAACCTCTTTGCATAAGGTGAGTCTTTTGGTAGCTACTTTTACTGGCTTTAGAATTCCAGCGAATAAGCCTATTGTTGGCGCCAATGTATTCACACAAACAGCCGGTATACATGCAGATGGTGATAGTAAAAATAACTTATATTTCAACGATTTACTCCCCGAACGTTTTGGGCGTAAACGCAAATACGCATTAGGAAAAACTTCTGGTAAAGCAAACATTCAGAAAAACCTTCAAGAACTCGGTTTGAGTTTAGATGATGATGCACTAAAAAAAGTCACCCAGCGCATCATCGAATTAGGAGATAAACAAGAACAGGTTACTGCGCAAGACTTACCTTACATCATCTCAGATGTTATGAACAGTGGAGCCAATACCCAAAAAGTATTTGTCAAGTCCTACGTGCTAACACACTCCAAAGGATTACAACCTTCGACTACTGTTGCAGTAGAAATTGACGGTGAAACTTTTGAAGAAAATGCCTGCGGCGATGGACAATACGACGCATTCATCAATGCCATTCGAAAAATATACAATACCAAAAGAGTAGAGCTACCAAAATTAATCGACTACGCCGTACATATTCCCCCAGGAAGTACTTCTGCTGCTTTATGTGAAACTACAATTACATGGAAGCAAGAGTCAACAGAATTTGTAACACGAGGCCTGGATTCTGATCAAACAGTATCAGCAATCAAAGCAACTGAGAAAATGCTCAATATTATTCAAACACAACAGTAACGCCATAGATCAAAACATATGAAATTAAACATTGCCCTTTTAGCTGGAGATGGAATTGGACCCGAAGTCATTGACCAAGCGGTAAAAGTATCGAATGCAATCGCCCAAAAATTCAATCATGAAATTAATTGGACTTCAGCCCTTACAGGAGCTGCAGCAATTGATGCAGTTGGAGAGCCCTATCCTGATGAAACACATCAAATTTGCTTGGATGCTGATGCCATTTTATTCGGTGCCATTGGACATCCACGTTTTGATAATGATCCTTCGGCTAAAGTACGTCCAGAACAGGGGCTGCTCAAAATGCGTCAAAAACTAGGTTTGTTTGCTAACGTGCGACCAACTTTTACCTTCCCATCGCTTTTAGACAAATCGCCTTTGAAGAAAGAACGAATAGAAGGAACAGATTTGGTTTTTTTACGCGAGCTTACTGGAGGAATCTATTTTGGAGAACGCGGTCGTAAAGACGATGGAAATACGGCTTTCGATACCTGTACTTATACCCGTGCAGAAGTTACCCGTATTGCTAAGAAAGGATTTGAATTGGCAATGACACGCTCCAAGAGATTATGCTGTGTTGATAAAGCCAACGTTTTAGAAAGCTCACGCCTGTGGAGAGAAACTGTTCAAGCGATGGAGAAAGACTATCCAGAAGTAGAAGTTGCTTATGAGTTCGTTGATGCTGTTGCCATGCGATTAGTACAATGGCCAAATAGTTATGATGTGCTAATTACAGAAAACTTATTTGGAGATATTTTAACTGATGAAGCCTCTGTAATCTCTGGATCGATGGGACTTATGCCTTCGGCTTCTGTTGGTGAAGAAAATGCTTTATACGAGCCCATTCACGGTTCTTACCCACAAGCAACAGGACTGAACATTGCAAACCCTTTAGCAACTGTCCTTTCGGCTGCGATGATGTTTGAAATGAGCTTTGACCTTCAAGAAGAAGGTGCTTTAATTCGTAAAGTTGTTGAGCAAGCCCTAGAAGAAGGTTTTGTAACTGAAGATCTTGCCGACGGAGGAAAAGCCTATGGAACTGCGGAAGTAGGCACTTATTTAGTTGATGCCATTTTGAAATAAATCTTACATTTACTTTTAATAGTAATTTGAATACAAACCCTCCAAACTGAACGTCTGGAGGGTTTTTTAGTTAATATACGGTTCATAATTAATCATATAAAATATATTAATTATGCAGCATTAAGTTTTCAATGTATTATTTTAGTCCTTCATGAAACAAGATTTAACAGCCCATATAAATACGCTCAATGAAGCGCAGAGAGGACCAACGCTTCACAAGGATGGACCGCTAATTGTTATTGCTGGTGCAGGCTCTGGCAAGACTCGTGTATTGACTTATAGAATTGCCTATTTGATGAGTCTGGGTGTAGATTCATTTTCGATTTTAGCATTGACTTTTACCAACAAGGCAGCTCGAGAAATGAAAGGGCGTATTGCAGACTTAGTAGGTGACGGTGAAGCAAAGAATTTGTGGATGGGAACATTCCATTCTGTTTTTGCTCGAATTCTCAGAAGTGAAGCCGATAAGCTGGGATATCCATCAAACTTTACGATATACGATACGCAAGATTCTGACCGTCTATTATCTGCTATAATTAAAGAAATGGGGCTTGAAAAAGATGTGTATAAAACCAAACAGGTTCGTAGCAGAATTTCTTCCTACAAAAATAGTTTGATCACCGTTCGTGCGTATTACAATGACGGCGACTTGCAAGAGTCAGATGCGATGGCTAGAAGACCCAAGATGGGCGAAATATATAAAGAGTATGTAGATCGTTGTTTCAAGGCGGGTGCCATGGATTTTGATGATCTTCTCCTAAGAACCAATGAGCTTCTCAATCGTTTTCCTGATGTTTTAGCTAAATATCAAGATCGTTTCCGATACATCTTGGTCGATGAGTATCAAGATACCAACCATTCGCAATATCTTATTGTGCGTGCACTTTCTGATAAATTTCAAAACATTTGCGTAGTAGGAGATGACGCCCAAAGTATTTATGCCTTTCGTGGTGCGAACATCAATAATATATTGAATTTTCAAAAAGATTATGACAACGTGGCCATGTATCGTTTGGAACAGAATTATCGTTCTACACAGAATATTGTAAATGCTGCAAATTCAATTATCAATCATAATGAAACCAAGCTGGACAAGAATGTTTGGACAGCCAACGATACGGGTAATAAAATCAAAATACAACGTTGTCCAACTGATGCCGATGAAGGGCGTTATGTAGCAGGAAGTATTTATGACTTTAATCTTACAGAACAACGTAAGTATAATGATTTTGCCATCTTGTATAGAACCAATGCTCAGTCACGGGCAATGGAAGATGCTTTGAGGAAAAGAAACATACCTTATAAGATATTTGGTGGCCTCTCGTTCTATCAACGAAAGGAAATCAAAGATACCCTTGCTTATTTACGCATAATTATCAATCCCAAGGATGAGGAAAGTTTAAAACGTATTATCAATTACCCTACACGTGGAATAGGGCAGACGACTATCGATAAGCTGGTTGTTGGCGCTAAACAACATGGACTTACATTATTTCAAACAGCAGAAAAAGCTGGGAGTTTAGGGATTGGTATTAATGCAGGTACAGCAACTAAATTGGAGCAATTTGTGACGCTTATCAAGAGTTTTCAGATTTTCAATGAAACGGCGAATGCATTTGAAATTGCAGATGAAGTAACAAAAAAAACACAAATCGTTTCTGATCTAAAGAAAGAAGGAACACCCGAAGGAGTAAGTAAAATAGAGAATATTGAAGAGCTGTTGAATGGAATCAAAGATTTCACAGAAGGACAAGAAGAGCTTGCCGATTCTACAGGCGCTCTTACGGAGTTTCTTGAGGATGTGGCTTTAGCTACAGATTTCGATAGTGAGAATGAAAAAGAAGATACCGATCGAGTTTCGTTAATGACGATTCACCTGGCCAAAGGCTTGGAATATCCCTTTGTCTATGTTGTTGGGATGGAGGAAGATCTGTTCCCATCTCCGATGAATTTAGATTCTCGAAGTGGTTTAGAAGAAGAACGCCGTCTGTTTTATGTAGCGCTTACACGAGCAGAAGAACGCGCCTTTTTATCCTATACGCAATCGCGATACCGCTGGGGGAAATTGAATAGTGCTGAACCCAGTCGTTTTATTGACGAAATAGATGAACAGTATGTCGATTATCAGATACCAAAATCGGATTATGAATTTAAACCGTTAATCAATAATAACATTTTTGGAAATGCAGATGCACCCAAAAGGCAAATCAAAAAACCAGCAGCTTGGGAAGGTAAACCCAATACAATTCCAAATCCTACTCAGCTCAAAAAGCTTAGAAAGATTCAATCAAATGACCAACCGATCGTTGCTGCTTCTGAAGATTTAATTGCGTTACCATTAGGTACTAAAGTAGAACATCAACGTTTTGGAAAAGGTGTTGTTACCTTGCTGGAAGGATCTGGGAATGATAAAAAGGCTACAATTAAGTTCAATGGAACTGGAGATAAAAAACTCTTATTACGTTTTGCTAAACTCAAAATCATAGACTAATGGCAGTTCTACATTCCTTATATCCGTCAAGTCCCAACGTTAAGGTCATTAAGGATGTAGTTAAAGCATTAATTGCTGGCGCTCTAGTGATTTACCCTACAGATACCGTTTATGCTTTAGGATGCTTAAGCTCCAATTATAAGGCCTTGGGTCGTTTGGCAAAGCTTAAAAAAGTTAAGGTAGAACAAGCCCCGTTTAGTTTCCTTTTCAGTGATATGAGTGAGTTATCGAGTTATGTCCAACAATTCGATTCGCCAACCTTCCGGTTACTGAAACGCACATTACCTGGTCCTTACACCTATATTATGCCGGGTACTCGCAAATTGCCCAAACCCTTTGATAAAAGAAAATCCATTGGGATTCGAATCTCAGACGATCCCATTTTAAAAATATTACTTCCACTTTTACCTGCTCCATTAATAACAACATCGCTGCACGATAAAGATCAAATCATAGATTATACAACTGATCCAGAAGTTATTTTCGAAGAATGGTCGGATGTTGTTGATGTCATGATTGAAACCGGAGCAGGAGGGAACCAACCTTCCACGGTTATAGATTTGACTGATGGGGATCCGGTTGTTATTCGGATAGGGAAAGGGCCTGTAGATTTTTTGTAAAAAAAAAACGCCCTTTTTATAAAGGGCGTTTGATATAATATGAAGTAGTAAAAGCTTATTGAGCTGCTTCCATTCCTTTGTTGATTAGGTCATAAAACTGATCTAATTTTGGAAGTACAACAATACGTGTTCTTCTGTTTTTAGCTCTGTTTGATGGAGAATCATTTTCTAATAGTGGAGCATAAGAACTTCTTCCAGCTGCAGTCATTCGTTGTGGTGGTACACCAAAGTCTTTTTCAAGTACACGAACTACAGAAGTTGCTCTCTTTACACTAAGATCCCAGTTGTCAACTACACAATCGTTACTGATTGGCACATTGTCTGTATGGCCTTCTACCATAAACTCAAGTTCTGGCTTGTCCATAACAACTTTAGCTACTTTCCCAAGAACTTCTTTAGCTCTTTTAGAAACTGTTGAGCTTCCACTGTTGAATAATAATTTATCTGATATCGATATAAATACAACACCTTTTTCAACGTTGATTTCAATATCTTCATCTCCAAGATTTCCTAAAACACCTTTAAGGCTAGTTACTAGTGCAAGTGTAACCGAATCCTTTTTAGTTACTGCATCTCTAAGGCTCGTGATTCTTGTATCTTTTTCTTTTAAACTCTCTAAAGATTTTTCAAGGTTTTCAGCTCCTTTCTGAGAAAGTGTAGTCAAGTTACCGAGGTTATCGATAAGGTCCGAGTTATTTTCTTTTAAGAAACGAATTTGTTCTTGCAAAGAAGCAACAGATGCCATTGCGGCGGCTTTGTCTTCATCACATGTGTTTAGTTTAACAGTTGTACTGTTTAGTAAATCTTTTGTTGTGTCTTGTAGCGTTTGAAGTTCGGTAAACTTCTTTTGCGACACACAAGATGCCAATAAGATTGTTGCTAATGGAATGTAGAAATACGATTTTTTCATGGGAAAATATTAATGATATTATTTTTGATGGTTAAAGTTACTATAATTTAAGACTTAGAAAATCTTAAGTTGAAAAATTTAGTTTTTTTTAAGATAAAATATTGAAAAACGATACTATTGAGCTTGTAATAACTTGTATTTCACGAGTTATAATTTCTGCTTTTTATAACACGTTCGCTTTCTCCAGAACGAAGAGCTTCTTTAGAATCTAGCTCCGTGATCGTGAATCGATATGATTGGATTGTGAGCACTTTCTACTAAAGCA
>PXYQ01000008.1 GCA_003023645.1 Candidatus Arcticimaribacter sp. | reverse complement strand
CTTATTTAAAAGTTGTTCGATAAACAAATGAAGGTGGTCACTATGACGAAAATCTTGTATGATATTGTCATTTTGATTGTTGAAAAAATCATCATTTGGCTCGTTGAATTGTGCTTTGTCGTAATTTACTTGAGTGTAGTCAACACTGATCAATCCTTTTTGCCCAAAAATGTAGGCAAAACTTCCGCTGTATTTTGATGGGGTTTTAAAACGATATTCTGGGAAATAATTGGTGCTCTCAGGAGCTACTAAAATATCGAGTCCGTCATTAGCTTCAATAAACTGCCTAGTTTCTTCATTAATAGAAAACCAAGTAGGGCTTTCGTAACTTAGTCCTACACGGATTTGTTTACTTAGTTTAGCGATTCCCCCTAATTGAAAAGAGATCCCTTCCCCATAGCTTAGGAGTTCATTGTTGAAGCGAAACGCGTTGAGAGTAGAACTGTCAGCATAATTACCTTCATCAAAATCGTTTACTTCACGATATTCTAATTTGTGGGAATTGATGTTAATACCCACATTGTACTTGTTTAAATATTCTCCACTAAAATTAAAGGTGTACTTCTTGATTCCACCACTTCTTTGTGTTACATATTCATGTGAATACCCCTCAGCCGCTGGACTTACATTACTGATATATGCAGTATTTGTTGATTGAAGAGTTAATGCATCAATGATTAAAGACTCATAACCTAAAAAACCTTGTTGAGCCTTGAATCCAACCTCATCTATTTGATTTAGATATTCATATAAAGAAGTAACATCTTCTTCAGCATCCCTATTTACTGTAAAATTTTCTAACTCGAATCCTTGAGCATTATTGAGAAAGTATTGATCAATTCCGGTTGAATTGTATCCATCTGCTTTAAAAGCATCATTTAAGTTAGCTGTTTTTTGGTAATTAAAGGCAAAACTAATTTTGGACCATGGGCTCTCTATTGTGTTTTTTAAAACTAAAGCAAAACCTACTTGATCAAATTCGGAATCCCTATTCTTAGACTCATAACTACTTTCAAAATAAGTGGCGTTGGTTTGGTTTCGAATAGAACTTGTAGTGATGCTGAATTGGGTATGTTCAAATACAGATCCCGCAGCTGGGTTGTTGCTTAAAGCACCAAAATCTCCTCCTAAGGCTCCAAAAGCGCCTCCCATAGCTGTGTAACGAGCTGTTCCGTTAAGATCAGATGTGCTGTAGCGAAGAATGTCTTGAAGGGATTGTCCGTTCATTGAAGTGACAAAAAAGAGCAATAATATGGCTTTGAAATAATGTTTCATAGGATTTAATTGGAGTGAATGTGTATGTTAATTTCCTCTATTTGATCTTGTCGAACGCGAACTAGAACTTGATCGAGAAGAAGAACTACTTCTACTGCTGGAGCTTCTGCTGCTTGAACTTCGGGCATTGGAACTTCTACTGCTGCTGTTAGTATTGTAGTTAGCGTTATTACTTCTCGAAGGTGTTGTTCTCGGTTTGTAATAGTTCGAGTTTGTACGTGTATTAGCGCTAGGTCTCGTTGCACTTGATCGACGACTACTATTGTTGTTAGCAGGAGCAATATAACGTCTCGTGTAGTTGCGGATTTCCTCACCATTACTCCGCGTTACATTAGAAGAGTTTCGAATTAAATTCGGAACTCGTGCTACTGAATTTGTACTTCTTGAACCGATATTTCCTCTGCGTATAGAAGTAGCAGATATTCTCGAAGCACTGGAGTTGGATCGACTTGTAGCATTCGATGATCCTCGTCTGGATTTGGAATAGGCTCTTCTTTTTGGCGGAACTCTATTTCCAGCTACGCGATTAAAATATTGATTATTGTAACGATTGTATCTATTATATCGATTGTAGGGATAGAAACCCCCGTAGGAATATGGATTGTAAAAGCCATAGGCATAAGGAGCATAATATGGATTATAAAAGCCCAGACGATAGGGGTTGTAAACTCTACCAAAACCGCCATAAAAACCACCATAAAAACCACCGCCAAAGTTTCCGTAACCAAAACGGAAGCCATTGTTGAAATACGGGTCGTAGCCTAAGTAGTTAAAACGATTGTCAATAGGACTTCCAACGATATACACATTGGTGCTTTGCGGAGCGCTTCCCCATTGTCCCTGGGGTACTTGTGCTGCGTTTGCAGGGTTCCCGCTATAGTTGTCGGTGTCGGTTAAGTATACATCTCCAGCGGATTCATCCCATGCATATTCTTTAGATTTTTCATCAAAATATTGAGAGTATCCAGTCGATTTGGGTGTTTGTTTTTTAGGAGTATTTTGAACCTGTTGATCACTACCATAAATGCCATCAGTAGCATAGTAGGAGGTAGGTTGAAAACTACCACAAGAATATAGAAAAACAGAAAAAACAATAAGAAATGTAGTTCTTAAGGTAGAAGCAGATGGATGATTTTTCATAACATTCAGTTTTAGTAGTTGTAACAAAAGTAAATTAAAAGAGATACAACTTGTGGTTCATTCACAACTTATTCAAATTCTGTGCCAGAAAAATATATAATTAAAACACCTTCACTACTAGACTAGTATACTTTTCTTGATGGGTTTTGAACTGGTAAACCCAAATAAGCGTTATTGTTTTTTTGTGATCACACTCCTTTGGTTGCGACAACTTTTAGCCTAAATTAATGTATAACTCATTCTTTTTTTATAGTTGAGCCTAGAATGAAATCCTCTAAAAACTCTTAGGATTTAACTGAATTCCTTACTTTTGTGATTGAATTACACTACTGAATTCTAGTTTTTTTAATATGCTTAAACTGTTTTTTTCGAAAAGACTATTTCCTGTAGTGTCAAATAATTTTCAAAAACAGATAGCTTTAAATTTCAGAAAAACCACAACGATCACTGCACAGTGACTAAATTTTCAGTTTTATTTAAAGCTCCAGAGTTTTATTAAAAACTCGGGAATAACCTATAAAAAAAAGAATGTTTAAAGAATCTGAACAACTCCTCAACTCCTTAGGTTTTAAAATTATTTCTAAAGACTTCAACAGACCCTGGGGAGGTTTCCTAGTCATTGACGAAACTCAAGCACAAGAGTTTTCTAACCACTTTTTTAAGGGTTTGAATATAGATACGTTAAAAATAGGAGGGAAGTTGAGTCCCAAGGTTTTGATTGTAAAATCCAAAGCTAGATTATCTTGGCAGTATCACAACCGAAGAGCAGAAGTCTGGCAAATATTCAAAGGCTCAGCTGGTATTGTAAGAAGCGATAGTGATGCTGAAAATGAAATGGAGATATATAAGGAAGAAGATCAAATTGTTTTAAAACAAGGAGAACGACATAGACTAATTGGTTTGGATGAACCTTGTGTAGTGGCAGAGATTTGGCAACACACAGACAAGAATAACCCTTCGGATGAAGACGATATTATAAGAGTGCAAGACGATTTTGGTAGATAAAATTTTAAAGATGAGTAAGAAAAAAGGAATGATTGTTTCGGGATATTTTAATCCCATTCACAAAGGGCATATCGAGTATTTGAATAATGCTAAGGCTTTGTCAGATGAGTTGTTTGTGATTGTTAATAATGATCGTCAAAGGATTTTAAAAGGAAGTGATGAATTTCAAGAAGAACAAGAACGAGTATATATCGTTTCTAATATAAAGTCTGTAAATCATTGTGTTTTATCAATCGATCAAGATAGAACGGTTTGTAAAACGATAGAAAAGATTGCACTTGATTTTGGAGATGATTACGAGCTAAGTTTTGCCAATGGTGGAGATCAGAATAATAAAAGTATCCCCGAAAAGCCAATTTGTGATCAATTGGGAATATCCTTGGTCGATGGGCTAGGCGATAAAATTCAGTCGAGTAGCTGGCTGTTGAAAAAGTAAATAGTTTTTGAAATACCACAATATAGAATTGTGATTGTTGATCAAAACACTTTGAATATTCTATCCAAAATAAAACACAAAGCGAAGTGATTAAAGTATGTTCTTATGCTTTAATCATTTCGCTTTTCCTTTCCTTAAGATTCATTCACGTTGATAAAATCAGATAACATTCTTTTTTTTGTAGGTAAAACAAAATGAAAACAATTAGTTTTACACCTCAATATTTTAAAGAGCATATAGTTTAATTCTATTTCAAAATAATGTCAAAGAAACTTACAACACGATCAGAAGATTATTCCAAATGGTATAACGAACTGGTTACTAAAGCTGACTTAGCAGAAAACTCTGCAGTACGTGGGTGTATGGTAATCAAACCTTATGGTTATGCCATTTGGGAGAAAATGCAAGCTGAATTGGATAAGAAATTCAAAGAGACTGGACATCAAAATGCCTACTTCCCCTTATTGGTTCCTAAAAGCCTTTTTGAAGCCGAGGAAAAGAATGCCGAAGGATTTGCAAAAGAATGTGCGGTAGTTACCCATTACCGTCTTAAGAACAACCCAGATGAACCTGGAAAACTAATGGTAGATCCTGACGCTAAACTAGAGGAAGAACTTGTGGTTCGACCTACCAGCGAAGCGATTATATGGAGTACCTATAAAAATTGGATTCAGTCGTACAGAGATTTACCCATCCTCATTAATCAATGGGCTAACGTGGTGCGTTGGGAAATGCGTACACGTTTATTCCTAAGGACAGCAGAGTTTTTATGGCAAGAAGGGCATACCGCACATGCAACTAGACAAGAAGCCTTAGACGAGACTATTTTGATAAACGATATTTACGCCAATTTTGCAGAAAACTTTATGGCCATTCCAGTCATTAAGGGAGTGAAGTCAGAAAGCGAACGTTTTGCCGGGGCAGAGGAGACCTATTGTATAGAAGCGCTGATGCAAGACGGGAAAGCCTTACAAGCTGGAACCTCTCACTTTTTAGGACAAAATTTCGCAAAAGCATTTGATGTTAAGTTTGCAACCAAAGAAGGGAAGTTGGAACATGTTTGGGCGTCTTCTTGGGGCGTATCGACCCGTCTAATGGGTGCACTAATCATGACACACTCAGACGACAACGGATTGGTTTTACCTCCAAATTTAGCCCCTATACAAGTCGTTATTGTTCCTATTTACAAAGGAGAAGAACAATTGGCTGCTATTTCTGAAGTAGCTTTAACCATCAAGCAACAATTACTTGACCTTGGCGTCAGTGTTAAATTTGATGATCGCGATAACGTGAAACCTGGATTTAAGTTCAACGATTATGAACTTAAGGGAGTTCCGTTGAGAATTGCAATAGGTCCAAGAGATTTAGAGAAAAATCAAATAGAGTTAGCAAGAAGAGATACACTTACAAAGTCGTATGTTCCCATCGCTGATCTTGGAACAGTAATTCCGAATTTGCTCAAGGAGATTCAAGAAACTCTTTTTACAAAAGCGGCAAACTACAGAGATGATCACATTACCGAGGTAGATGATTTTGAAACTTTCAAGGAAATTCTCAACACCAAAGGTGGTTTTATTTCTGCGCATTGGGACGGAACATCCGAATCTGAAGAGTCGATAAAGAAGGCTACAAAGGCAACAATTCGATGTATTCCGTATACTTCGGTCTCCAAAGAAGGAACATGTGTTTTTTCTGGTAAACCTTCTGCTCAAAGGGTATTGTTTGCTAAAGCCTACTAATCAGCACACTTAAGAAACTGCTTTTATGTCAAGAAAAATATTTAAAAAAAATCAGTAAAAATTAATGGAAAAGGGTTGCAGGGTATATTATTTCGTTTTAAATTTGCAACCATAAAAAATGGCCCGTTCGTCTATCGGTTAGGACGTTAGGTTTTCATCCTAGAAAGAGGGGTTCGACTCCCCTACGGGCTACACATAAAAAAAAACAACATTTAGATGGCAAATCATAAATCTGCATTAAAGAGAATTAGATCAAACGACAAGAAAAGATTACGTAACCGTTTTCAACACAAAACAACACGTAACGCTGTCAAAAAGTTAAAAGAACTTACTGATCGTAAAGAAGCTGATGTATTGCTTAAGAGCGTTATCTCAATGTTAGACAAATTGTCTAAGAACAACATCATACACGCTAACAAAGCGGCTAACTTGAAGTCAAAATTGACTAAACATGTTTCTGCTCTATAGTTGTATCAGAATTCATTTAAAAAAGTGCTATCAATTAGATAGCACTTTTTTTTTGCCTTCGTTTTACACAATTGTACAAACGAACTGAATGGATTGTAAGTCGAGATCCAGTTGTGCTCTAATGGTCTTTTAAGGTGGATTTAAGACCTAAAAAAAGTGCTATCGTCAGATAGCACTTTTTGTCTTATAAAAGGTTTAGATCTAGGTATTCATCGAGATCAAAAACTCTTCGTTGTTTTTAGTTCTTTTAAAGCGATCGTTAATGAACTCCATGGCTTCTACTGGATTCATGTCGGCAAGGTACTTACGCATGATCCACATGCGTTTTACGGTGTTTTCATCCAATAAGATGTCATCACGTCTTGTACTCGACGAAATCAAGTCTATGGCCGGGAAAATACGTCGGTTGGAAATCTTACGTTCCAATTGAAGTTCCATATTTCCAGTTCCTTTGAATTCTTCAAAAATAACTTCATCCATTTTAGATCCAGTCTCTGTCAATGCAGTAGCAATGATTGATAAAGAGCCTCCATTTTCAATATTACGGGCAGCTCCAAAGAAACGTTTTGGTTTGTGTAGCGCGTTAGCATCAACACCCCCACTCAATATTTTTCCTGATGCAGGCTGAACGGTGTTATATGCTCGAGCTAAACGGGTGATGGAGTCTAAGAGGATTACAACATCATGACCACATTCTACTAAACGTTTTGCTTTTTCTAAAACAATATTAGCCACTTTAACGTGTCTATCTGCAGGTTCGTCAAAAGTAGAAGCAACTACCTCTCCTTTTACGTTACGTTGCATATCAGTTACCTCCTCTGGACGTTCATCAATCAAAAGAATGATTTGATACACTTCAGGGTGATTGGCTGCGATAGCATTTGCAATATCTTTAAGCAACATGGTCTTACCTGTTTTCGGTTGCGAAACAATCATTCCACGTTGTCCTTTCCCGATAGGAGAGAAGAGGTCGATAATTCGAGTTGAAATGGTACTTTGTTTTTCTGCTAGCTTAAATTTTTCTTGTGGGAAAAGCGGGGTAAGGTGTTCAAAAGAAACTCGATCACGGACTACTTTAGGATCAAGACCATTGATTTTATTTACTTTAATTAAAGGGAAATACTTTTCTCCTTCTTTGGGTGGACGAACAGTTCCAAGTACCGTATCTCCAGTCTTAAGACCAAATAAACGAATTTGAGATTGCGAAACATAAACATCATCAGGGGAGGAAAGGTAATGGTAGTCAGAAGACCTTAAGAAACCATATCCTTCAATCATGATATCTAAAACTCCCTCAGAATCAATAATCCCTTCGAATTCATAATCAGGTTCGCGATAACGGTTGCGTTTGTCTTTATTATGATTAGGTTCTCCTGGAGTTTTGTTCTTTTGGTTGGGGTTATTGTTCTTTCGCTGGTTTGGATTTTGGTTTGGGTTTTGATTCGGGTTTTGCTTCTGATTTGGGTTCGGCTTCTGATTTGGGTTTTGGTTTGGGTTTTGTTTTTGATTGGGATTCCCGTTCTGTTTCTGATTGGGATTTGGTTTTTGATTGGGGTTCCCGTTTTGATTTTGAGTTTTTGGCTTCTCGGGATTATTTCTTTTAGGCTGAGTTGGTTCTTTCTTTTCTTTGGATGAAGACTCTGAACTTACTGTTGCATCAGTAGTGTCTTCTTTTGTTTCAACCTTCGGCGCTTTAGGCGGTTTGGGTTTTCTTACACTTGCTTTTTTCACTTTAACCACTTCTTCTTTTGGAGTAGTTGGTGCTGACGCTGCAGCTGGTGCAATGGGCGCACTCTTTATTGCGTCGGGATTTGCAGAAACGTAATCAATGATTTGATAAATCAAATCCATCTTTTTGAGACCTGTAATCCGCTTTACACCAATTGACTTGGCTATGATTTGTAAATCAGGTAGTTTTTTACTCTTTAATTCTGATATTTCGTACATTCTTTTTGTGAAATTGATTTACTTGGTAGAATCCCAGTAAATGTGAAGTTTTGTTGAAGAACAATCTTTGAGTTTGTAGATTGCTTCAACAATAATACGAAAAAAATATAACCCTCAATGAAAAATCTTTAATTTTGAAAAAAAATAATAATGCTGCAAAGAATTCAATCTCTATATACACTTGGTTTTATCTCCATAACGCTCCTGTATAGCCTGCGTTTTTCGATACCGTTTGAAGTAAATTCCAATACCCTTCAATGGATTCTTAGCTACACACCTTATCTCTTCGCAGTTCTTGCTTTTGTAAGCTTGTTTTTGTTTTCTAAACGCAAGGTTCAAATTCGATTGAATACATTTATATTGCTCAGTTCTGTAGGGTACGAAGCATTTATAATTACTCAAGTCTTTGAGCAATTTGAAACTTTAAAGGAATCGTTGCTCATTCATTGTGCTCTTGTGTTTTTGAGCTGGATATTCCTTCTATTAACCAATAGATACATCAAAAAAGATGAGGCTTTGATTCGGTCTGTAGATCGTTTACGTTAATCTTTAACTACGCCTCGTATTCCCAACTCTATAGCTTCTAGGTTTTGAATTTGATCTCCATCGATTTCAAAGCGCAACATCGTTCGTACCTTATGAAACCCTTGAACACCTGCTGCTCCTGGATTCATGTATAGATGCTTGTATTTTTTGTCTTGCATTACTTTTAGAATGTGGGAATGCCCGCAAATAAAAAGTTTTGGAAATGATCTACTCAATACAGCTCGTACCTTGGGGTTATAACGCCCAGGGCTTCCTCCAATATGAGTCATCAGTACAGCTACTTTTTCACAGTAAAATTGTTGAAACTCTGGAAAACGTACACGTGCTTCTTGTCCGTCGATATTTCCATATACTGCACGCAGGGGCTTTATTTTTTCAATAGCATCGGTTACACTGAGGTTCCCAATATCGCCGGCATGCCAAACTTCGTCTGCCTGTTCAATATAACTTAAAATGCGATTGTCTATGTGACTGTGGGTGTCAGAGAGGAGGAGTATTTTTTTCAAATGCTTAGTAAAGGTGTTTAGGTTGTGTTTCTATATTTTACCAAATGATGGTTTAAATCATACTTCATTGCAATTTACTTTAAATAAACACGTGAAATAATTCTTATTGTTCAAAAGACTTGTAGAAAGTATTTTTTAGATTTTGAACAATGCTAGTTAAAACCAAATGTCAGCAATTGATGATATTCTTTTGCTTGTTATGATATTCTGATATCTTTGCACCAAAGAATTTAAGTGCGTTATTTCATCAATCTATCTTATTTAGGAACCCCGTTTCACGGATGGCAATGCCAACCGAATGCTATTAGTGTGCAAGAGGTTTTGGAAGAAGCACTAAGCATGGTGCTACGAACCCCCATAAAGGTAACGGGAGCCGGACGAACTGACACTGGTGTCCACGCCCGATTGATGGTTGCCCATTTTGACGCAGATGTTCCAGAGGAAATACAAGACAACTTAGTTTATCTGATCAATCAATACCTCAATTTTGATATTGTAATTCATTCTGTTGTAGCCGTGAAACCTGATGCTCATGCACGTTTTGACGCTACTTGGAGAACCTATGAATATCATATAGACGCAAAGAAAAACCCATTTTCGCAGGGACTAACCTATTATGTTCGAGATGTGCTCGACCTAGAAAAAATGAATGAAGCAGCCCAGCTGATGCAAACGTTCAAAGATTTTGAAGCATTTTCAAAAATACATACCGAAGTAAAAACATTTTTTTGTGATATTCAGCATGCACAATGGGTAGCTAAAGAAGGTGGCTATGTTTTTACCATCACGGCAAATCGCTTTTTACGGAATATGGTTCGAGCTATTGTAGGAACTCTATTGGATGTTGGGACGGGTAAAATTACCATAGCTGCTTTTGGAGAAATTATAAAAAGTAAAAAAAGAAGTAATGCGGGACTTTCAGTACCAGCACAAGGGTTGTATCTTACAAACATTCAATACCCAAAAGAAACGTACTATATAAATGGCAAAAGTTAACGGTAAAGTATTTGATATAAAGTTATTAAGTAAATTGATGGATTATTCTAATCCTTATCGGTTAACGTATTATTTCGTCCTATTATCTGCGATTTTGCTTTCTGTTTTCTCTACACTAAGTCCATATTTACTTAAAATCGTTATTGACGATTATATTACTCCTAAAGATTACGATGGTTTGGTGTTTTTTTCACTTCTAATGCTACTCAGTTTGATTTTGGAGGTTGTTTTTCAGTTCATTTTTATTTATTACGCGAATTGGCTGGGGCAAATGATCGTAAAAGACCTTCGGGTTGAATTGTTTCAAAAGCTAATCCGTTTTAAAATGGCCTATTATGACACTTCAGCTGTTGGGCGTTTAGTGACGCGATCGGTTAGTGATATAGAAACCATCGCCAGTATTTTTAGTCAGGGATTGTTTATGATCATCGCCGATTTATTGAAAATGGGGATTGTTGTTGGCGTTATGCTTTTTGTGAATTGGAAGCTATCACTCATTGTTTTTTCGGTTTTACCGGTTATTTTATATGCAACACGCGTATTTCAGAAGTCCATGAAAAAAGCTTTTGAAGATGTTCGTAAACAGGTTGCAGATTTAAACACCTTTGTACAGGAACGCATTAGTGGAATGAAAATCGTTCAGCTTTTTAATCGTGAAATTATTGAGCAAAAAACCTTTATGGGAATCAATGAAAAGCATAAAAAAGCTTGGTTGAAAACGGTTTGGTTCAACTCCATCTTTTTCCCTGTTGCGGAAATTTCAACATCCGTTACTATTGGATTATTGGTTTGGTATGGTGGATTGAATGTTATTGCCGGCGGGAGTATTTCGTTGGGTACTATCTTTTTATTCATTCAGTTATCACAAATGCTTTTTCGTCCACTCCGTCAGATTGCAGATAAATTTAATACATTACAAATGGGAATGGTAGCCGCCAACCGTGTTTTTGCAATTTTAGAAACCGAAAGTCAAATTGAAGATAAAGGCACCTTTACGGCTCAAACAATGGCTGGAAAAATCGATTTAGAACAACTTCATTTTTCATACATTAAAGGAGAAGAAGTGCTGAAAGGAATCGATTTACAAGTTCTTCCCGGCGAAACCGTAGCTATTGTAGGAGCAACCGGAGCAGGTAAGTCTACCATAATCAACCTGCTTTCTCGATTCTATGAATTTGATTCTGGAGATATCAAGATAGATGGAACGTCTATTCGTAATTATGCCCTTTCAGATTTACGAATGCATGTGGCTGTGGTTTTACAAGATGTATTTCTTTTTGCCGATACCGTTTATAACAACATTACGCTCTACAATCCTAAGATTAGTTTAGAACAGGTTCAAAAAGCTGCCAAGGAAATTGGTGTTCACGAGTTCATCAACTCTTTGCCCGGTGGTTATCAATATAACGTAAAGGAACGTGGCGTTATGTTGTCGGCTGGTCAGCGACAACTGATTGCTTTCTTACGAGCCTTTCTTTCAAAGCCTACTATTTTGGTTTTGGACGAAGCAACTTCTTCCGTAGATTCTTATTCAGAAGAATTGATTCAGACAGCAACAGAGACCATCACCAAAGGAAAAACATCGCTCATCATTGCGCATCGTTTGGCGACTATTCAGAATGCAGATCGAATTGTTGTGATGGATCAAGGTTTGATTGTTGAGATTGGAACCCACAAAGAACTGTTGAATAAGAAGAATGGGTACTATCAAAAGCTACATCAAGTTCAGTTTTCTGAGGTTGAATCTTAGAACGATAAGTCTTCGCTCAGAGTCCTCTTCAACTTATCAATTGAAGTAAAGTTGATGAACTCACCATCTTTAATATAGGTAATTAATCCGCGCTGTTCCGAAACAACAATAACCAAAGCATCTGTCTTTTCAGAAATTCCAGCACCAGCTTTATGACGTAGCCCATAATTTTTTGGAATTGAAGTCGATTCGGATACCGGAAGAACGACCCGTGTTGCGGTTATGATGTTGTCTTTGATTATGATTGCACCATCGTGAAGTGGGCTGTTTTTAAAGAAAATGGTTTCTAAAATCTGAGAGGAAAGTTTTATTTCAGTTTTATCACCTGTATTTTTGAGAAAGTCTAATGAATTGGAGCGCTCAAGTACAATGATTGCCCCTGTTTTTTCGCTTGCCATTTTTTCACAAGCGCTGGTCAGGCGGGATAAATCTAATTTAACCACATCATTTTGTTGTCCTAAGAAATTGAAGTAACGGATCAAACTTTTTCTGCTCGTATAATTTGTAGAACCTAGTAGGAGGAGAAATTTCCGTATTTCTTGTTGGAAAACAACAATCAAAGCAAAGAATCCAACACTGATGAATTTGCCAAGAATATTACTTAGAACATCCATGTTTAGCGCATCGGTCAATACCCAGATAAGGTATATGATAACAATTCCAAGGAAGATATTGATCGCTACAGTTCCTTTCACTAATTTGTATAAATAGTAAAGTAAAACCGCTACCAAGATGATATCGGTTACGTCAATAAAGCTGATTTCTAAGAAATTTAGGCCATCCAAGGCATAGTGGTTTTTTGTAAAATTAGAAAAACTATTGAAGCGCTTCTAATAAATCAATACATTCTTTTGCTTCTTTGACATCATGTACTCTAAGTATTTGCGCTTTTTTGGAAAGAGCAACGGTGTGCAAGACCGTAGTTCCGTTTAGCGCTGTTTCTGCTTTTATATTCAATGTTTTATAGATCATAGATTTTCTAGAAACACCTGTAAGTACAGGTGCATCAAAACATTGAAAGGTTTCTAGTTGTTTGAGTAACTCAAAATTATGCTCTTTGGTTTTTCCAAATCCAAATCCAGGATCAAGGATTATATCGTTGATTCCCGCAGCTTGGGCTTCTTTAATTTTTTTTGAAAAGAAAAAAACAACTTCATCGACTACATTTGTATACTTGGGTTGCTGTTGCATGGTTGCTGGTTTGCCTTGCATGTGCATGGCTACAAAGGGCACTTGGTGTTTTCCGACCGTAGTTAACATCTCAGTATCAAATGCCCCAGCTGATATATCGTTGATTAGCGCAGCACCACGATCGATAGTTAGGGCTGCAACTTTTGATCTAAAGGTATCAATAGAAAAAAGTGCCTGAGGAAATTCAAACTTTAGTTTTTCGAATGTCGGTAGTAGCCGTTTCAATTCTTCCTCTTCAGAAACTTCTTCAGTTCCAGGCTTGGAGCTGTATGCGCCAACATCTAAAAAAGCTGCACCTTCGTTAATCATCTTTTCACATTGAACTAAGGCCGCATCGATACTGTTGTGATTACCGCCATCAAAAAAAGAGTCAGGTGTAAGATTTAAAATCCCCATTATTTTGGGTTTAGACAAATCTACTAGAGTGCCTCGGCAATTAATGGTCATGTGGTGTTTAGTATTCATGAATAACTTTTTTCGGAATATTTGAAAGAGATAAAAAATTAAACGAAATTTACACATATTTGCTATACCTATGAAATCTACTCAAGCACATTATCAACAGATTACCAATACGTGTAAGGATTTGTTTATCAATAAGATGAAGGATTATGGTGCGGCTTGGAGAATCCTTAGATTGCCTTCGCTTACCGATCAAATTTACATTAAAGCACAACGAATCAGGAGTATACAAGATCTTGAGGAGCAAAAAATTGAAGAAGGACAGGTTAGCGAATTTATTGGAATTATCAATTATTCTTTGATGGCCTTGATTCAATTGGAGCTTGGAGTTGCCGAACAGCCCGATTTGAATCCACAAAAAGCAACCGAATTGTATGAAAAGCACCTTGCCGAAACCTTTCAGCTCATGAAGGATAAAAATCATGATTATGGAGAAGCTTGGAGAGAGATGCGCGTAAGTTCTTTAACGGACCTTATTCTTCAAAAACTATTACGTGTAAAACAGATTGAAGACAATCAGGGGAAGACACTTGTAAGCGAAGGCATCGATGCAAATTATCAGGACATGATTAATTATGCTGTTTTTGCTTTGATTCATTTGGATTCATAAACCATGCTCACTTTTATTATAGAAAAAATCATCAGCGGATTGCTAACTCTTTTTGGGGTAGCCACTGTAGTATTTTTTTTATTCAATGTATTGCCAGGCGATCCAGCTCAAATGGTATTGGATCAAAATGCAACAGAGGTTCAATTGTTGAAGGTTAAAAAGAAGTACGGCTTCGATATGCCCATTGGAAAGCAATATTTAATCTACTTGAATGATCTTGCACCACTTTCTTTTCATTCCAAAAATCCAGACGACTTTACGTTCTATACCCAATCGAAATACGGTGGAATTTTACTTTTATCATTTTCAAGAGTTGATTTAATTTTAAAGACTCCCTACTTGAGAACCTCCTATCAACGTCAGGGTAAGAAAGTACAAACCATCATATTCGAAACTTTGCCTAACACCATTATTTTAGCAGTAGCTTCTATTGGAATTGCAATTATATTAGGCCTTGTTTTTGGAATTATTGCAGGGATTTTTAAAGGTAGCTGGCTCGACACGAGTATTCAGCTATTGAGCACTGTTGGCATGAGTGTCCCCTCTTTTTTTAGTGCAATTCTTTTTTCATGGATTTTTGGTTATTTGCTGAGTGAGTATACCCATTTGAATATGACAGGGAGTTTGTATGAATTAGACGATTACGGAGAAGGGTCTCAACTGCAACTTAAGAATCTAATCCTACCGGCTTTTGTGCTGGGAATTCGCCCTTTGGCTGTCATAGTTCAGCTGGTTCGAAGCGGATTAATTGAAGTGATGACCCAAGATTATATACGTACGGCCAAAGCCAAAGGTTTATCGCCCTTGTCGATAATATACCGGCATGCTTTGAAAAATTCATTGAATCCAGTAATCACTGCAGTGTCTGGATGGTTTGCGTCTATGCTTGCCGGAGCTGTGTTTGTGGAATATATTTTTGGATGGCGGGGTATTGGAAAAGAAATAGTTACAGCATTGAATACACTTGACATACCCGTTGTGATGGGATCTGTACTAATCATAGCCACTTTATTCATTATAATCAATATCTTTGTCGACTTACTTTATGTGGTCATCGACCCACAAGCAAAACCATTTTAAATTAACTTAAAAAAGAAACACTATGCGTTCTAAAATTGTAGCCGGAAACTGGAAAATGAATAATGATCAAGCTGAGACAAGCACCCTAATTGATGCTTTAAAAGCTCATGGTGACTTTGGGACTACCCGAGTTATCATTGCGCCCTCATTTGTACATTTAGCTCAAGCGGTTGCTTTAACATCTGATTCAGGAATTGAGGTTGCAGCACAGAATATGCACGAAGCTACTTCTGGAGCTTATACTGGAGAGGTTTCTCCTGCTATGTTGTCTAGTGTAGGAATTCAAACGGTTATTTTAGGTCATTCAGAACGCAGAGCTTATTTTGGTGAAAATGATGCAACCTTAGCTAAGAAAGTTACCAACGCATTGGATCATGATATGGATGTAGTTTTTTGCTTTGGCGAAGAACTAGAAGATCGCAAATCGGACAATCACTTTAATGTTGTAAAATCTCAAATCGCCAATGCCTTATTTGCACTACCAGCTGCGGCTTGGTCTAAGATTGTTTTAGCATACGAACCTGTTTGGGCAATTGGGACAGGCGAAACGGCTTCTCCAGAACAGGCGCAAGAAATGCATGCATTTATTAGAGGTTTGGTACAAGATCAGTATGATGCTGCTTTGGCAGATGACGTTTCTATCCTATACGGAGGAAGTGTAAAACCAGGTAATGCACAAGAGATTTTTTCTAAGCAAGATGTAGATGGTGGCCTTATTGGCGGTGCAGCTCTTAGTGCAGCAGATTTCACAACAATCATTAAATCAATCTAATGTCAACCACATACGTTCAACTTATTTTTACACTTGAACCGGTTCAACCAACTAGTGAAATCTTGATGGCAGAATTAGCTCAAATTGGATTTGAAAGTTTTGTTGAATTAGAACAAGGGTTAGAAGCCTATATACCACAAATAGATTTTAAAGAAGAGTCTTTGCAAGAAGTTACTCTTCTTAAGAATCCTGAATTTTCAATTGAATATACCACAAATACCATAGCGCCGAAAAACTGGAATGAAGTTTGGGAATCCGATTTCAAGCCAATTGTAGTAGACAATCGCTGTGCAGTACGCGCTGATTTTCACGAGCCAATTGCTGCCGACTACGAGCTGATTATTACACCAAAAATGAGTTTTGGAACTGGGCATCATCAAACCACTTATATGATGTTGCAGCATATTTTGGATCTAGAATTGGAAGGAGCCTCTGTTTTAGACATGGGTTGTGGAACCGGTGTTTTGGCAATTTTAGCAGTCAAGAAAGGAGCCCGTTCTGCCGATGCAATTGATATAGAGCCTTGGTGTTTTGAAAACACTCAGGAGAATGCTTTGTTAAATGCTTGCAAAACCATTCAGGCTTATGAAGGAGATGCGCGTTTGTTGGTCGGAAAAAAGTACGATGTGATTATAGCAAACATCAATAAGAATGTTTTGTTACACGATATTCCAACCTATGCTTCTTGTTTAAATACAAAAGGTATCCTTTTACTCAGTGGTTTTTATGCTGCAGACATCGAAGACATCAAGCGTGTTTGTGCTTCTGTTCAGTTAGAATACACATCACATTTAGAAAGAGAAAATTGGGTTGCAGTTAAATTTACTAAACAATAAAATGGCTACAAACCCAGAACATAAAGAGCAAGAGCAAGTAGATGTTCTTACATCCAAAGAGCATGAGATCGTCTTGCATAACGACGATGTAAACACCTTTGATCATGTCATCAACTGTTTAATACGATATTGTGATCACACCCTTGAACAAGCAGAACAGTGTGCCTACATAGTTCATTACAGCGGAAAGTGTACCGTAAAAACAGGCTCCTTTAAAGATTTGGAACCTCGTTGTTCTTCCTTGCTCAAAGCAGCGTTATCAGCAGAATTGGTTTAAGGAAGTTTGTGCGCTACCAAGCCGTAAACAAAAGTTCCTAAGAGGGATGCAAGTATTACAATACTGATGCTGTAGTAGCCAGCTCCAAAAAGAATGAACATGGGTCCTGGACAAGCACCAGCCAAAGCCCAACCTAATCCAAAAATACTACCTCCAAAAAGAGCTTTTTTGTACAGTTTTGCTTTCTCTGGTAAAGCTATAGGATTTCCTTCTGTCGTATTCATTTTAAATCGTTTGCTCAACTGAAGTAAAACAACTCCTGTAATTACTGCACTCCCGATAATACCATACATATGAAAGGATTCAAATCGAAACATTTCTACAATTCGATACCAAGAGACTGCCTCAGATTTGGTTAGGACAATACCAAAGAAAATTCCAGTAAATAAAAATTTTATTGCTTTCATAATTTAAAAAATAAAGGGAAAAAATACATGTGTCATAAGGAGACCACCGATGAAAAAACCAATAACCGCTATGAGCGATGGAAGCTGTAAGTTACTCAGGCCTGTTATTGCGTGTCCCGAAGTACAGCCTCCTGCATATCGAGTTCCAAATCCAATCATGAATCCAGCGAGAATCAGTAAAGTCAAGTTGTATGGGTTTTGAAGTGCTTCTAAAGAGAACAGTTCAGCAGGCACTAGATTATTTTGAGGTGCTGCAAAACCATATTCAGCAAGCACAGCAAGTGTATCTGGATTAATATCGATTGCAGCTGTGTTGCTTAGAAATTGCACCGCAATAAAACCCCCGATAATACTTCCGGCAACTACCCAGAGATTCCACTGGTGTTCTTTCCAATCGAAATCAAAAAAAGAAGTAATTTTTCCAGCACCGCCAATGGAGCAGAGCGTTCGCAAGTTAGAAGACATGCCAAATGTTTTTCCAAAGGAAACCAAAAGAAACATCACCGTAGCAATTAAAGGTCCTGATACAAACCAAGGCCAAGGATTCAAAATGTAGTCCATAAATATATTATTAATTGAAAAGCAATATTAGCAAGAAATTTGGAGGTAAGAAGTAACAAAAGTTACAAAACTGTTCTTGTTTTAAAGCTGCAATAAATTATGTACTTTCACTCAGAAATTCATCTGTACAAAAACCAAAAAATGAAAAACACAGTACTATTATTCGCCTTATTTTTATCGTATCTTGTAGGGGCACAAAACAAAACAAACATGAGTCAGAGTATACATCAGTTTTCAGTCGAAGATATTTCAGGTAATGTTTTCGATCTTTCTTCCCTAAAGGGGAAGAAAGTAATGGTTGTCAATACGGCATCTAAATGTGGATTAACACCGCAATACAAACAATTGCAAGCAATATATGAGGCTTACGGGTCCGATAAATTTGTAATTGTAGGTTTTCCAGCAAACAACTTTTTATTTCAAGAGCCAGGCTCGGAAGAAGAAATAGCTCTTTTTTGTGAAGCTAATTACGGCGTAACTTTTCCGATGATGTCTAAGATCGATGTCAAAGGGAAAGATAAACATCCTGTCTATGCCTTTTTAACCGATAAGGATAAAAATGGAGTGATGGACTCCAAAGTAAGTTGGAATTTTCAGAAGTACTTATTGAACGAAGACGGAGTTTTAGAAAAAGTAATTGATCCTAAAACACTTCCAGATGACCCTGAGGTTATCGCCTGGATCACAAAGTAAATTTGGCATGAAAAAAAACAAAATAGATACGTTGTGTGTACACGAGGGTCAACTCAAAGACTTGCAGCATCAAGGCGTTATCTCGCCCCTATATATGTCAACGGCTTATGCCTTTGATGCGGTAGATGAGAAACGCTATCCTCGTTATTTCAACACGCCTAATCAGGTTGGTTTAGCACAAAAAATAGCAGCACTTGAAGGAGCTGAGCAAGGCCTTATTTTTGGTTCTGGCATGGCGGCAGTTTCTACAGCGCTTTTGTCTCACTTACGGTCTGGAGATCATATTGTTCTTCAGCTGGATCTTTATGGCGGTACGACCAATCTAATTGTCGAAGAGTTCAATAAGTTTGGAATAGAATATTCTTTTACTTCAGGTTTATTAGCTTCTGATTTTGAAGCCCAAATACAACCAAATACAAAGGTTATCTATGTTGAGAGTCCGAGTAATCCATTGATGAAAATCGTTGATTTAAAAGCGATAGGAGTACTCGCTAAGAAGAAAGGATTGATCAGCATGATCGACAATACGTTTGCATCTCCCATCAACCAAAATCCAATTGCTTTTGGTATCGACATCGTCATTCATAGTGCAACAAAATATTTAGGCGGTCACAGTGATATTTCAGCTGGAGCAGTTGTAGGATCTGAAAAGCAAATGGATGTTGTTTTTCAAATGGCAAAAAACTTAGGAGGTAATCTAAGTGATTATACCGTTTGGCTCTTAGAGCGCAGCATTAAAACACTTTCGCTTCGCGTTCGAGCACAAAACGAGAATGCAAAGGCATTAGCTGTATTTCTATTGGAAAAACCGTCCATTGATGCTGTTTATTACCCTGGTTTGAAAAGTCATCCCGATCATGAACTTGCACGAGAGCAAATGCATGGTTTTGGTGGTATGTTATCTTTTGAGTTGAATACTTCCCACGATCTCGACTTGTTTCAGAAAGCACTTCAACTAATTGTGCCAGCAATGAGTTTGGCAGGCATAGAGAGTACCCTCACCATTCCGTCGAAAACCTCACATGCCTTGTTGAGTGAAGAAGACCGAGTTATTCAAGGAATTCAGGATAATTTGATTCGTTTTTCTACTGGAATTGAACACATCGACGATTTGAAAGACGATATTAACGAGGCATTAACAAAATCAAAAAAATGAAAGTAGATATAGTTGCTTTTGGCGCCCATCCTGACGATGTAGAATTGGGTTGTGCAGGTAGTATTCTGTCTGCAATTGCAACCGGTAAAAGTGTTGGAATTGTTGACTTGACACAAGGAGAATTAGGCACAAGAGGTTCTGCAGCAATTCGAAAAGAAGAAGCAACAAACGCCGCTTCCGTTTTAGGGGTTTCTTTCCGGAAAAACTTAGGCTTTCGTGATGGTTTTTTTGTGAATGATGAAGCACATCAGTTGGAAGTCATCAGACTCATTCGGCAACATCAACCTGATGTTGTCTTGTGTAATGCAATAGACGATCGGCATATAGACCATGCAAAAGGGAGTGACTTAGTCAGTCATGCTTGTTTTTTGTCTGGGCTGTCTAAGATAGTGACACAGGATGCAGAAGGAAAGAATCAAGCTGCTTGGAGACCGAAACAAGTTTATCACTACATCCAATGGAAGGACATTGAGCCTGACTTTGTTGTCGATGTGTCGCCTTTTATAGAACACAAAATGGAAGCTATTCAGGCTTATAAGAGTCAGTTTTTTGATTCGAATAGTAAAGCTCCTCAAACTCCTATAAGTAGTAAGAATTTCTTGGATAGTGTTCGATATCGTGCTCAAAACTTAGGGAGATTGAGTGGAGTAGAGGCAGCCGAAGGTTTTACAGTCGAACGAGTGCCTGTAATTCAGTCGTTTACTAATTTATTTTAAATTCTTTTTTTAGGCTTTGGAGAGGTCAAAAAAAGTATTAAATTTGCCGCATAAACGGTGGTTGTAGCTCAGTTGGTTAGAGCGCCTGATTGTGGTTCAGGAGGTCGGCGGTTCGAGACCGCTCTTCCACCCTTATAAAGAGACAGTTAACGCTGTCTCTTTTTTTTTGGGGTAACAAATGGGGTAACGAATCATTCTATTTATTTGATATTTCACTTCTGAACTTATAGTACTCATTTGGTGTAACTATCTGCCCTTTAACGAAGTACTGAATCTTTCCATTTACTACTTTAATATATCAATTAATTTCAAAGAAAGTACCTGAACCTACTGAAGAGGTATGCCTGTTATTGAAATGTAATTGTTCCATACATACCGAATAATTTTATTTATTGTAAATTGTGTTATGGTAAAATTTTTTTTTCTATTTATTTTAGTTTGTGGCAATTATGTTTTTGCTCAACGCCCTTCTACTGGAGACAAAATATTTAGTGACAAATACCCATTAGAGCAGATAAATACAGTTTCTTTCTCTTCATTAACAGTATCAAATACAATAACTGATGATGTAATTGTTACTTTACGAGATGGCGGAAGGCATTATATATCTCACGTCTATATTCGTGCAAAAGAATCCTACACATTTAAAAATTTACCTGTAGGACATTTTGTGTATCAATATTATAATCTCAAAATGTATTCCGAATCTCCAAAACGGATTCCAATTTATTTAAATAATGAAGAATTTTTACAGTTTTATTATTCCGCAGGTGCAAAAAAAATTATTGGATTTGAGATATCCAAAGAAGAATTCTTCAAAGAATGAATTGTTAATTAAGCACTTCTTTTAACAAGTAAAATATTACTTTTACCCCACTAACAATGGCAAATCATCAACCTCATCTACTTCCTGTTTCAGCTTAGGTAAAGTGTATTGTAGAACTTACTGAAGATGATATGTTTGTGGTTTAAATGAAAAAGAACTAAATTGATATAACATCCTTTTACCCTAAAACTTTTAATTCCTTCAAATAAACCTGTTAAAGACCTTCGTTTTTTTAATGCAAAAAGCCTATTATGAATTTACAGTTTACAGAAATTGTAATATGAAAAGTTCATTACCTTTGTCATCAATTTAAAATTTATAAAAGCAGGTGAAACATTTAATAGTAACAGGTTTTTAACAATTCAAAAATAATATATATCTGGGTTAAGTGACATCAGCCTAACTATATTTTTTAATAATGTACAAAATTTTTAAAAATAATTTGAAATCCATTCATAGTTTAAATAAACGATTGGTTCTACTCAATCGCTATTATAAAATAACAAAATTTTATTCTTTTTTAAAAAACACCGCTTTTAAAGGCAGTGTCGCAATAATTGTTTTTATTATATTTCTAGTAGGGCTTGAGGTTTTCGTTTTAGATTTTAACTCCCTGCTTAATCACTTGGTATCTTCTTATTCGGCTACATTTATATTTTCATTTTTTTTAACTTCGGAAACTATTTTAGGAATAATTCCTCCAGAAGTTTTTATTGCTTGGGCTTCAAAATCAACTAACCCTTGGTTATATTTGTTAATACTAGCTACTATTTCATACGTTGGAGGAATCATTTCTTACCTTATTGGGGGGCGAGTGTTTTTAATTCCTAGCATAAAAAGTCATATTGAAAATAAAATTGCAAAACATATTGTGAATTTAAGAAAATGGGGAGGTCTTTTCGTGTTGTTAGGCGCAATCAGTCCAATACCGCACTCTTTAGTAAGCCTCGCCTCGGGCTTTATAAAATACAATTTTAAATATTATTTAATGTGGTCGCTTTTCCGATATGCTCGTTTTGTGATTTATGCTTTGGTTACATTTAAAGTATTTATTTAAGTATGCTAATTAACTTAATCAATAAACAAAGGTAAGTCTTCACTTACTTCATTAGTAGCTTATTTGAACTTAGGTAAAGTGTATTTCGATAAGTTTACTTTATTAATCGTCATAATGAGGTTCATCATAGACGGAAATCCCGTTTTTTATAACTAAAAATTGAGTCGATTGATGTACTACTTGAAAAACCTCCAATAGTTTAGATGAAACTTCTCGAAAGTTTAATAAATCTAAATAATTGACTTTTAATGATTTGTTTTCTTCATTATAGAGGGATTCAAACTGTTTTACTACCATTCTACTAATTCCACAACATGTAATCTGTTTAAAAATTAATACAAACGGATTTTTGGTCGTTTTTTAATCACAGAAGCTATTTAAAAACGATTGCTTCACTTTTCAAAGACCTTCATTAGATAATAGACACCTAATAATGATAAGCCAATGATTAGTAAAATACTTGCACCAGCCCAAGACATTAGCTTAAAAAGGCACCCAAAAATCCCAATGGATAGTCCCAAATATTTTAATTTAATCATTTACAAAGAGACACTTTTTATCTCTAAACACAAAATTAACCCATTCTGAAAACTAGTTAATCTTCAATAACTTTTTATGAAAACTAAAAACGCTTTCTAGAACCCATGATATGATTTCTACCATATTCCTATAAACTTTTTTTTGATTTTGTAAGACCTATTTGGATTGAAACCTCTCAACCAATAAGTTATGCCTTGAAAATATACAATTGAATTGTGCTGACATGAAATCTAGGGATTACTAAAGTGGTTTTACGGAATATAATAAGTACATTGTATATAAAAATATCCTAATGAAGGAAATACTATATTTATTAATCGTTTTTGCACTATTTATGGGCATTGTTTACGCGTATGCGATTTATGCAACTAAGAACGGAAAGAGTACTGATGAAAATAATAACTTCATTCCTGATTCATGGGAGCGGTTCTTTAAATGGGTTTTTCAGGCTAAAGTTTTTATTATGTTTGGACTTGGATTTGCAATCGGCTTTCTAATTTGCAAAATATATTTCATAACCTTCCACTAAGTTTTTCTGCTCTTACTTATTGTACTCAATAATTCCTGCCAATTCTCTTAACACTTTGTTTTATGAATTTGGTTAGTTGATTTTTATGTGTTCAAAATAAACTTGCATTTTGCAATTAATAATGTTATATTTGAATGTATTAACTAAACTATATTCAAAATGAAAAAACTATTATTTGTTTTTGCCTTGATTTTATCAACGCAAATGTTTTCACAGAACATTGCATTTGATTTTGCATTTGTAGATGCCGAAAACATCAACGCTTACGATCAAAACTTAAAAACGAAATACCAAAGATTAAATCAGAATTACATTGACGATGGCCGAATTTTAGGCTGGCATGTATGGAAAGTTATTAATGGTGCACAAAGTCCTTTTACGCACTTAGTAGTAGCTGTATATGATATGGATAAAATGGATGAGGACTACGAAGGTAAAAAATGGACCGAAGAGTTTACGGATATGACACAATCGGAATTAATGGATTGGGCGAGTAAAAATCGTGAAAACAGAAAAATTGTTTTCGAAACTCAAGTTGTTAACGTCGCCGAAGTACTACAAGAAGGTGTAACGGATTATCCGGATATTGCTGTAATGAACTTAATGAAAGTTAAGCATGACCAATACAAAGCTTATGAAGATATAGAAAAAGCTACAACCAAATCAATAGCCAAAGGATCTCCTAGAAAAGGATGGAGTTTATCAAAACGTATCGATAGAGTAGGGACTGAAATTGCTTGGTCTCACTTTACGGTTGATTGGTTTGACAAATACTCTGACTTTTTGAAAGTAAGTGCACAGCCATCTTCAAACGCTGATAAAAATTATCAAAAAATGATGAAGCTGCGAGATTTAACCGATCGAGTAGTTTTAAAGAAATTCATTTTCTTAAATAAATAGACCACTATCAAACCCTCCTTTATGGAGGGTTTTTTATTTCCTCAAAATTTGCTCCATTGCAAGCGCCAGGTCAAAATCTTTATCGGTTACTCCGCCAGAATCATGTGTTGTTAATCGCACCTGTACGTTGTTATAAACATTAGTCCATTCGGGATGATGTTTTTTGTCTTCGGCAACAACTGCAACTTTAGTCATAAATTCAAAAGCCTTCACAAAATTTTGAAACTGAAATTCTTTTTCAATTCCGTTATCATCGAATTTCCAATCCAAATGGAGTTCTTTTAATTTCACTTGGCATTCGCTAACATTATACAATTGCATTCCCGTTTTCATTCCTGTCTATTTGAATATAAATTTAAAGCTTTATTCTGTTCGTATGAAGTCGTAGAGAAAGATAGTAGGATAAATACGATTTCCCTGTATCTGTATTTTTTTTGATTTTCTCACACCTTATACAGAACTATTACATGAAAAACCCTCTATTATATAGAGGGTTTTTTGTTGTATGATATGCACTTATTATTGGTTTAAATAAAAAAGCCCTTCTTTTCAAAAGGGCTTTCAATGCGATATAATTTAAATAGGCTACGTATTAAAAGGAAACACCAAAGCCAAAATTACCTACTAAAACTCCGTTGGTACTTACCCCAGGGATAGCTGGAAAATCTTCAATTTCAATTCCTGTATCAGTTTGTATGTTCCCATCGCTGTCAGTATAAGTAAACGTACCAGTCGCCTCTACAGTTTGTGGAACAGTGCCAATCCCATAGCCTAGTTCAAGTCGGAAGTATACGCGTCCTCCAGTTTTTATTCCTAGTTTTAGGTTGGTGGTTTTTATTTGCGTTGAAACAATTGCAGTTCCAGTGCCTCGATTCCCATCCTCTTCGAATTCTTGATCTTTGAATGTAATCTTCGGTTTTAAGGTTCCAAAACCAATGCCAACATAAACTCCTTTTCCTTGGTTTCCAAAGTAAAAATTAGAGCCAAATTCTGTATGCTTTAAGTCAATGTCAGTATCAACCGTATTTACAGGAAAAGAACTGTAATCAACAAAAGGAGCAATGCGGTTTCCGAAAAAAGGTGTAACACCTTCTAAGGATAAGCTGGCAATGTTTGGAATTCCTAATTTTATTCCAACGGATAGCCTTTTTACTTTATAGACATCAATAGAGTCTGTTACTTGAAAATCTTCAACTTCAAAAGCATTCGATGAATTGTCTACTTCTTGCCCTAAACTGAGCAAACTAATCAAGCATAAAGGCAGTAAGAAAAAATATTTCATAAGTAAAGTTTTGTAGGAATATGTTATTCCTCAATTAGTTTTATGCGTTCCTCTCTGTTAGCTAGCTCCCAGGCAGTAGCAAAAATTAAGCGCGCTCTAGTTTCCATCAAATCAAATTCGATCTTTTCAACGGTATCGGTTGGCTTGTGATAATCATCGTGTGTACCGTTGAAATAAAAGATAACAGGGATATTATTTTTCGCAAAATTATAGTGATCACTTCTGAAGTAGAAACGATTTGGATCATCGTGCGCATTGTACGTGTAATCTAAGTCAATGTTTACTGTAGCTTTATTTACTTCTTCAGAAATTTCGTGTAACTCTGTACTCAATCGATCAGAACCAATTAGGTAGATGTAATTAGGATTATCGTTTACTCGTTTCGGATCTGTACGCCCTACCATATCGATGTTTAAATTCGCAATGGTGTTAACTAAAGGATAAAGCGGATTATTTGCATAGTACGCAGAACCTAAAAGCCCTTTTTCTTCCCCAGTAACGTGAAGGAAAATAATGGATCTTTTTGGACCTTTTCCATCTGCAACTGCTTTTTGAAACGCTTCAGCAATTTCAAGTAAGGTTACCGTTCCAGAGCCATCATCATCAGCACCGTTGTTAATCTCTCCTTCGTGCGTTCCAATATGATCTAGGTGAGAAGAAATAACTAGATACTCTTCTGGTTTTTCAGAACCTTCAATGATAGCAATAACATTTTCTGTATCAATTTCTTCCCCTTTGATGGTCAAGGTCATTTTTTGAAAATAATCTTCGCTTCCTGCACCCGCTTGAATCCCTCGAGATTCATAAAACTCCTTTAAAAAAGTAACGGCTCTTTTCTGACCTAGCGTTCCAGTTTCTCTTCCCTGAAAAAAGTCAGAAGCATAAACGTATAATAATTGTTTTAAATCTTCCGATTCAATGGTCGATGCATAGGCATCCGATGCTGGTGTTTGTGCAAATCCTAGGCTGGTGCATAGTAGAAATGCAAATAAATAAATTGACTTCATAGTATTCATTTGGTTATTGGTTTTAAAATTAAGTCTGCAATACCGTCCCACAGAGCAATTCTATGGTTGAGTGCAGTTTTAGAAGCTACAAGAGCTTCCTCCCATTTCACTTGGTCATCTCCACACAATTCTTGAATCATCTTCAAAGCCATAGGGCCATGTTCTCCAGCATCAACTTCAATATGTCGTTCAAGGTAATAAATCAAATGACTTAAATCAAGGTCCGAATCATTATTAATGTTTTTGATCATCTCAATAAACATGTCAGGAATCAAATCCTCTCTTCCAAAAGTGAAAACTGCAGCTACCACATGCGTTTTATTCGATTCTATAACTTCAAAAGTGAATTTCAAAAACTCTTTTATATAGCTTGGAAGTTCAGCTGAGTCGATGTGGTGTTGAATGGTAGGCGATGCATGAAGCGTGCTTAAGAAGTGTTTCATTGCCGAAGTAGATGCACCAACTTGATCCATGGATTCCAGATACATTTCAAAATGACTCATTGGTACACCATCTTTGTTGATGTCCGTTTCCTCTCCCCAAACAATTTCATTAATTAACCTTCCTGCGGAAGGCATGGTACTCGGTACCCAGGGTAGGGTAGTTGTTGTAAGATCTACTTGTAACTTTTTGACTAAAGACATAAAATCCCAAACGGCGTATACATGATGTTCCATAAAGACTTGAAGGTCTTCTTGGCTTTTCATCATTTTGTACAAAGAATGGTTGATTAACTGTACTTTTAGAGTCTCAATTTCATTTTCAATTCGGTCGATCATTTTGCTCTTTTATAATTTTGAGTAAAGATAGTTGTAATCCTTTTATTTGAAAATAATATCGAACTTTGTATTGAATTATTATGGAAGAACTTTTTTCTTTTTTATTGGCATCTATATTGCTGACCCTAGCACCCGGACCTGACATTCTTTTGGTGCTTAGCGAAAGTTTGACTAAAGGATCAAAATCTGCATTAATGTTAGCCGCTGGTTTGATTTGTGGATTACCTTTTCACACTTTAGTTCTCGTATTGGGATGGGGTCAATTCATTGGTTTTTATCCCAATTTGATTGTAGTGATTAAAATTTGCGGAGCACTCTATTTTTTGTATCTCGCGATCCAAACTTTTAATAGCTTAAAGATAGAAGTTCATAACACAGAGTTAATCGAAAAGGAATCCTTTACAATTTTTAAAAAAGGGCTTTTAATGAATTTATTAAACCCTAAAGTCAGTTTGTTTTTCTGGCTTTTCTTTCCTAGTTTTTTGTTTCATGATTCACTTCCCCACGGAACTCAATACGCTATTTTAGGTGGGTTGTTTATGCTCCAAGCAGCAGTAGTTTTTACATTCGTTTCAATTGCAGCCGCTACCCTTATTGCTCCAATACTAAATAACCCTAAAAGCCTTTATTGGATTAATTTTGGACAAGGAATTCTTTTGATAGGCATCGCCATCTACCTTCTATTCTAGACAAAAACGTATCTTTAGCCAATGAAAAGGCCTATTCTTATTGAATGTCCACGCGATGCCATGCAAGGCATTAAGAAGTGGATACCTACTGAGGCAAAAATCAAGTATGTACAATCGTTATTGACAGTTGGTTTTGATGTCATAGACGTTGGTAGTTTTGTGTCCCCCAAAGCAATTCCTCAAATGCGAGATACTGCTGAGGTTCTTCGTAATATTGATACCACAGAGACTAAGTCGGAATTGTTGGTTATTGTAGCGAACCTTCGAGGTGCGCTAGAAGCGACACAATTCGATTCAATTTCATATATAGGTTTTCCGCTTTCAGTTTCAGAGAATTTTCAAATGCGAAATACCCATAAAACCCAACAAGAAGCACTTGTGTTGTTGGATGAATTACTAAAGGTTTGCGCAAGTTCTGGCAAAAAACTTGTTGTTTATTTATCTATGGGTTTTGGGAATCCTTACGGAGATCCCTGGTCAGTTTCCATTCTAATGAATTGGGTTGATCTTTTGGTTGAGAAAGGAGTGCAAATCATTTCGCTTTCCGATACTGTAGGAACAGCAAAAACTGACGACATAAGCCACATCTTTAAAGCGTCGATTTTACAGTATCCAGAAATTGAAATCGGTGCTCATTTTCATACCCAGCCTCAGAATGCTTTTAATAAAATTAAGGCAGCTTATGACGCAGGCTGCATTCGATTTGATGGTGCAATAAAAGGATTTGGCGGTTGTCCTATGGCGGCCGATGATTTGACCGGAAATTTACCGACAGAGAAGTTGCTTTCTTTCTTCAATCAACAAAAAATTTCATTGAACATCAACCCAATTAAGTTTGAATACGCCTATAATCAGTCACTCATTATCTTTATTTAAATTTAATCTAAATAAGCTTTGTAGATTGTTTTCTGCATTATATATTTGCATTATTATTCTTAATGAATCTAAATAAAGGCAATGAGAACATTTTTTTTAACAGTAATAACTTTAATTACTACAGTTGGTTTTGCACAGCAACCACAAGCATTAAATACACAACAAGATAGTATTTCGAAGACTCCAATTCAGATCAACGGATACCAACGAATCATGTCTAATCTTGAAGCAATTCCTCAGGGAGTTACACTCGGAGGTTACGGTGAAATTTTATACAATCAACCCGATAATGCTAATGGAGAATTAGATGTACAACGTTTGGTTCTTTTATTCGGTTATAAGTTTAATGAACGCGTACAGTTCATCACAGAAATTGAATTTGAACATGTGAAAGAAGTGTACGTAGAGCAAGCCTTTATTAATTATAACCTTACAGACGGGCTCAATCTTAGAGCTGGATTAATGCTAGTTCCAATGGGGATTATAAACGAATTTCACGAACCTACAACCTTTAATGGTGTTGAGCGTCCAAGTCTTGACAATGCAATTGTCCCAACGACTTGGAGAGAAATAGGAATTGGAGCTTCGGGACGATGGGATGCATTAGCCTTGCGATATCAAGCTTATATTTTTAATGGGTTTTTATCTCATGACGGAACAGACGGTAAACTCAAAGGAAGTAATGGACTAAGAAGTGGCCGTCAAAAAGGAGCAAAGTCTACTGTAGATCAATTTAACTTTTCTTCAAAGGTTGATTATTATGGAATTCCTGGACTTCGATTAGGGCTTTCTGGATACTTCGGAAGAACACAAGCTGTAGATGACCAGTCTGGTATACTTGGAAGTACGGTAGGGGTTTCAATGGTTGGATTGGATGCTCGATACAGATTAAGAAAATTTTCTGCACGAGGTCAATTCATTCAAGCAAATCTTTCGGATTCGGATCAATACAACACACTAACAGGCAGGGATCTTGGAAAAGAAATTTCAGGATATTATCTTGAAGCTGCGTATAATTTACTTCCTTCTTCAAATATTCAGCGATTAGAAGGCTTCGTTCGTTACGAAGACTACAATACACATGCAGCAACTGCAGGCGCTTTAGTTCAAAACCCAGCCTTTCATAGAAAAGAATGGACTACTGGTTTGTCTTACCATTTATCACCTGGATCAGTTTTCAAAGTAGATTATCAATCAAAATCAACAGCTGTATCAGGTTCCACATACGGCCAATTTAATATGGGAGTAGGAGTTTGGTTTTAAAGTTTATTTAAAATTAATCTAAATAAAATTGTTCCTTCGTAAGAACTGAAATATATTTGCAGTCATGATCCGTTTTCTTTCATTTTTGAGTCTTTCTATTACTTTTTTAATGAGTGCTTCGCATGTGTCTCATAGCGACGCTGTATCTAAAAGGATTCAGAAGAAAGTGCAGAAAGAAATCAAGAGTGTTTTTAAAGTTGAAACTTTTAATTTGGAAGAAAACTCTTTTAAAATCCCAGCTAATAATTTCCTACAAGCCAGTACTTTTCAAGAAATACATGCACAAAATGTACTTCAAGGTTATGCCTTTATTGGAACAGCTCCTAGTAAAACAGATAGTTTTGAGTACCTCGTTTTACTTGATAAAGACCTTGTAATTGTAAAAGCGAAAGTATTGGTTTATCGTGAAGATTATGGCGGAGAAATAGGCAGTAAGCGTTGGCTTTCCCAATTCATATCGAAGAATAGGGATTCAATTCTTGGTTATGGAGAAGAGATCACAGCAATTTCGGGAGCTACAATTTCTGTTAAATCAATGACTGCATCCATCAACCACTTTCTGTATTCTTTAAAAGAGTTTAATAATAAAACTCCTTCCTAAATGATGTTTCCAAACTACATCGCGACGCTTCCAAAACCAATCAAAATGTTTTTGTTTGCGTTTTTAGTTGCCTTATCAGTTGGTTATTTCACAGGCCTTAATTTTGTAAGACAAACAGATAGCGCAACTCCTCAGGGAGTTATAGAGAATTACAATGGGAATGAAGATAAACCCGAAGCTGAAACCATGAAGTTTAAAAAAGGAAAACGGGAGATGTTGACCATCATTCATACCCACATCCTTTCCATTTCATTTATTTTTTTCATGTTAGGAATTCTCGTTTGGGGAACAGATCAATCCATCAAACTCAAGACCTTTTTAACCATTGAGCCTTTTGTTTCCGTCTTACTTACTTTCGGTGGAATTTATATGCTGTGGCTTGGTTATTCATTCTTTTCTTATGTTGTCATATTTTCTGGAATTTTAATGACACTAAGTTATGTCTTAGGCGTTTTGGTTATTTTGAAGGATATTTTTAAATAAAAACCTCATAATAGTACTGTTTAACGCGTATTATTTCATAATTTTGCTCGCAACTAATTTCTAAGCAGTTGCTATGATTTCAAACAATCCAAAATTTGTCGAACAAGGTCTAACATACGATGATGTGCTACTCGTACCAGCATATTCAGATGTTTTACCACGTGATGTAAAAATCAATTCTAAGTTTTCTAGAAACATCCCTCTAAATATCCCTATAGTTTCTGCAGCCATGGATACTGTAACAGAAAGCCAAATGGCGATTGCTATGGCACGAGAAGGTGGTATTGGTGTCCTTCATAAGAACATGACAATTGCAGAACAGGCTGCCAAAGTGCGGATGGTGAAACGTTCAGAGTCTGGAATGATTTTAGACCCTGTTGTTCTTCCATTGACTGCAATAGTTGCAGATGCAAATGAAAACATGACAAAGTACAAGATTGGCGGAATTCCAATTGTTGATGAGCATGGTAAATTGAGTGGGATTGTTACGAATCGAGATTTGCGTTTCGAGAAAAATGATCAACGCCCAATAACGGAGGTTATGACTTCTAAAAACCTGATTACGGTTAAGGAAGGAACTTCGTTGTCCGATGCTGAAGAGATTCTACAAAAACACAAAATAGAAAAATTACCTGTAATCGATGACAATCAAAACTTAGTTGGTTTGATTACATTCAGAGATATAACAAAACATACCACTAAACCAATAGCGAATAAAGATGCTTTTGGAAGACTTCGTGTTGCTGCTGCTGTTGGTGTAACTGCTGACGCTGTCGAACGAACACAAGCCCTTGTGAACGCAGGAGTTGATGCAATTGTAATTGATACGGCTCACGGTCATACCAAAGGTGTTGCTTCCGTTTTGAAAGAAGTTAAAGCTTCATTCCCTGATCTAGACGTAGTAGTTGGTAATATAGCTACAGGAGCAGCAGCAAAATATTTAGTAGACCTAGGTGCTGACGCTGTTAAAGTTGGTATTGGTCCGGGATCTATTTGTACTACGCGTATCATAGCTGGCGTTGGATACCCGCAACTGTCAGCTGTTCTTCAAGTGGCAGAAGCGATCAAGGGTAGTGGAGTACCTATTATCGCCGATGGTGGTATACGATAT
>PXYQ01000094.1 GCA_003023645.1 Candidatus Arcticimaribacter sp. | reverse complement strand
CTACTCAATCTTTTTGAAATGTTTTCCTCTTGCCATTCAACTATTAGGTTGATTTTCTATACATAGAAGGTGTTTTACCTTCAAACTTTTTGAAAGCACTATTAAAAGAAGACAGACTATTAAAACCAGAATCAAACGCTATTGAAGAAATTGTGAATTTCTCACTCTCGGTATTAACAAGTAGTATTTTTGCATCTTGAATTCGATAATAATTGATAAAATCATTAAAGTTTTGTTTAGCATATTGATTAATAACCGAAGATGTTTTTTGGGTACTTTGTCCAATTAATTTACTCAGTTTTGAAAGTGAAAAATCAGATTCTAGATATAATTTTTTGTCAACAATTAATTTAGAGATTTTATCAAATAAAACAGTATTGTCATTTTCCTTAAAAACTTCTCCATCAATTTCTGTAGCTTTTAGTTGAAATGCCTTGTAACTTAAAAAATATACTGCTAATGAATATACAATTGGGCCAATAACATAAGGAACTTCATCATCTAAAATGTTTAAAAAATATGAAAACCAGATAATTACAAAGCCTATAATAAGAAAATACAACCATTCAAATATTGATTTTTGTGATTTTGACTGTGTTTCCTTTATATAGTTTTTCTTTACATTCTTTAAAGTTCTCCAAGAGATAAAAATATAAAAAGCAAAATGAAAATAAATTAAAAGAAGAACGCTTCCTAATATTAGAATTACTACTTTATTATTTTCAAATAATTCTTTATTGATAAAAAAACTCATTAAAAACACTAAACTAAAAGGAATTATTTCTGCTAGATAATTTTTTGGTAATTTAAAATTTGGTCGAGTCATTCCTAATATATACCATCTAAGGAAGGGCCCAATTAATAATAAGAGTGCTAGCCCTGCAAAAATAAAGGTAGGTTCTAGATTATCTCCAAAATTCATCATTACAGATTTCCCTATTCTAAAAGCCATAAAAATTAAAATCAGGCCTAACAAAAGATTGGTTAATGTCTTTTTCTTTTTAAAAAAAAATAAAAAGAATGCAAATAACACACCATGTAAAAGGCCTGCGCTACTAACTATAATAAGAAGTATCTCTAAAAAACTCAATAGATTATTTTTCTCAAATTTAAGAATATTTTAAAATACAAGAAAGCACAAATCACAAAGGGTTCATACTCACAAAAAAACTAAATAGATTGTCTCTAATTTAGTTTTTAGATTTCTTTTTCGCATAAGACACTAAACCTAACAAGCTAAAAGAGCGTCCAATTTTTCCCTGCATACCTGCAATTACACTATGTGAAGCTAATAATAATCTATCAACCGGTTTTTTTTCTTGAACCAATAATTTATCAATTAATTCTTTTGCCTTAGTTAAACCTTCTTTTTCATAAACTAATAAGACTTTTCCTGCATTTTCTTCTCCAGTTATTTCTCTATATTTAGGTGTATACCCTAATTGTTGTATTATGGTTTCAGCTAATTTCCATGTGGACCATGGGTTTTGTCCAGTCACTAAATTCTTATCGTGACTTATGGTTTCTAAATACATGGCTCCTTTGTTAAATTGAGCTCCCTGAGAAACAAGTTTATCCTGCAAAAGAAAAGGAAAAATTGTTTTCGCATTAGGAATTAAAAGCAACTCTTCTTCATTTGTAAAACTACTTACAGTTTTGTTTTTTAATAGATGGATTCCGTTGTCGAGAGTTACATTTACCAAAGCAGCAGGTCCATGACAAACGGCCCCTACAACTTTTCCTGATTGATAATATTTTTTTACGATTTCTTGAATGGCTTTGTTTTCAGGGAAATCAAACATAGCGCCTTTTCCTCCAACAAAAAAAATAGCTTGATACTCTTCTGCATTTACATCATCCAAAGCAATTGTATGGCTCGTTTTAATTTGTGCAATAGAATCGTTTAAAAAAGCGTAATCAAAAATTCCCATGTCGTCATCATCAAGAACTACCGGTGGTTTTCCACCTAAAGGGCTTGCAACATCTACTTCAAAACCATTTGTTTCAAACACATAATAGGCACGTGATAATTCTGTTAATTCATAACCAGTACTCTTACCACTATTCCCCATGGTTGCTTTACTTGTAACAACAGTTAAAATTTTACCACGCTTTGGAATTCTGTTTTCAGAGACATAAGAAATGTCTTCAACTTTACTAGTTGTTAAATCTTTTTTCATCTCCTCTAATGGTAAAAGGTTGATAAACCAGGCTCCAAAAGAAATAAGGAGTACTAATAAACTTACAACCGAAATTAATGTCCATTTAACTTTAGGATATTTTTTAAGTTTAAAAGTAACTCCAACAATTGCTCCTAAAGCTATCCCCACACAAATCCAAAGAGGCAAATTATTTAAAGACAATCCTATTACAATGCCAAATGCTAATCCAATGAGTATTCCAATTCTTATTTTTTTTTCTGATTTCATCATATAAATTTGTTTCAAATTATACTGCGAATTACTGTAAATTAGTTTGTGAAATTTGAAGAAATGATAATTTCGTCAGAGTAAAAGATTATTTAGGTAATTGAAAAGTGTTTTTATTATAAAAAACTTGTGCTAGCAATGTATAATTTATTGCCAGATTATCCTACTTTCAAAAATCCTTGCTGGTTTCCAACTTGGTGTGTACTTGTTAAATTAATCGTTAAACCACGCAACTACCCATACAATTTACGGTACAAACCAAAAGCCTTTTATTCAGCAGAATAAAGGGCTTTTTAGTGGTTAACTAAATTCCTAATAGTTGAACAAATCATGTCCAACCATCAATTGGTTTACCTCTTTTCCAATCGCTTGCAATCCAGCTTCGTCTTCAGGAGCTTGAAGTACACGGTCTATAAGATCAACAATCGTTTCCATATCGGTTTCTTCCAACCCACGGGTTGTAATTGCAGCAGTACCCACACGAATCCCAGAGGTTACAAAAGGAGACTTATCGTCAAACGGTACCATGTTTTTATTGGTTGTAATTTCAGCTTTCACTAGTGCTAGTTCAGCATCTTTTCCAGTAATGTTCTTGTTTCGTAGGTCAATCAACATCATATGATTGTCTGTACCTTCAGAAATCAGTTTGTAACCCCGAGAAACAAATGCTGCTGCCATAGCCGCTGCATTCTTCTTCACACGGTGCATATAGTCTTTAAACGAAGGTTGTAGACATTCTCCAAAGGCAATGGCTTTAGCCGCAATAACATGCTCTAAAGGCCCACCTTGATTTCCTGGAAAAACAGCCATGTCCAATAGATGCGACATTTTACGAACCGTTCCGTTTTTGAGGGTAATTCCAAATGGGTTATCAAAATCTTGACCCATCAAAATCAGTCCTCCACGAGGCCCACGAAGGGTTTTGTGCGTTGTAGTAGTAACTACATGGCAATGTGGCATTGGATTGCTTAAAATACCAGTAGCAATCATTCCTGAAGGGTGTGATATATCAGCTAAAAGAAAAGCACCAACCTCATCGGCAATGGCTCTGAATTTAGCGAAATCAATATCCCGAGAATAAGCCGATGCACCAGCAATAATCATTTTGGGTTGTACTTCTTTAGCGATCGCTAAAATGTTGTCATAATCTAAACGACCTGTTTCTTCCTGAACTCCATAAAAATGAGCTTCATACAAACGCCCAGAAAAATTAACAGGCGATCCGTGTGTAAGGTGACCTCCATGAGAAAGATCAAAACCTAAAATTTTATCTCCAGGCTTTATAAATGCGTGAAAAACTGCTGTATTGGCCTGAGAACCGGAGTGAGGCTGTACGTTGGCGTAAGCTGCTCCAAAAAGTTCTTTAGCACGATCGATTGCAAGTTGTTCAATTTTATCTACTACTTCACAGCCACCGTAATAACGCTTCCCAGGATATCCTTCTGCGTATTTGTTGGTCAAGATTGATCCAGTTGCCTCCATAACAGATGGGCTAGTGAAATTTTCTGATGCAATTAGCTCAATTCCATTCAGCTGTCTTGCTTCTTCTTCTTTAATCAAATCAAAAATAATAGTGTCTCTTTGCATAGTATAAAATTAAGGCACAAAAATACACATTTGACTTGTTATTATATACCCAAAAAGCACTTTTCAAAAAAACTTATTAAGGATGCAATGAACAATGGTAGAAAGTATTAGAATTCCTCCCAAAAATTAGTTGTGAATTCCTTGTGATATTTGGGCAGTACATCGTTCGTTTCTTCAATAGCTTGGAAAGCTTCTTCCGTGAGAGACTCATGATCGAAAACACGCAATTCATATTGATCTATTGAGCGCATGACCAAGTCCAAACGAAAAGAGATTTCATTTTGTTTTCTTCTTCCTTTAACGAATTTATTTTTTTCAATAAATTTCAGTGGGCGGTCTACCCCTATTAGGGTTCCCTCCGTCATTTGAAGGTAAGTCAATGCATATTGACCATTGGTGTTTTTTGAAAAGATCATCCGTCCAGATTTAAGGTTTTCATTGTATGAAACGCCTAAAAGCTTCAACTTAAAAAGGGATTTTACATTGTTAAAATCGAGTCGGGTAACTGCAAAATCTTCAGCATTGATATAGAGTGTCCCTTCAAAATCCGCCCCTCCTTTGGGTTTGTAGTTAATGACATAGGTCAAATTACTGCCTTCAAAAGTTAGCTCGGGTTCCGAAAACAGATAACGACTCGGTTTTTGAATGCAGTTTAACTCCGCCTTTTTAGTGAAAAATAATTCCGAGTACAACGATGCAATCTCTTTTTTTTGAGATTTAGAAAAATTCTTTTGTCGCTTCAGTTTTTTCTCACTTTTTTTCTTTTCGAATTCTTGCAATGCCTTTAAATTTGTGCTATCTACCTTATCAAGTTCACTCATATCCAAATCTAAACCTCCGCCAAAAATCCCAGAACGAATTTTAAAATAAGAATCTGGTTTTATATTGTCGTGAAGTGTTTTCCACAACCTATTCCTCACCGAATTCAAAAGATCATCACCCTTATCAAAGGTCTTCCTAGCCTTAATTAAATTTATTTTTTGGTTATCTTCTTCAAAATTACCTGAGAAATGGCATAGCGTTTCGCTCGTATATTCCCTGGCTCTAGGCATCTGAAACAAAAAACTATCCAATAGCGAGCGATTCAGCTCTTGAATTGAGGATTTAAATTTATTAATCTCTAGTTTTTTAATACTCTGAGTATAATACTCTTTATAAAACAAGCGCTTTTTACTATAATCGGTTGAATAATTCCTTTCCAATCGTTCTTGAACAAGGTCAATAATTTTTTCTGAGGTATAGCTTTTATTGGTTAAAATCACATTGTCTAGTGCAATTGCCTGGGGCATTACATAAAGGATACTATCTTGCAATTGTTTCAGTCCTACAGCAAGTCCATCATAGCCCAATGAAGAAACAAAAAGAGAATCATTTACTTCTACCTGTTCTGATAGGAGCTCGAAATAACCTATTGCATCTGTAATTAATCCCTTATTGTTTGAAAAATGTACCGTAGCAAAAGGAATTGGTTCTAGGCTTAAGGAGTCTACTATTTGAACTTGTTTGGACTGTGCTTGAAGGGTATAAGCACACAATAAAAAAATAAAGTAGGAAAAGTAACGCATAGGGGTGTTTTTATACAAAAGTACTATATGAATGTATTGTAGTATATGTTTTTAACAGAAAATTAAATCGAAGCCTGATAGGCTTCCAACATCCAATCCATAAGTTCTTCATCAACATCTTCAATCGAGGAAATACGAACTCTATGCGTACACATAGCACCGAAGGGGCCTGAATTTTCGAGGCGATCCGTCAAGGGCTTTCCTTTGAGTTTTAACCCCAGATCAATTCGCGTTTTGGTAGCCGGTTTAATTAAGGCAAATTGTCTTTTCCGAATAAAACTTACGCTGTCTTTTTTAGGTGAAATTTTTACGTCGTCCCCGAAAGAAAGTAAACGTACTACCAGAGTTTGGTATATCGGAAACAAAGCCTCTTTACCTAAGTATTGATTGGTTATTAAATCTTGATCGGAGTGTTTTTCTTCTTTTGACAAAAGAACGATAGAGTTCGCAAACCCATGGGTAACATGGTAATCGTTTTTTAAAAAATTGACAGCTTCACTGTGTTTTGCAAAGACTTCAGTTTTTAAAATCTCCTTCCATTCTTCCAAAGATTTCCCAGTTTTCTCTGGCATATTAGCTATCATGGTTTGTAACGCTTTGTCCATAGGGTTCGTGTTAATTTGTAGTAGGTTCCAATTGATCCTTTAGGTTTTGAAGTCCAACACCAAAATCCTTTTTCATGGTATTTTGAAAACTAGAGGTTAGCAACATCAAATTGAATGGATAATCCATACGCCCATCAAAACCCCAGCGGACTTTTGTTTCGTTAGCAGAAACAGCTTCTGTGATCATATAGCCTGTATACACTCCTGCAAAGGGTTCAAAAAAGCGAAACTCAAAATCAATTCGTTGCCCTTCTATAATTTTTATAATTTCTTGTTCCCCCTTCCCTACTTCGGGGTGGTCACTTTCCCAAGCAGAAACAAAACCCACCGTTCGGTCAGTTCCAGAATATGTTTTTTTGATGTTTGGATCAATATTAGCCCACTTACTGAACTTGTTCTGATTTCGAAGTGACTTGACATAATCAAATACTACTGCCTTGGGCTGTTGAATTATAATTTCATTTTCAACTTTATATTCATTATCAATGAATAGTGCAATAACCAAGGGGATGGCGATTAGTACTAAAATAGAAAAAAAAGCGTTCTTTAATTTGAATTTCATGAAATACGTTTTTGGGTTATACAGTACTTCCTAAGACTCCTAAATATCAGCTTATGAGTTTAGTAACTTTTCTTTAAGTTGATCAAAATCAATTAAATTTAAGTAATTTTTTCTATCATTTGCAAATATATCAAATTCAAAAAACGGATTTGAGCTTTTTATACTTGCTCCAATTGCTGCTGTTTTTGACAAAATACCGATACCCCAATCGGAATCTACACAACAAGATTGTACTTCACTATTCGATCTCCATTTGACAAAAGCTTTCCAAGTGGTTCCATTCCAATGGCCTTTTGCTGGGGTCATATTGAAATAATAATCTTCACGCGCATACCATTCCGTCGGAGGGTTACAATCGTGCAACACAACAAAGCAAAAACTAAAAGAATAAACTTATCTTTGCACCCCATGATACAAAAGAAGATCAACATACAAAACAAAAAAGCACGCTTTGAGTTCGAGCTAATCGATCAATATACTGCTGGAATGGTGTTGACAGGAACGGAAATCAAATCCATTCGAGAAAGTAAAGCCTCCATTACCGAAAGCTTTTGTGAATTCAATGAACGCGGTGAATTGTTTGCTGTGAACATGTATATCGAAGAATATTTATACGGAACCCATTACAACCACAAACCGCGCTCGACGAGAAAATTACTACTCAATAAAAGAGAGCTGCGAAAACTCAATAAAGAAATTAAGAATGTTGGTTTAACCATCGTTCCATTAAGATTATTTCTAACAGACAAAGGCATTGCAAAGATGGTCATAGCCTTGGCCCGTGGAAAAAAAGTTCACGACAAGCGCGATACCATGAAAGATCGAGACAACAAACGTGATCTGGATCGAGTAAAAAAAGATTTCCCTAAGTAGCATACAATCAAACCCTTTATCGTTTACATTAGTAGCAATAAAAAATATTCCTATGCGCTATTCAATGTTTCTACTGTTCCTAACTTCCTTTTCACTAGTTGCACAAAACCCCTTAAAGCAATTAGAAGAATCTCCCAGACATCACGAATGGATAACCATCTCTGTAGACGATCAAGAACTTCAAGCCTTTTTGGTTTTCCCCGAAGTTGCCGATAAAGCTCCAGTTGTAATCCTAATTCATGAAAATAGAGGGCTC
>PXYQ01000093.1 GCA_003023645.1 Candidatus Arcticimaribacter sp. | reverse complement strand
GGATTTTGGGGGAACGATTTAGAAAGTAAAAAGAGTGATGCTTTCAACCTCAATCAGAAGATATACAAACGTTTTTACGAATTCAAAGACTTCCAATTCGTTGTTGCCGTTGAAGACGGATATCAAGAAGAAATAGCAAAGGTTATCTCGGAGTTAGAAGAAGGAGTTGGAACGGACATGATTAAGTGGAATTTCATTTTTGGTTCTGCTGAACAAATTCAGAATCTATTTTTGAGTCTTGAAAGTGATATCAATCTATCTCCTAAACAAAGCACATCAACTGTTTTTATTGTCGACAGAGAAGCTAATTTACGTGGACGTGATGATGATGAAGACGTAGGTACTCTTTTTGGATACGATGCCTCGTCTGTGGCTTCCTTAAACAATAAAATGACAGATGATGTGAAAGTTATTCTTGCAGAATATCGTTTGGCCCTCAAAAAAAACAATGCCAATAGGCAAAAGTAAACTAGAGTTATTCTAGTGCGTTATTAATTAAGTGGATAATAACTACATTTACATATGAAGAAATCTTCTTATATCGGTCTTGCAATTATCATAGTAATCTTCGCAGTAATTGTTGTTCCCAAGATATTCGATCGTCTTACTAATAATGCTACAGTCGACAGTAGCCGCTCTGTAAAGCCAGGCTTCAAAGCTCTAGATTTTATTCAGATCAATGGAGAATCGAAGAAAGTGCCTGAGTTTTTATTCCTTAATCAAGATAGCATCTACGTCTCCAATGAGGATTATTTAGGAAAGGTTTACGTTGCTGAATTCTTTTTTACAACCTGTCCGTCCATTTGCCCGATCATGAATAAAAACATGAAAATCTTAAACGATGCTTTCGGAGATCAAGAAAATTTTGGAATTGCTTCGTTTACCATAGATCCGGACAACGACACCCCCTCTGTTTTAAAAAAATATGCTGAAAGTTATGTCGGTTCAGCAGTTTCTTGGAATTTCTTAACAGGACCGAAATCCAGAGTATACGAATTGGCAAATAAAGGCTTCAATATATTTGCCGAAATAAACCCAGCGGTTGCTGGAGGATTTGAACATCAAGGATATTTTGCACTAATCGATAAAAAGGGCTTCATTCGTTCTCGTCAAGACGACTATGGAAACCCAATTGTTTATTATTTTGGATTAGATCAAGAAGATGCAGAAGAACAAGGAGTAGATATGCTTCTTGAGGATATAGATCTTTTACTTAACGAATATTAATTATTATGAATGCAAGTAAATCAACCCTGAAGTATAAAAATTGGATCATTTTAGTGTCTATTACAATTCCCGTTGTAGTTGCTTTTCTTTTTCGAATACGATTAGAAAATGTTCAATCATTATCTTTTCTTCCCCCAATTTACGCAGCAGTAAATGGTTATACGGCTATCATATTATTAGTAGCGCTTTGGGCAATAAAAAACCGTAAAATTAATTTGCATGAACAAATGATGAAAACGGCTATCGGTCTTTCTTTAGCTTTTTTAATCATGTATGTTGCCTATCACCTCACGTCCGATCCTACCCCTTTTGGTGGAGAAGGCCCTATTAAAACAGTGTATTATATTATTCTAATTTCTCATATTGTGCTATCAGTAGCCATCATACCTTTGGTTTTGATTTCGTTCGTTCGAGGTATATCCCAACAATTCACACAGCATAGAAAAATCGCTAGAATTACATTTCCTATTTGGCTATATGTAACCGTTACTGGGGTGATTGTTTATTATATGATTTCTCCATATTACGTTTAATTGCTTCTAAATGAAAAAAACAATACTCCTTACATTAGCCCTTTTTCTCATAGGTTCTGTAGATGTAGAAGCGCAATGTGCAATGTGTAGAGCAGTACTTGAATCGGAAGAAGGACAGCAAACCGCCAAAGGAATAAACAACGGGATTGTATACCTAATGGCCATTCCTTACGTCTTGGTTGGAGCAGTTGGAGTCGCTGTATTTCGAATGCTTAAAAAATAATGTGTTCATTAGTGTAACATTTTACTTTTTTAAACGTCTTATAAGCAAGATTCATTTCTAAAAGACATTTATTCCAAATTTCATGATACAAATAAAAAACCTTCATAAGTCTTATAAAATGGGAAGCTCTTCGCTTCACGTACTCAAGGGCATTGACTTTGCAGTTGAAAAAGGCGAATTAGTGGCGATAATGGGTTCTTCGGGATCTGGAAAATCCACCCTCCTAAACATACTGGGTATGTTAGATGTTCTTGACGAAGGTTCTTATACCCTCGACGATGTTCTGATTAAAGATTTAGATGAAACCAAAGCAGCTAAATACCGTAATAAATTCTTAGGGTTTGTTTTTCAATCGTTTAATTTGATTAATTACAAAACAGCCGCAGAAAACGTTTCCCTTCCTTTGTACTACCAAGGAGTAGGCCGCAAGGAACGACAAGAACAAGCGATTAAATACCTTACCATGGTAGGCTTGGCAGATTGGTCTACACACCTGCCTAGTGAGCTTTCTGGAGGTCAAAAACAACGGGTTGCAATTGCACGCGCTATGGCGTCACGTCCCAAGGTACTCTTGGCAGATGAGCCTACTGGAGCTTTAGACACTAAAACTTCTTATGAAGTAATGGACTTGATCCAAAAAATAAACCAAGAAGGAAACACCATCTTAGTGGTTACCCACGAAGAGGATATTGCAAAAATGTGTAAACGTGTTGTAAAACTCAAAGACGGCGTTATTGTAGAAGATGTAAAAGTAAACCAAGTTTTAGCAGCTGATTATGTTTAACAGAGATCGTTGGCAAGAAATCTTCGAAACCATTCGAAAAAACAAACTGAGAACCTTTCTTTCGGGTTTTACCGTTGCTCTAGGGATTTTTATTTTCATAATCCTCTTTGGTTTTGGCAATGGGCTTAAAAATCAATTCCAAGAATTTTTCCTGGACGATGCAACCAATACCATCTTCTTATTCCCCGGGAAAACTTCCAAGCCATACAATGGATTTAAATCCAATCGAAACATTGAGTTTAAGAATGACGATATGGCTGATATCAAAGAGCAATTCCCATTCTTCTTAGAATACATTACCCCTAGAATTTCTAGAGCAGCAGTTGTTAAATACAAAAACGAGTTTGACAACTATTCTACCCGAGCAGTTGGCCCAGCTCATCAATTTGCTGAAAAAACAATCTTGATGAAGGGACGTTATATCAACGAAAGTGATATAACAAACAAAACAAAATATGCCGTTATTGGACGCTTAGTTGCTCGAGATTTATTCAAACAAGAAAACCCTTTAGGGAAATTCATTGATATCGGTAATAGTGTTTTTAAAGTGATCGGTGTTTTTCAAGACGATGGAGGTGACCGAGAAGAGCGTTATATCTACATCCCCTATACTACAAGACAATTACTCGAAAAAAGTAATGATAAGGTTGATCAAATTATCCTTGCGTTTAAACCTCAAATAGGACATTCTGGTTCTGTTGTGTTTGAACGGAAATTACGAGAGTTTTTGAAAAAGAAAAAGTCGATTGCACCAAATGACCCCAATGGTATTTACATTAGAAATGTAGCCGACCAATTGAAGCAAAACCAACAGTTTGCAAACATACTTCAACTGATTGTGACCTTTGTAGGTCTAGGTACTTTGATTGCTGGAATTATTGGAATTTCGAACATTATGGTATTTGTTGTTAAAGAACGCACCAAAGAATTGGGAATCCGAAAGGCATTGGGCGCTACACCAAAATCGGTAATTCAAATGATTCTTCAAGAGTCTATTTTTATTACTACAATTTCAGGTATTGTAGGCTTACTGATCGGAGTCTTTGTATTGAAATCTATTGGCGAAACCCTAAAAGATTATTTCATTAAGAACCCATACATAGATACTGCTACTGCACTATTTGCCACCGTAATCCTTATTATTTTTGGCGGTATTGCAGGATATATACCAGCCAAACGCGCTGCACGAATTAAACCCATAGTTGCCCTAAGAGATGAATAGTTTAAAAATAATATTTGATCGCGATACCTGGCAAGAAATTTTCGGTTCTATCCAGAAAAACAAAGTCCGTACCATCATTACTGTGATTGGTGTTTTGTGGGGTATCTTTATTTACATTGCTTTGTCTGGAGCTGCCAAGGGTCTAGATAACGGATTTGAACGTCAATTCGAAAACGTTGCAATGAACTCCATGTTTGTTTGGGCTCAGAGAACGAGTATTCCTTACGAAGGATTTAAGACGGGTAGAAACCCACAGCTTAAAATTCAAGATGTTCAAGCACTTCGTAATAATATTCCTGCAATTCAATTCATTGCTCCTCGAAATGCAAAAGGTGTTTTTGACGGTAGTGGAGGCTCGCAAATGGTTCGGGGATCTAAGTCAGGAACCTACAGTATTTATGGCGATTTCCCAGAATACACTAAGATTGCCACTAAGAAAATTTATGACGGTGGACGATTTGTAAATCAGGCTGATATCGATGAAGAACGAAAAGTATGTGTAATCGGAGAACGAACTCAAAAGGAATTGTTTGACGAAGACGAACAACCTGTTGGACAATACATTCGTGTGGATGATATTTATTTTCAAGTCATCGGTGTACATAAGTATATAGAAGGCGGTGGTTTTGAAAGCGATGGAGATGTATTCATCCCTTTTTCAACCTACAAAAAACTCTACAATACAGGAGATAATGTAGACTGGTTTACAATTGCAGCCTTTGATGATGCAGATGTAATTGCAGTGGAAGAACAGGTAAAACAAACCCTTAAACGGATACACCGTGTATCTCCAAAAGATGAGCGTGCATTTGGATCGTTTAATCTTGGTGAGATATTTGGAAGAATTATGGGCTTTTCACAAGGGATGACTTTTTTATCACTGATTGTGGGAATTGCTACCATCATTGCTGGAGTCATTGGAATTGGAAACATCCTATTGATATCCGTAAAAGAACGAACCAAAGAATTGGGTATTCGCCGCGCATTGGGAGCTACACCAGCTGAAGTTCGCATTCAAATTATTTTAGAATCTGTATTCCTAACCTTTGTTGCAGGAGTTTTTGGGATTATCCTTGGAGCTTTTGTCTTATCTGGAATTGATGCAGCAACTGCAAACATGACCGATTTCCCATATACCAACCCCACAGTCCCGATATCTTTTGTTCTAGGAGCCTTGGCAATCATGATTACCTTAGGAACTTTAATCGGACTGATCCCAGCACAGCGTGCCGTTAGTATAAAACCTATTGACGCCTTAAGAGAAGAATAATAACACCTAGATATAAATAATAAACCATTTCCCATGAAAAAAGTATTTAAATATATATTAATAGCAGCCATTTTATTTGGAGTTCTTTATGCGGCTGTTTTCTTCATCAAATCGAACAGTAAGCCTTCGGTTCAATACGATACTCAGACTGCACTAATTACATCTATTGAGATGAAATCAGTTGCTACTGGAAAAGTAATCCCTGAAGATGAAGTTGAGATTAAGCCTCAAATTTCTGGAATCATCCAAACACTTTATGTTGAAGAAGGTGATAATGTGAAAACTGGTGATCTACTAGCAAAAGTTAAGGTTGTTCCTAATGAACAATCGTTGAATAGTGCAAAAGGTCGTTTGGCAAACACCAAAATCCTAATGGAGAATGCTAAGATCGAATTCAATAGAAATAAAGGTCTTTTTGAAAAAGAAATCATTTCGCAACAAGACTTTCAAAATGCTGAATTGAACTACAGTAGAGCAAAACAAGATGTAACAAACGCAGATAGTGATTTACAAATCATCAAACTTGGTTCCGCAGGAGGCTCAGCTACAGCAAACACCAATATTCGTGCTACTGTTTCTGGAACTGTTCTTGAAATGCCCATTAAAGAAGGAGATCAAGTTGTGGAGAGTAATACGTTTAACAACGGAACTACGATTGCTATTATAGCCGACTTGAGTAAAATGATTTTTGAAGGAAAAGTTGATGAAGCGGAAGTTGGAAAGCTGAAAATCGGAATGCCCCTCTCAGTAAATTTAGGTGCTATACAAGACAAAGAATTTGAAGCTCGTTTGAAGTTCATAGCCCCCAAAGGAAACGAGGAGCAAGGAGCTGTTCAGTTTAAAATTGAAGGAGATGTTTACTTAGATGATGACTTCTTTGTACGTGCAGGTTATAGTGCAAATGCTTCTTTGGTCTTGGAACGTAAAGACAGTATTCTTGCAATACCAGAAGCCTTGTTACAGTTTGACAAAAAAACCGAAGAGCCTTATGTTGAAGTTCAAACCAAAGATCAAGAATTTGAGCGAAAAGACATTAAAACTGGAATTTCTGATGGAATTAATGTAGAAATACTTTCGGGTATAACCATTGAAGATAACATCAAGGTTTGGAATAAAACTGAAGAAGAAAAAAAGGAAGATGAAGATGAATCATCTGAAGATAACTAAGCATAATTCCTACTTTATTATGAGATATACGACATTAAAATACATAACAGTTGTAGCTGTTCTTTGTTCTTCACTTTTTGTGAAGGGACAAACGCTTACCCTACTAGATTGTGTAGAATTAGCCCTCGAAAAAAATATTACAATTAAACAATCCGAGTTGGATGTTGCGATTGCAGAGATTGATAAGAAAAGTGCTTTCGGTAATTTTCTTCCTAACATCAATGCCCAAACAAGTCATTCGTGGAACATTGGGTTAAACCAGAACATTACTACAGGTCTTTTAGAAGATGTAACGACTCAATTTTCTTCTTTTGGAGTTAATATGGGTGTTGACATATACAACGGTTTACAGAATGTTAAGCGCTTGCATCGTGCCAATCTTGCTATTATAGCACAGCAATACAACCTAGAGGACATTACGCAAAACACTTCGATTTTAGTTGCTAATTCTTACCTGCAAGTAATGTTCAATAGAGAGCAACTGACTGTTCAAGAAAGTCAACTTGCGGTTTCTATCAAAGAATTGGAACGAACCAAAACCTTGATTGAAGCAGGTGTTTTGACTTCTGGTGATGTTTTTGAATTAGAAGCGACCATTGCTTCTCAAGAGCAAGCGGTAATTCAAGCAGAAAACAATTTGCGATTAACTAAAATTAATTTAGCACAATTGTTATTGATTACCGATTACGAAAACTTCGATATTGCCGTTGAATCGTTTGATGTTCCTTTCCCTGAGATTTTAGAGAAAACACCTAAAGCCATCTATGAGAAAGCTTTGACACACAGAAACGATATAAAATTATCGGTCACCAATTTAGAGATATCTAAAGCTGATATTGAAATCGCCAAAACTGGACTTCAACCATCGCTATCTGCGTTTTATAGCTACAGCACTAGATTGTCTTATAGCGATCGATTAACAGGGACTGGAGTGTTTGATGATTTCCCTATCGGAATTGTTGCAACTACTGGACAAGAAGTTGTACGTTCGATTGAACAAACCAGAGTTATTGGACCGGAATCTTTAAGGACTCAACTTGGAATGAACGATGGTCATAATTTTGGAATCCAATTGAGTATTCCAATTTTGAATGGATTCGCTGCGAAGAATAATGTAAAGCGTAGTAAGGTAAACTTGATGCGTTCTGAAAATCAATTCGAACAACAAAAACTTAATTTAGAAAGTACCGTAAACCAAGCTTATAATGATGCAAAAGGAGCTTTTAATTTTTATAAGGCTGCTCAAAAAACTGTTATTGCTCGTAATGATGCCTACGACGATGCAACCAAACGTTTTGATGCAGGTATCATGAACTCGTTCGAATTCACTCAAATCAAACAGCGTTATGAGGCTTCTGTTTCGGATGAATTACGCGCCAAGTACGATTATGTATTTAAACTTAAAGTACTCGAGTTTTATTTTGGACTAAAACTTGAAATTTAGAAGCCAGTTCTTCTTAATTTTGTAGAATGTCTTATCTGCTACATCTAGAAACCGCTACAACAAATTGTTCTGTAGCATTATCACAAAACGGGAATCTGCTGCATTGTATAGAAAACAATGAAGCAGATTTTCGTCATAGTGACCACCTTCATTTGTTTATCGAACAACTTTTAAATAAG
>PXYQ01000092.1 GCA_003023645.1 Candidatus Arcticimaribacter sp. | reverse complement strand
TATAACTACAAAAGCACAGGTCGCCCTGGTGCAGATGGAGAAGATCAAGGCAGTGTGTTTTGGTCACATTATGGCGATGAAAAGAACAGTGCGCTCTATCCTTTTGGACATGGTTTAAGCTACACTGAGTTCGGCTACTCAGCGATTGAGCTTAGTGATACAGAAATGATTGCAGAGGGCTCAATTAACGCTTCTGTGCTCTTAACAAACACAGGGAAGGTAGAAGGGAAAGAAGTTGTTCAACTCTACTTACAAGATCCGTACGCAAGTGCTGTTCGTCCGGTGCGAGAATTAAAAGGTTTTGAATTGGTATCACTTAAGCCTGGAGAATCCAAACGCGTTAGCTTTACGATTGACGAAAAGATGCTTCAGTTTTATAGCGCAAATAACACCTGGGAGTCTGAAGCTGGTGACTTTAATATTTATATTGGAACTGACTCTACAACAAAAAGAAAAGTTACTTTTGTTTTAAAATAAAAATAACAACGCTAATACATATCTCAATTAGTTGTCTTTACTTAGTGTAAAGGTTAAGGGTATACAGCTAATTCGCTCTGTGTTTTTTGTAGTTTACTATTAATTGAAAATCTTGAAAGATTAGCTCTACAGGATTTAATTTATTTATGAAAAAGATCTACTATATAATTTGTGTTTTATTTTTTGTGGGATGTGGTTCCAACGAAATTGATGAGGGTACTCCCCAAATTGTAATAACTCCTGAACCCATTGTACAAGTTCCGCAGGGGTGTCCTAGTGGAAGAGTGGCAAATGCAAGTCCAACCGGGGACTTCACTACCCTTGTTTGGGCTGATGAGTTTAACGAGGACGGAGCTCCTTGTGACAACAATTGGTTTCATGAAATTATTCCTCCAAGTAACGGAGGTTGGTATAATAATGAACAACAATTCTATACGGATAGTAGATCGAATTCTATAGTAGAAGATGGTGTTTTGAAGATTATAGCTAAAAAAGAAAGATTTCAAAACAAAGAGTACACTTCAGCGAGGATGACTACTCAAGGTCTTTTTGAATTCCGTTATGGAAAAGTTGAAATAAGAGCGAAACTACCAGAAGGTCAAGGAACATGGCCTGCATTATGGTTTTTAGGTGTAAATATTAACACTGTAAGCTGGCCTCAATGTGGTGAAATGGATCTAATGGAACACGGAAACGGGGAGCCAGGCTTGGTTTCTTCGGCAGTTCACCAAGCAAACGAAAATGGGGATGCCTACTACATCAGTGGAGAGCAGATAATTGAAAATGTGTCAACTGAATTTCACCTATACACCATGGAATGGACCTCAACAGTAGTACGGTTCTTTGTAGACGGAAAACAACATCATGAGGTCTTAATATCGGGTGATTCGCCCTTTAAACGATTTTTCTTTATTCTTGTAAACGTAGCTATGGGAGGGAATTTTACAGGGAATATAATTGATCCTGATTTTGTTTCATCCTCCATGGATATAGATTATATTCGGGTGTATCAATAAATTACTTTAAAATGAAAACATCAATACTACTTCTCATTCTTAGTTGTTTTTCACTTCAAGCACAAAATGGGGAAAGGAAATTGATGTGGTCTGATGAATTCGATCAACCTACTTTAAATTCAGATAATTGGAATTTTGAATTAGGTGACGGTTGCCCTAACTTATGCGGCTGGGGTAATAACGAGCGTCAAATATATACGGATACAAACCATCTCATACGAGATGGAAACTTAGTGATCCAAGCTCGCTTCCAAGACGGTCAATATACTTCCACCAGAATAACAACTAAAGATAAGGTCGAATATACCTATGGGCATTTTGAGGTACGGGCTAAGCTTCCAATAGGTCAAGGTATTTGGCCAGCATTTTGGATGTTGGGTAGCAACATTTCAGAAGTTCAATGGCCACTTTGTGGTGAAATTGATGTATTAGAATACGTTGGTAGAGAACCGGAAGAAATATTTACTTCGCTACACACAAAGGCTAGCCATGGAGAAACCATTAATACGAGGAAAACTAAATTCCCTGCAATTGAAAAAGGTTTTCACATCTATGCTGCTGATTGGGGCAAAGATCAAATAGAGTTTTTTGTAGACGGCAAAAGTGTGTACACCTTTGTGCCAAATAATAAGACTCAAGAGGAATGGCCCTTTGACCAACCCTTTTATCTTTTATTGAACCTAGCAGTTGGCGGAAACTTTGGTGGTCCAGAAGTGGATGATTCTATTTTTCCTCAAGAATTTATTATCGATTATGTTCGAATCTATCAATAATAAAGAATCCCGCTACTTTCATTTATTCTTCTTAAGACATTTAAAATCAACGCTTTTATATTTTCCAAGGGGGGTTTAATCTGTTTTCACCACCATAAAACAAAATTAACTGATTCCCATCAAGGTCTTTTAATCGGGCTTCTCTCCAGAGCCATTTCTGATTTGTTGGAGTTTGCTCAAAAACAATTCCTTTTTTGATAAGTTCGTTCACGTGTTCATCAAGGTTGATGCATTCAAAATAAACATAAATCCCCGCTCCTTTAGGAAGGCTATCTACTCGATGTATTGAAAAGGTTGAATGACCGTCTGGGCATTCAAATCGAGCATAATCTGGCAATGATTCGACGATTAACTTCAGGCCAAGTTTTAGATAAAAAGGTACTGCCTTAGTTAAATCTAATGAAGGGACTGTTACTTGGTTTAGATTCATTTTATATCACTAGAACTTTGAATTACATACTATTCTGTAAACATCAACTTCTTCATTAATTTTCTCAAAATGATAAACGCTAAAATGGTCACCGTAAATAAAATAGACCCTTCTAGGTATTCTCCGTATATAAAATAGCCCGTGCTGAACAAAGCGCCATAGATTCCTACAGAACCAACTAGCATACACAAAATCCCCGTAGGAACATTCCAAGCTCTTTTTTCGGTATCTAAATCTATACCGTCATTTTTAGCGTCCGAAACAACTTTATTCCAACCTGGCCCACCGGGTTGTGTGATTTTATAGAATTCGTTTAACGTTGACTTATCAGAAGGAGACGTCAATAAAGTTACAACGACCCATGAAACAGTGGTAATGGCTACTCCCAAAACAAGCTGAATATCATTGGCAATTGGATCAAAACCTAGCTTTACATGTATCAGTTTAAAGTACAATGCAAGAATAAAAGAAACCGTCATTGCAGTTACTTCACTGTAGGCGTTTATTCGATACCAGAACCAACGCATTATGAAAAGTAAACCGGTTCCTGCTCCAATTTGCAATAAAATCTGAAAGGCTTCCAAAGCATTACTTAGTAAGAGTGCAAAAAGCGCAGAAGCAATCATCAGAACAACCGTACTCAAGCGTCCCACTTTAACCAATTCTTTTTCTGAAGCATCTGGCTTTACAAAACGTTGATAGAAATCATAAACCACATAACTCGATCCCCAATTCAAATGGGAAGAAATCGTAGACATAAAGGCTGCAATAAGAGAAGCAACTATAAGTCCTATAAGTCCAGCGGGTAAAAAGGTCATCATAGCAGGATAAGCCAAATCATCTTTTACAATACTAGGGTCAATATTCGGAAATGCAAGTTGAATAGATTCTATGTCTGGAAATATAATTAGACTCGCCAAAGCAATAAGAATCCACGGCCATGGACGTAAAGCATAATGTGCAAAATTGAATAATAAGGTTGCCCAAACTGCATTTTTTTCATCCTTTGCAGATAACATACGTTGTGCTATATAACCTCCACCTCCTGGCTCAGCACCAGGATACCATACACTCCACCATTGAACGGCAATAGGCAATATAAATAAGGTTATGAATACTTCACGTTGTTGAAAATCAGGAATAAAATCTAACTTAGGTACTACATTTGGGTGCGTTAATAAGTTTTCTAAAGTTCCGATTTGAGGCAAATCAATGATGTAGTAGGTTGCCCAAAAAGTTGCCCCCATTGCCAAAATAAATTGGAAAAAATCAGTGATAACGACTCCTTTTAATCCACCCAAAGAACTGTATAAAACGGTAATAGTTGAAGCTATTACAAGTGTTTCAACTGCAGTAAAGCCTAAAAGTACACTTCCTATTTTGATGGCTGCCAAACACACCGATGCCATGATCATGATATTAAAAAATACACCTAAATACAAGGCTCGAAATCCACGTAAAAATGCAGCTCCTTTTCCGCTATAGCGCAGTTCATAGAATTCTAAATCTGTTACTACTCCTGATTTTCGCCACAGTTTTGCATATACAAAAACAGTCAACATTCCAGTAAGTAGGAACGCCCACCAAACCCAGTTTCCAGACACACCGTTCTTACGAACAATATCAGTAACTAAATTGGGTGTATCTGCCGAAAAGGTGGTAGCAACCATGGATATCCCCAATAACCACCACGGCATATTCCTGCCGGATAAGAAAAACTCTGTTGTACTGGTACCAGCCTTTCTAGAAACTACTATTCCAATAATTAGGGTTAGTGCAAAAAATAAAATAATAATACCCCAGTCTAAAGATGAAAGTGTCATAGCGAATAAATTTGAGTCTTAAATGTATAAAAAAAGAACATAGCCGCTACCGTTTTTGTAGATTTAAATAGTCTTCCAAAAGTAATAGATCGTCTTTTGTTGTTAAATCGGGTACATGTTCTTGCATGGGAATGCCTTTTACAGAAGTTGGATGTGTTTGGATCATGTTGAGCAATGCCGTTGGGAGTTCCTTTTCATCTCGATCGATATTGATTGGACAATCTCTTAAGAACGAGAAAAATACATTGCCGTCGAAAGTAAATGCGTTCATACTTATGTATAGGCTTTCGTGGTTATCTGCTGCATTTTTAAAGTCTGTTGTGGCAGGTTTTTCAATGATATTTTCTAGATAGAAATCCGTATTAAAAACAAGAAGTGCAAAGCCAGCAATTTTTTCTTTTGAAAAATTTAAAAAATCAGAATCGTATGCAATCAAACCACTCCCTTGTTTAATTGATCGGAGCTTGCGGAAAGCGCTTACAGTATAGAGGTTGTCGCTATTACATACAGAAAAACAATTTGTTTGTAGTTCTGGAAATTGTTCTAAAGCCTGAAAAACGGCATCGGCTGTACCCAAGGGTTTTGTTCTTCGCTTTGGAATGTGTTGGGTTACAAAAACTAAATGAAGTTGGTTTAAATTTGGGAGCGAACGAATGGTTGAACGGAAGAAAGTAACGTCAGCTGCTGTGATTAAATAGATGGTTTTATAACCTGCTTCTTGAGCGTTGCGCAATAAGTAATACAGCAAAGGTTTTCCATCTTCTCCTATTTCAATAAGTCCTTTGGTCCTGTTATTCGCTTGTTCAGTTGCGACAGTTCCAATGTTCTTAGCTACAGACGATTTCATACGAGAAGAAGCGCCCGCAGCCATGATGAGGAGCGATTGGATCATTAAACAGTTGTGTTTACTGAACTTCCATTCGATTGAGTAACCACAAAAGCATCAACAGCTCCGGCTTTGTTCAATGCGCGTATAAGTTCTTCTGTGTTGTTTTTATTGGTCATTGCCACGATACAGCCACCACCACCAGAGCCTACAATTTTTGCTCCACATGCCCCTGCTTCTAAAACAGCTTCAATCATAGCATCAATTTTTGGAGGTGAAATTTTTAAATTCATCTGCAATTGTTCGTGGTGTTGATTCATCAAATCACCTAGTACAATAGGGTCAGGATTTGATTTATCTAGCTCTATTTTTGCTTCCTTTGTTATGGAATGGTTGATTACGGCAGCTGTAAAAACAGCCTTCAATTCGGAGTCTACACAATTCAAATAACGATCCAAATCTATACTTTTTGCCTTTGCGATTTCAAAATCTGGAAACACTTTTTTTACTTGGGAAATTGCTTTCAGCGCATGATCTTTTAAATAAGCAAGCGTACCAAAAGTATCCTTTGCTATCCCCGAAACTCCAACAACTAACTGTCCAATGGGTTTTGAAATACGCTCAAAGGAGTTGTCTACCGTATTAAGATATATCATTTTCCCCACAGCAATAGCATATTGGTCCATTGAGCCTCCCGAGCTTCCCTGTTCCAAAACTTCAGTTTCATATGCACGCTGTGCAATCCACGATGGTGTTATTTCTGTATCAGTTCCAAAGGCCTCAATTAAAAATTGAATCCAAGCAATAGTCAGTGCTGTTGAACTCGACAAGCCTGCATTAATTGGGATATTGCCTTGAACTTCGATATCGTAACCCCTCGTAGGAATACATCCGAAGGGTTTAAGAACTTTTAAAGCCGTTCGCAGGAAATCTCCTTTTTGAATTACCGTTTTTTTGGAATCAATTGCAATACTTTCTTTTTTATTCAAATCAAGCATTTGAATCAACAACTGATTTGTTCCATTAGGAGTCGCTTTAATACGGAGACTTCGGTCTACGGCACATGCAATTATTGGGAGTTCTAAATAATCTTGATGATCTCCAAAAAGGCAAATACGTCCGGGAGCTTGGGATAGAATAGTTTCAGACACAGGGATTTATTTTATATGCACAAGGTAATAAAATCTTCAAACTGACCATAAAAACCCGAATGACTTCTATTTCTTGGTATAAAAAAATTACATACCTTTCTCTTAGTAAAACAAATCTCATGAAAAAATTTGACCGCCGCTCGTTCCTAAAAACCACTTCTTTATCTGCTGCTGCAATTGCTTCAACTTCTTTACTGGTGAATTGTGTATCCCCAAAAACAGCCTCTAAAGGAATTTATATGGGTGGCTTTGCTGCTCCTAAAATTTCAAATTTACGAGCTGCTTTCATCGGTGTTGGTGCTCGTGGTGGAGATCATTTACGCGTTGTGGCTTCGATGGAAAATACAGAGGTTGTAGCCGTTAGTGACCTCTATGAAGATCATGTGGAACGCTGGTCTCAAATTGCTTCTGATATTGGAAAAGGAGAACGGCATCAAAACGTTGCGTCTTATTTTGGAGATGAAAATTTGTGGAAAAAAATGCTGGATGATGTAAAACCTGATGTGGTTTTTATCGCTACCAATTGGGAAAACCATGCGCCCATGGTTATTCAAGCGATGAAAAGTGGCGCTCATGCCTTTGTCGAAGTCCCCATTGCAACCACTTTAGAGGACATGTGGGAAATTGTTCGCACATCAGAAGAAACCCAAAAGCACTGCATGATGATGGAAAATGTCAATTATGGAAGAACCGAATTGATGTACCTCAACATGTGTCGTCAAGGCGTTATTGGAGATCTATTGCATGCAGAAGCTGCATATATTCACGAGCTCCGTTTTCAGATGGAAGAGCAAGAACGCGGGACCGGGTCTTGGAGAACGCATCATTATGCAAAAGGAAGAGGCAATCTATACCCCACACACGGATTGGGTCCAGTAGCACAATACATGAATATCGGTCGGACTGAAGATACTTTTAAAAGCATCGTTTCCTACTCTACTCCAGCTATGGGACGAAAATTATATGCCGAAAAGAACTATGCGCCGGATCATAAGTGGAACCAATTGGATTATCAAAATGGAGATTTAAATACGTCGATCATCAAAACACAATTGGGAAGAACCATTATGGTTCAATGGGACGAAACCAGTCCCCGACCCTATACCCGCCACAACTTAATTCAAGGAACACAAGGAATATTAGCCGGCTTCCCCACACGTGTTGCGCTCGAAGGTGGTTTTGAAGAAATTACCAAAAACCACCATTCCTGGGTAGAAGGCGAACATCTGGAAGCTCTTTATGAAAAATACGATCATCCTTTATACAAACGCTTGAATCAAAAAACACAAAACAGCGGCCACGGAGGTATGGACGGAATTATGGTGCATCGGATTGTAGAATGTTTGCAACAAGGTTTGCCACTTGATCAAAATGTATATGAAGGTTGTTTTTGGAGCGCTGTTACTCCTCTCAGTGGAGCCTCTATTGCACAAGATGGTGCACCACAAAAATTTCCTGACTTTACAGACGGTAGATGGAAAGAAACCCCTCCTTTGGAAATAATATCTTAACCTATTCGATGCAACTCCCTCAAACTTATATAAAAGTTAAAGAAATTGATTTACGTTTTGGGAAGGTTATCCTGTATACCAATCCCACTCGCACACTATTGTATGCTGAAGCATCGGGATATATTAGTCTTGGTTTACTCAAACAAGATTTGGCATTTGTATCT
>PXYQ01000091.1 GCA_003023645.1 Candidatus Arcticimaribacter sp. | reverse complement strand
ACCTTACACTTCAGGACCGAATTTCTATTTTCAATAAACTGAATATTGGGAAGCGATTATCTGTAGCGACCCGATACGTTTATGAAGATCGATGGGGGGGAGCTATAAACTGGAATCGGAGTTTTAGAGGTGGAGATGAAGTTTATGGAGAAAGTATTTATACCAGTCGGATAGAAGTTTTCGGAACTTATGAATTCAACAAAGAATTCTCTTTTCAATTCAGCTTCAACGATCATAATCAAAACTCTGTTTATGGGACTACACTGTTTAAAGCAGATCAAACGATTGGTTTTGGTCAGTTCATTTGGAATAAGACCATTAAAAAAAATGACTTTTTAGTTGGACTAGCCTATCGCTACACGTTTTATGATGATGACACCACTGCAACTTTCAATAATACTCTGGGGATTAATAAAGCAGAAATAACCCACTTACCTGGGGTTTTTATTCAAGATGAAATTGAATTTGATGAACAAAATACACTTTTACTGGGGCTACGCTATGACTATAATTCTATTCATGGGAGTATCCTTACACCACGACTAAATTATAAGCTGAGTAATGAAGACAGTACTTCAACTTTACGTTTGAGTATCGGTTCGGGATATCGAATTGCACAGGTTTTTACAGAAGATCATGCCGCATTAACAGGAGCCCGTGAAGTTCTTTTCTTAAACGACTTAGAACCAGAAAGGTCATGGAACATCAACCTCAATTATGTGTACCAACTGTATCTTAAGCAAGGTCATATTTTGGATTTCGACGCGAGTGTTTTTAGAACCGATTTTTCCAATAAGATAGTTCCCAATTACGATACAGACCCTAACCTCATTATTTATGATAACCTCAGCGGAAAATCTGTAACTCAAGGAATGTCCATGAATTTCAATTCTCTTTTTCGAGGTGGTTTAAGAATTAACTTGGGAGCGACTTATATCGATTCATATCTAAAATCTGCAGGAAGCAAAACAAGACCCTATTTGACCGAACGCTTTCAAGGGGTTTGGAAAATAGAACAAAAATTCAGGGAGTCCAACCTTACGTTTGATTTGACAGGAAGCATAACTGGGCCTTTGAAACTGCCACTGTTAGGCGCGTTAGACCCTAGAGATCCCTATTCTCCGACATTCAGCATCATAAACATCCAACTCACCAAGGGCTGGAATAATCGTTATGAATTCTATGGAGGTGTTAAAAACTTATTGAACTTTACTCCGGCTAAAAATAGTATTGCACGTGCTTTTGATCCGTTTGACCGCGAAGTACAGTTCGATGCCTTAGGAAATGCACAACCTAGCGCAGGAAACCCTTATGCCCTGACCTTTGACCCAACCTATGTATACGCATCAAATCAAGGGATTCGGTTTTTTATGGGGTTCCGTTGGAGTTTGAATTAGCAAATCCTTACTTTATACAAAAAGGGGTTTTTTGACTATTTGGCCTGCAATTCCGCTGCAACAGCCTCAACTCGTTCCATGACACGTAAGAGGTTACCACCCCATATTTTTTCAATTTCTTCTTGAGAATATCCACGTTTAACAAGCTCTTTAGTTACATTCAGAGATTCAGATGCATCGCTCCACCCCTCGATACCACCACCGCCATCAAAATCAGAGCTGATGCCCACGTGGTCGATTCCAATTTTGTTTTTAATGTAGTCGATATGGTCTACAAAATCACTAACAGAAACTGGTGGAATTTCTTTTTTCAAAGCTTCGAGTTCGCCTGCCGCTAGTACTTCAAGTTTTTCACGTTCCTTGATATATGACTGTAAGGCATCAAATGCTAAAGCTCTCATTTCATACTTGTCAAGCACTGCAATGTTGTGTTTCGCACCAACACTTTTTAGAAGTGAGTCTTTGGCTTTATTGTAGTTGTTGTGTTTTTCGGTATGCAAGTACGAACTAAAGGCTACTGTTTGAACAACACCACCACTTTCTTTAACCCATTGTAATTGTTCGTCATCTAAATTTCTAGAATGATCACACAAAGCGCGCGCTGAAGAATGCGAAGCTATAATTGGTGTTTTAGAAAGTTCTGCCATTTGTCGGATCGCTTCTTTTGATGGATGAGATATATCAACCATAATTCCGTAGTAATTCATCTTTTCGATAACCTGTTTCCCTAATGCACTTAGTCCATTGTGAAGATATACACCATCCTTTTCACCTGTATTAGAATCAGATAATTGACTGTGTCCATTGTGAGCCAAAGACATATAGCGTGCGCCTCGGTTATAAAAGACTTCCACGTTATTGATGTCTTCTCCTAGTGGATATCCGTTTTCGATGCCAATCATGGCAATCTTCTTTCCACTTTTCCAGATGCGTCGAACATCTGCAGCAGTCAAAGCCAATTCGATACGATCCGATGCATACGTATCAACCAAACGGTGAATTGCACTAAACTTTTCATCTGCATTTTTAGCGGCATTGGCAAAGCCAGTTGCATTCAAACTATCCTGACCGGTATAAACAATAAACCACGCAACATCTAGTCCTCCTGCTTCCATTCCTGGTATATGAACTTGTGACTGAGTCTCTGTACTGTAGTTTAAGGAATCTGTGAAGTTTCCAACGTTGATATCATCATGGGTATCGATTGTGATTACTGACTGATGGATTTGTTCAGCTGTAGACATAGGTTTGTTCTTTTTTTCTTGAGCACAGCTAATAAAAATAAGGGCTGTGAAAAATATTCCAATTGAGTTAGAAAGTCGCATAATGAATTGATTTTTGACTAAGGTAAACAAACTTTTTAAATTCTTTCAAACAAGGGTTTTGCACCTCTATGCGATCTAAGGTAATCGATGGATTTTAATCCGTTCGGCTCGTTAAATGAATCTAAAAAAACAGCAATTCATATTTTACCTTTAGATGATCAAATAGCAGAAGTTAGGTTGAAAAAAAAATGGTATTTTGCATAAAAATCCTAAACCATGCAAAGCTCTCAAATAAGAACAACCATCTTCGAAAAACTAATTGAAAATGGTTTTAGTGTTAACGCTGCAGAAATAAGCACTCTTGGTGTTGTTATTTTGGCTTATATACTCATCACTATAGTTCTTTTTTGGGTTTCAAGGAAAATTGTAATTGGTTTTTTTACTCGGATTTCCAGAAGAACTAAAAGTACGCTTGACGACATTTTACTTCAACATAAAATTCCGAAGCTCCTCTCCTATTTCCCTGCTATTTTTCTTCTCCACAAACTAATTCCAGCACTTTTTGAAAAACAAGATTGGATTGAGAATATTTTTGAAGCCTTAACTGTTATTGTTGTCTTAGCTCTAGTGCGTGCCTTATTGAAGTCTCTTCGTGATTATTTAAAAACATTAAAGTCGTTTAAAGATAAGCCCATAGACAGTTACATTCAGGTAATTATGATTGTTCTTTGGTTCATTGGAGGCATTGTCATTTTATCCATAATCACCGGAACAGAAGTCGGAACATTCTTAACGACTCTTGGTGCATTATCAGCCGTACTCCTTTTCGTTTTCAAAGACACCATATTGGGTTTTGTTGCCAGTGTCCAAATAACCATCAACGATACTGTACGGATTGGCGATTGGATCAGCATGCCTGATAATAATGCAGACGGAACCGTTATGAAAATAAGTCTTTCAACTGTTCAAATTCAGAATTTCGACAACACCATTACTTCTATTCCTACCTATAAATTAATTTCTGACTCCTTCATCAATTGGCGCGGTATGAGTGAATCGAGTGGTAGGCGAATTAAGCGATCGTTGTTGATCAAAGTAAGTAGTATTCGTTTTCTGAAAGAAGAGGAAATCGAACCCTTAAAAAAAATCAATTTGATGGAAGGCGTTATTCATGAAAAAGATGCGGATATCAAATCCTATAATGCGGCTTCTAAAATCGACAAATCGCTTCTCATCAATGGCAGAAACCTCACCAACATTGGTTTGTTTAGAAGTTATACCGAAGCCTACCTGCAGCAACATCCAATGATAAATAAAGAAATGACGCTGATGTGTCGTCAACTAGCACCAACACCTCAAGGGGTTCCCATAGAAGTTTATGTTTTCAGTAAAGACAAAGCTTGGGAAAACTATGAGCATATTGTCGCTGACATATTTGATCATTTACTTGCCTCTACTCAATATTTTCACCTGGAGTGTTTTGAACTTTCACCCGTAATCCCATTATCCAATGTTTAAAAAAATTCTTTTAACACCAATCGTCTTTTTCCACATCGTTTGTTTCAGTCAAAACCTCACTGGCGAAGAGTTAATCAATAAAAGTATTGAATATCATGACCCAAACAACAATTGGGCTAGGTTTGTTGGGGATCTCAATATCACCATGGAAACTCCAAGCAGAGCGCCTAGAGTAAGCTCAATTTCTTTGAACCTACAAAAACAGTATTTCAAAAATGAATACGGAAAAGATGGCAATACAATAACACAAGAAGTAAACAAAGAAGCCTGTTTGGTCCTTTTAAATAAAAAGAAAGAATTTACAGTTGAAGAAGAAAAAACATATCGTTTGAGTTGTGATCAAGCAAAACGAACTCGCGATTATTACACCTACCTCTATGGGCTTCCAATGAAGTTAAAAGACCCAGGAACATTGATCAACCCCGAGGTTGAGAAACGTTCATTTAAAGGAAAAGACTATTGGGTTGCTCAAGTAAAATACGAAAAGGAAGTGGGAAAAGATACTTGGTATTTTTACTTTGATCCTTCAACTTTTGCATTAGAAGTTTATCAATTCTATCACGATGAATCTAAAAACGATGGAGAATACATTCTACTAACGGAGGAATATGAAGTTAACGGAATCAAGATGCCCAAAAACAGAGCTTGGTTTTACAATAAAGATGATGCGTATTTGGGTACTGATTTTCTTTATAAAAACCAAACCAAGTAACCCGGTGCTGCGGGATAGAATCCATGCGCTTTGGAATCCAGAATGCTATCACGGTTGGAATAAGTCCAAAAAATTTTTTGAAGGCTGGTATTATAAAATAATCAGCGCCGACCAAAAACATGCTCTTGCTATTATACCAGGAATTGCAATGGATGAGGATGGAACAAAACAAGCTTTTATTCAGGTATTGGATGGCAGAAACCTGAAAGCTTCATATCACAAATTCGATGCTCAAGACTTTAAGCCAAATCCAAAAAAGCATGATCTAGAAATTCTAGGTAATCGTTTTACATCTGATAGTATTGAACTCGACTTGCCCAATTTAAAAGGCTCCTTACGTTTTAAAAACCTAAACCCTTGGTCAAGCAGCTGGAGTTCTCCCGGAATTATGGGTCCCTTTTCCTTTGTGCCATTTATGGAATGTTATCATGGGATTTTGAGTATGGATCACAACATAGAAGGTTCTTTAGAGCACAACGGAGAAATCATTTCTTTTGATCAAGGTAAAGGCTATATGGAAAAGGATTGGGGACATTCTTTTCCAGAAGGATATGTGTGGATGCAAAGCAATCATTTTAGTAAACCTGGAATTTCTGTCAAAGCTTCAATTGCAAAAATTCCATGGCTGGGTTCTTCTTTCATCGGGCATATTGCTGGAGTTTTGATTGATGGAGAATTAATTGAATTTACAACCTACAACGGAACTCGATTAAAACACTGTTCAATATCCGAAAAACAGGTTTGCCTGCAAATGGAAAATAAACACTATGCATTATCAATTAATGCAACACGAGAAAAAGCTACTGCGCTCGCTGCACCAATTTCTGGTTTTATGGATGCTCGGATTGAAGAAAGTATGAATGCTCACATTCAAGTGCAACTGACTGACAAGAAGACTGGAAAAATCATCCTAGAAGATATTGGATCATCGGCAGGAATAGAAGTTGCTGGGAATCACGAACTATTGTTGAAGTAAATACGCTTACTTTTTTAAAAACCTCAAATAGAGTGCAAACAAGCAAAGAAACGATCCTCCGGGTAATAGGAATAAGCCAACAAGAAGTGGATAAAAACGCCTTGGGTTTGTTTCTTTAACTACTCTTGGAAGTTCGGCAATCCTTTGCTTGAAATTGGTGTTTTTCATAAAATATTTACACCTCAAAGATACCTTTCTTTATTGAAGAATCAAGCCAATCGATCTTAATCCAAATAAGCAGCGTTTTCCGTTTTTTATGTGCTGCTGTCGTTGTATATTGAACCCATGATCGAAAAACTCAATAACAAGTATGGCTCTTTTTTTGAAGCCGCTTTAATATCAGAAATTAAAGCTGTTGGGGTATTAAAAAATGTAGTTGCAGGGACTCAATTAATGCACATTGGACAATACATCAAAAACATGCCGTTGGTGCTCTCAGGAACGCTAAAAATAATGCGAGAAGACCAAGAAGGAGACTCCTTATTGCTTTATTATCTTGAACAAGGAGAAACCTGTGCCATGACCCTTAGTTGTTGTTTAGGTGATCAAAAGAGTGAAATTATTGCCATTGCCGAATCAGATGCTGAACTCATTATGATTCCCATAGAAAAAATGGAAGCTTGGACGGCGCAATACAAAAGCTGGAGGAATTTTGTTTTCACCAGTTACAATCACAGGATAAAAGATTTACTTGAAACGGTTGACAGTATCGCATTTCTTAAAATGGACGAACGACTTATTAAATATTTAGAAGAAAAATCTAGGATATCAGAAGACGGCATTATCCATAAGACCCATCAAGAGATAGCCTATGAACTTCATACCTCACGCGTTGTCATTTCGAGACTCTTGAAAACTTTAGAACGAAAAGGTAAAATTCAAATCGAACGAAATCGGGTGAAAATTCTTGAATTTTAGACTTGGTAACCTGTGTTACAAAGTCAATACGTTAAGATAATGTACTTTTGTAAAAAATAAATTCTTGAAACATCTTTTTCCAATCCTGCAATGGCTCCCCAACTACAAAAAAGAAATGCTTTGGGGTGATGCCGTTTCTGGTATAACCGCAGGAATACTAGCTATTGCTCAAGGAATGGCATATGCTATGATTGCAGGCCTTCCTCCTGTATTTGGTCTCTATGCTGCTTTAACGCCTCAAATAATTTACGTTCTCATGGGAACTTCGAGGCAGCTTTCTATTGGACCAGTTGCTATGGATTCGCTAATTGTTGCTGCAGGAATTGGAACCCTCAACATCATTGGTGTTGAACAGTACATTGCAGTTGCGATTTTCTTAGCCCTTTTTGTGGGAGTAATTCAAGTATTGCTAGGTACGCTTAAGCTAGGCTTTTTGGTTAATTTTTTATCTAAACCGGTTTTAAGTGGATTTACATCTGCCGCTGCGATAATTATTGGACTCAGTCAATTGAAGCATCTGTTTCGGGTTGATATGGCACAAACCAATAAAATACACATCCTGCTACAAGAAGTAGTTTCGAATATTTCAGAAACACACTTTCTTAGTTTTGGCCTTGGGGTTGCGGGTATGATTCTGATTAAACTCTTTCAAAAAATTAATAAAAAAATACCCGCTATACTGGTTGTGGTTAGTTTAGGAACCTTGGTTCTTTATCTTACACAAGGACAACTCAACGGAATTCGAATTGTTGGAACCATTCCGGTTGGGCTTCCAAACCTCAGTATTCCAAGTTTTGATAAAAATCAGTTTGTTGACTTAATTCCCATTGCAATTACCCTAGCAGTAGTTGGTTTTACCGAAGCAATTTCGATAGCTAAATCCATTGAGGAGCATCATACCGAATATGAAGTAGATCCTAATCAAGAACTCATAGCAATTGGGAGTGGTAACATCATCGGTTCTTTTGCACAGTCCTACCCATCTACGGCTTCTTTTTCAAGATCAGCTATTCAGGATCAAGGTGGAGCTAAATCGGGAATTGCTTCCTTGTTTAGTGCTGGACTTGTACTTCTTACTTTATTATTCTTGACACCCTTATTCTATTACCTTCCAATCCCTATTTTAGCCGCTATTATCATGGTTTCTATTTTTGGGCTTGTCGACTTTAAGTACCCTCGGCAGTTATGGAAGAAGAATAGAGAAGAATCTTTCGCTTTCTTAATTACCTTTATAATAACCATGTCGGTCGGAATACCACAGGGTATTCTATTTGGTGTTCTTCTATCGCTTTTGACCATGATCTATAGAACCTCTCGCCCACACATTGCAATTTTAGGGAAAATTAAAAACACGGAATACTACAAAAACATTAACCGTTTCCAAAAAGACATTGAAGTAGATGATCGTATATTGATAATACGATTTGATGCGCA
>PXYQ01000090.1 GCA_003023645.1 Candidatus Arcticimaribacter sp. | reverse complement strand
CGGACCATCCTTGGTTTGTGGGAGTTCAATACCACCCAGAATATAAAAGTACGGTACTCAATCCACATCCTTTATTTGTCGATTTTGTACAAGCAAGTTTACAATACAATCACTCAAAATAACCTACTTAATTAGGAACCTAATATTATGGAACAGAAAAAATTTGACCCCTGGCAATTTGTAGGATTTTTCCTTATTGCACTGATTCTTACTTGGATGCTTTATAACCAACCCCCGGTTGATGAAGCTGCAGATGAAACTGTAACTCAGACAGAATCATCGGCAAATGAAACTAGCGAAACACCAGTTTCTGTAGTTTTAAATGACTCGCTTCAGAGCCAGCAATTACAAGCTGCTTTTGGTTCTTTTGCAAATTTATTTCAAAATAATTCTAGTGCAGAAGTTCGTTTGGAAAACGAAAAGTTAGCCATTGTTTTTGCTCCTAAGGGAGCTCAAATTTTGAGCTTACGATTAAAAGAATTCAGCAATTATAAGGAAGAGCCTTTATATCTTATTAAAGAAAATCAAAGCTTCAATTATAGTTTTACTACCGCAGACGGAAGGGTGTTGAATTCATCGGATTTTTATTTTACTCCAAAAATAACCAATCGAAATGGAAACCAAATTGTAACCCTTACTGCCGCTGTTAGTACTTCTCAGTATATTATTTTTGAATATCAAATCAATGCAGACGATTATATGATTGATTTTTCAATTCGTTCTGAAGGTATGCGTCGATTGATTAACACAAAAGAGCAACAACAAATTACTTGGGATTTAAAGGCTTTTAGAAATTCTAGAAGTATTGAGTACGAGAACCGATATCATTTGTTGACTTACGGTTTTGAGGATGATAAGATCGATTACCTATCTGGAGCTTCGGACGACGAAGAAGAAGATAAAGATGTACACTGGATTTCATACAAACAACATTTTTTCAACTCAATTTTAATCCCATCAAAAGCATTTGAAACGGTAAACTTTACTTCTGAAAGTTTAGTGGATTCAGATATAGTAGATCAAGAGTTTACCAAGGTATATCAAACGAAAATACCGGTTGTGTCTGATGGAGAAATCAATCAGAACTTCAAATGGTATTTTGGACCTACAGAATACGATACTTTAGCACAATACGAGCTAGGATTAGAGGATTCTATTGACTTTGGTTGGGGTATTTTTGGTTGGATCAATAAATATATTTTCACACCGACCTTTAATTTCTTAAGTTCTTATTTACCTTACGGAATTGCAATTATCGTAATGACCGTTTTGGTACGTTTGGTAATGTCTCCGGTGACCTATAAGTCATACGTTTCACAAATTAAGATGAAAGTTTTGAAGCCTGAGGTTGACGAAATATCGGCTAAGCACAAAGATGACTCCGTAAAACGTCAGCAAGAAACCATGGCCTTATATTCCAAAGCTGGTGCCAACCCCATGTCGGGATGTTTACCTGCTTTGATACAATTGCCCGTGTTTTATGCACTTTTCAGTTTCTTCCCAGTAGCTTTTGCTTTACGTCAAAAAAGCTTCTTATGGGCCGATGATTTATCTTCTTATGATTCTGTTTACGACTTAGGATTCAATATTCCTTTTTACGGAGACCACATTAGTTTGTTTCCTATTTTGGCTTCTATCGCAATCTTCTTTTACACCATGATGACAGCAGGTCAGCAAGCTGCACCGCAACAGCCGGGTATGCCCAACATGAAAGTGATCATGTACCTCATGCCTTTGATGATGTTATTCTTTTTCAACAATTATGCGAGTGGTTTGAGTTTGTATTACTTCGTTTCGAATGTACTTACTATTGTTTTGATGCTCGTTATTAAACACTTCATTGTAGACGATGCTAAGATTTTGACTCAGCTTGAAGAAAATAAGAAGAAACCAAAGAAGAAAGGTGGTTTCTCAGCTCGTTTGCAACAAGCTATGGAACAGGCAGAACAACAGAAAAAGTTGAAAGGAAAGAAGTAATCATATTCCCTTTTTTTACTAGGGTTCCTGTCAAGGTTCTATTTATTATCTTTGTATCATGAAAAAGAAAGTCGTTGTTGGCCTCTCTGGAGGTGTCGATTCTAGTGTTGCTGCATATTTGCTCCAAGAGCAGGGTTATGAAGTTATCGCTCTTTTTATGAAAAATTGGCATGATGAAACCGTTACGCTTTCCAATGAATGTCCTTGGTTAGAAGACAGTAACGACGCCATGATTGTTGCCGATAAACTTGGCATTCCTTTTCAGACCGTAGACTTGAGTGTTGAGTACAAGGATCGTATTGTGGATTATATGTTTGCCGAATATCAAAAAGGACGTACGCCAAATCCTGATGTCTTGTGCAACCGTGAGATCAAGTTCGATGTCTTTATGGATATTGCTCTTTCACTTGGTGCTGACTATGTAGCTACTGGACATTATTGTCGAACTGATATTCAAGTTAATGCTGACGGTAAATCCGTTCACCGTTTATTGAGTGGTTCGGATGTGAACAAAGACCAATCGTATTTTTTGTGTCAATTGACCCAAGAACAATTATCCAAGGTTTTATTCCCTATTGGTGAATTACAGAAGTCAGAAGTTAGAGAAATTGCCGCAGAACAAGATTTAATTACTGCCGACAAAAAAGATTCTCAAGGTCTGTGTTTTATTGGAAAAGTAAGTTTGCCTGACTTTTTACAGCAAAAACTTTCAGCTAAACAAGGCGATATCATTGAGATTTCAGAATCTAACGAAGCCTATAGTCAAACGCAAGAAACATTTGCAACTCAAAAAGATTCCTTACTATATCACAGCACCAAAAGAAGGTATCAGATTTCTGATGGAAAACGTGTTGGTGCGCATCAAGGAGCTCATTTTTTTACAAAGGGGCAACGTAAAGGTTTGGGTGTTGGTGGTACTCCAGAGCCCTTGTTCATTATAGATACTGATGTGGAAGAAAACGTTGTCTATACAGGTCAAGGTAAGCAGCATCCGGGCCTATTACGCCGTGGCTTACTGGTTGCACAAGATGAAGTACATTGGGTGCGAGACGACCTAAAAATTGTTCTTGGTGAAACCTTAGCTGTTCAAGCTCGAATTCGGTATCGTCAACCGTTAGAAAAAGCAACGTTGTACAATGAAAAAGAAGGCTTGTTTGTGTTGTTTGATAATCCACAAACCGCAATTAGTGAAGGACAATTTGTTGCTTGGTACGCAGATGAAGAACTTCTTGGTTCTGGTGTTATTTCTTAAGCCTTAGCTGTTTCTTTTTGTGCTACAGTATCAAAATCTAAAACCACTTGATTGTGCAGTATATCTTCGAAAGTCTCTTCTTTACGAATCAGATGTGCTTCTTTATTGATCCATAATACTTCAGCTGGACGGAACCTTGAATTATAATTGCTAGCCATGGTTTGACAATATGCACCTGCATTACGAAACACTAGATAATCACCTTCATTGATTTCATTTATTTTACGATTGCTTCCAAATGTGTCTGTTTCGCAGATATATCCTACTACAGAATAAAAACGCTCTCGCCCTTCGGTATTCGAAATATTTTCTATTTCATGATGTGAACCATAAAACATAGGGCGGATGAGGTGATTGAAACCGCTGTCGATCTGTGCAAAAACGGTAGAGGTTGTCTGTTTAACAACATTTACTTTGGAAATGAAATAACCAGCTTCACTGACTAAAAATTTACCAGGCTCAAATGCTAGTGTCAACTCTCTCCCATATTCTGTACAAAAGTCATTGAATTTTTCGGTCAAGCGCTCACCCAACTCTTCAATATTGGTCTCAATATCTCCGATTTTATAAGGTACTTTAAATCCAGAACCAAAGTCAATAAAACTGAGGTCTCTGAAGTTTTTTGCAGTTTCGAATAAAATCTCAGACGCATGAAGAAAAACATCGATGTCTAGAATGTCACTTCCAGTGTGCATGTGAATTCCATTGATGTTCATTTTGGTGTTTTCGGTAATCCGAATTAAATGCGGTATTTGATGAATTGAAATTCCAAATTTAGAATCGATATGACCTACTGAAATATTTGAATTTCCTCCAGCCATTACGTGTGGGTTTATTCGAATACAAACCGGTACTGTTGGATATTTACTTCCGAATTGCTCTAAAATAGAAAGGTTGTCAATATTTATTTGTGCTCCGAGTTTTGCAACTTCTTCAATTTCTGATAACGAAACACCATTAGGAGTGAAGATGATTGAACTCGGTTCAAATCCTGCTGCAAGTCCAAGACGAACCTCTTGTATAGAAACGGTATCGAGACCAGCACCAAGGGTTTGGATGTATTTTAAAATGGAGACGTTAGAAAGCGCTTTTGTGGCATAGTTCAATTTCAGGCTCTTTACTCCACTAAAGGCATTGCTTAAGCGATCGTATTGAAATTTTATTTTTTCAGCATCGTAAACATAAAGAGGGCCTCCAAATTCTTCTGCAACTGAACGTAATTCTGCGTAATTCATTTTGTATTCTTTGATACAAAAGTAAAAACAATTTTCATCTGTGAAAGGGCTTTATAAGAATATATTAAAAATATAAAATAATGTTTTAAATATAACAAAATACTTTTCCTGTGGATTGATTTTAATTGATTTAACTTCTTTATTTTTGTTGGAATAAATTTTAGAATAATGAACTTACACGAATATCAAGGGAAAGAGATCTTAGCTAGTTTTGGCGTAGCAATACAACGTGGTATTGTTGCACAAACTGCTGAAGAAGCTGTAACCGCAGCAGAAACACTAACCAAAGAAACTGGTACTGGATGGCATGTGATTAAAGCACAGATTCACGCTGGTGGCCGTGGAAAAGGTGGTGGTGTAAAACTTGCAAAAAACCTTGATGAAGTTTCAACTATAGCAGGTCAAATTATTGGCATGCAACTCATTACTCCACAAACTCCTCCACAAGGAAAGCCTGTTCATCAGGTATTGATTTGTGAAGATGTGTATTATCCAGGAGCTTCAGAAACGAGTGAATTTTATGTTTCTGTTTTATTGAATCGTGCTACAGGTAGAAACATGATCATGTATTCTACTGAAGGTGGGATGGATATTGAAACAGTAGCAGAAGAAACCCCTCACTTAATTTTTACTGAAGAAATTGACCCTGCAACGGGCATGTTACCTTTTCAAGCTCGTAAAGTTGCTTTCAACTTAGGTTTGAGCGGTCAAGCATTTAAGGAGATGACTAAGTTTATTACCGCATTGTATACTGCGTATGATAAGTCAGATTCTTCTCTATTTGAAATTAACCCTGTACTTAAAACATCAGACGATCGTATTTTAGCTGTAGATGCTAAAGTATCAATTGATGATAACGCTCTTTTCCGTCACAAGGATTATTTAGCGCTTCGCGATATCCGTGAAGAAAACGCTATTGAAGTTGAAGCTGGAGAAGTTGGATTGAACTATGTTGATCTTGACGGTAATGTAGGTTGTATGGTTAACGGAGCTGGTCTGGCAATGGCAACTATGGACTTAATTAAGCAAGCGGGAGGAGATCCAGCTAACTTTTTAGATGTTGGTGGTACAGCAGATGCTGCTCGTGTAGAAACTGCATTTCGTTTGATATTGAAAGATCCAAACGTAAAAGCTATTTTAGTTAACATCTTCGGTGGTATTGTACGTTGTGATCGTGTAGCCCAAGGAATTGTAGATGCATACACTAACTTAGGAGATGCCATAAACGTTCCTATCATTGTTCGCTTACAAGGAACAAATGCTGATATTGCAAAAGAATTAATTGACAGCTCAGGTTTGAATGTACTTTCGGCTACAGCTTTTCAAGAAGCAGCAGACAAGGTTCAAGAAGCTATTGGCTAAGTTTTTTAGCACTAAAATGCATATGTTTAGTGAGCATTTCACTAATCAGTTTATATAAAAAAAGGTTCCTAAAGGGAACCTTTTTTTTATATAGTATTCTCTGTTAATCTAAAAATACTAGGACAGGTGTCAAGATTACTGGATTGCCTGTTTGTATTGGCTTAGCGTTACGATTTTATCATCCTTTATGAAGTAACTTTCGTGGATGTAGTATTCTGTAACATCATCCTCTTCGCCAGGAACTGTTATTTTAAATCCAGCCTGTACATGTTCACCACCTTGCGACGGGTCAATATCTACAGAATAGGCGTATTGAAAATCCCAACTTACAGAAGGATCGTCTGCCTCTAAACCTGCTTTAAATTCTTCAAAATTATTTGTAGTTTTTCCTGAAGGATCAGTGATTTTTACCGTATCAATAAAATATTCTCTCATTCCTTCAAAATTTCTAGACAACCATTCTTTGTCTAAAGCAACTACACGATTAATGGCACTCTGTGTGCCTAAGTGCCATTGTAATTCAGAAATGTCAGGATTGGGATGAAACCCGATCATGCGTTCTTTTGCAGCTTCTGTGTTCTGTGTTGTGCATGCACTCAATAGGAGTGAAGCAACAAGTAGTTTTAGTATGTTTTTCATAAGTATAAATAGTTAACCTACAATATACAATTTTAATTGCATTAAACAATTAATGAAAAACAGACCTCTTGTTTTACCTAAAGGATTTATGGCGTTATGCGTATATTTTTTTCCATAAATTTTTACCAGTAATAGCAGTTGTTGTTATGAAGCCAGAAAAAAGTGCACCACCAACTCCAGCAGTTACAATATCTTGACCTGTTAAAAACAATCCTTTAATAGGTGTTCTTGGATTCAGAAACTTTTGCTTATACCGATCGGGTGTATGTTCCAATCCATAGAGTTCACCGTGTTCATAATTGACAAAGTGTTTTGTTGTTAGCGGAGTAGATAATTCATAACAATCGATCTTACCTTTTAAGTGTGGAAAATGATCAAATAAATGGTTTAGTAAACGCTGCGAGAAACGCTCTTTATATGCTTCATAGGTTTCGCCTCTCTTCATCCAACGTGTAGCATCCCATTGATGAAAACTTTCATAAGGCAATAAGGTAATGATGTCAATGGTGCTTTTGTTCGGATAACGTTCAGACCAACTAGGATCTTTTGCAGATGGGAAAGACACATAGACCACTGGAAAGGGTTGTTCGTGATCTTTTAGGAAACGATCTACACAGCCATCGTGATCTAAGTCTCCTGGATAAATCCACAAATTTTTCTTAGGAAGTCCTAGTTCTTCAGGAGTTCCATTCAATCCTATATATAAACATCCATGAGCAACAGAAGGTTTTACCTTGGTCAATTGCTCTGAAAATTCTTTATAGATTTTATGATCCTTGGGAATCATCTTTTTGTAGGTATTCATAATTCCAGCTCCACTTATAATTATCGGAGCATAAAATGATTTTCCATCGCTCATTTTCACTCCAATGGCGCGCTGCTTGTCGAGTATAATCTCTTCTACTTCGGCATTGATCAAGATGGTTCCTTTTGCGGCCTCAATAACCGGGTCTATGGTATTTATAATTTGTGATGATCCACCAATGGGAAAACTCCCTCCCCCAAAATAATGTTTTACAACCGACGCATGCATGGCAAAACTACTCTGCTTTGGCGGTAATCCATAATCGCCATATTGACCACAAAGTACTTTAATGAGTTCTTCATTGTCAGTAAGTGAACGCAACACTTCATAGGTGGTTTTTTCAGAGAACTCTTTGTAGGGTTTTTGCAGCATACCACCGATCAGGTTGCCTATTATTTTTGGAAGTGCTTTGTTGATGTAGAATTTCCCCATAGCCTTATTAGCCTTAAAGATGATATCAACATAGGCTTCAATGGCCTTGCGTTCTTCAGGAAAATAAGAAACCATTTTATCAATAAATGCCTCAACTCCTTTTACAAAATCATAGTGTTTATCTCCAATAATGATTTGATCATATACTTCACCCATATCGGCCCAATGCAGGTTTTTATCGGTGATGTAATCGAACATTTTACGCAGGGCACTGTTCTCTTTCTGAACCTCTCCGATATAATGAATTCCTACATCCCATTCAAACCCCTTTCTTTTGAAAACATGAGTAAAACCACCAGCTGTATAATGGCGTTCTAATAGCAACACTTTCTTGCCTTCTTTCGCCAAAAAAGCTGCGGTTGTTAAACTCCCCATTCCAGTCCCAATAATTATAGCGTCGTACTGTTCTTCGAGTTGGAGTGGTTTTTTATAGGATTGAATCATTCAAAAATATTTTGTTTTCTTAAAACTACGATTTTTAAGTTTTAAATCCTATGCATATTATTCAAGGGATATTCCTTTTAAAAAATAGTTTTCTTTAATTGTTCGCATTCTTTTTTTGATAAATTCTGTTTGATCAGATTCACCTCCAAAATATTTGAGGTAGTTTTG
>PXYQ01000089.1 GCA_003023645.1 Candidatus Arcticimaribacter sp. | reverse complement strand
CGACTGCAAATGCTTGTTTCAGAAGCTTGTTTGCTATTGCAATAAGAGTAGGTTTTTGTTTCTCCCGCTACTTTAAAAGGGAATATATACGATGTGGAATCAAAGAAGCAAATACGAGGAAACTTTGCCGTTCTGGTGTTTTGAAATTTAAAAACCAATATTAAAAAGGAAGCCTTTCATTTTTATTAATTAACCGTATCTTTACCTTTCACGCTTTAACAAAATTCTTATATGAGTTGCGCTTCATGTTCTACATCTGACGGTTCCCCAAGGGGCTGTAAAAGCAATGGTACTTGCGGAACGGACAGTTGCAATAAACTCACGGTTTTCGATTGGTTATCCAATATGCAATTGCCCAATGGACAAGAAGCATGTAATATTGTTGAGGTGCGGTTTAAAAACAGCCGTAAAGCTTTTTATCGAAAAGGAAAAGATATTAGTCTGAGCATTGGAGATTTAGTTGCTACAGAAGCACAAAGTGGACATGACATCGGCCAGGTAACCCTAACGGGGGAGTTGGTACGTTTTCAAATGAAAAAAAAGAACATATCTGAAAAGAGTGAAGAAGTTCTAAAGATCTACCGAAAAGCAAATCAAAAAGACATTGACGTTTGGCAAGCTGCTCGTGATCGAGAAGAAATTATTCAGAAGCGGGCTCGTGAAATGGCCATATACCTGCATTTAGAAATGAAAATTTCTGATGTTGAATTTCAAGGAGATGGATCCAAAGCAACCTTTTATTATACAGCAGAGAAAAGAGTTGATTTCCGTCAACTGATCAAAGATATGGCACAGGCATTTACCATTCGTGTAGATATGCGTCAGATCGGCCTCCGTCAAGAAGCTGCTCGTTTGGGCGGCATTGGTTCTTGTGGGAGAGAATTGTGTTGCTCTACTTGGCTTACGGATTTTAGATCAGTTTCTACCTCTGCAGCGCGTTATCAACAACTCTCGTTAAACCCTCAAAAACTTGCAGGTCAGTGCGGTAAGTTAAAGTGTTGCTTGAACTACGAACTCGATTCCTATCGCAATGCACTTAAGAGTTTCCCGAAAATGGAAACCAAGCTGCAAACTGAAAAGGGAGTAGGTGTTTGCCAAAAAATAGACATCTTCAAAGGACATTTATGGTATGCGTACAAAGGAGAGTGGATGAATTGGCATTTGTTGACCACCGAACAAGCCAACGAAATAATCTCTTTGAATAAGGCTAAAAAACCAGTTTCTAGTCTTGAAGATTATGCCCACGAAGAAAAAGCAGAAGCTCCTGAAAAAGTTTTTGAAAATGTTGTGGGTCAAGATAGCTTAAACCGTTTTGATCGCCCAAAGCAGAAGAAAGGAAGAAGCAAATCCCGCTCTAAAAAGAACAATAACCCAAAGAAAAATGCGTAGTGTAGCCTTTCTTGTGACTCTTCTTATTTTCGCTTCCTGCGATTCGAGTTTGGGTTTTAGAGAATATCATGCGCTACAAGACGGATGGCCTTCCAGCGAGCATATTAGTTTTTCTTCGGATCAAATAGTACAAACGCCTTCTGACATATACATCCATATTCGTAATACGAATACCTACCCTTACGCCAATTTATTCTTAGTCGCCGAATTACGAGATTCCATTCAAGTAATCGCTCGTGACACGCTAGAATATGCAATGGCTGACCCACAGGGGAAGTGGTTAGGCACAGGTTTTTTAGAAGTTAAAGAAAGTAAACTGTGGTGGAAAGCTGACTGGAATCCGCCTCACAATGGGCCCTATTTTATTGAATTTTCACAACGAGTACGCAATAATGGGTCAGTAGAAGGCGTTTCATTTCTAGACGGTATTATCAACGTTGGCGTCTCAATTGAACCTCAAATTCAACCCTAATGGCTACTAAAAAGAAAAAAACAACCACGAAAAAGAAAAAAGGAGGGAATCCTTTTAAAGCTGCGCTGCGTTTTTTCTGGGCGGTCTTTGCTTTGGGGATACTATCTGTGATTACTTTGTTTTCAAGTGCTGCATTAGGTCTTTTGGGTCAAATGCCAGAACTTAAGCAACTTGAAAATCCAAAAACGAACTTAGCTACGCAGATTTTATCTAGTGACGGAGTGGTTTTAGGGAAATTTTATTTTAACGATAACAGAACACCAATTGCTTTTGATGCGCTTCCCAAGAACTTAGTAAATGCGCTTATTGCAACCGAAGATGAGCGTTTTTTCAGCCATTCTGGAATTGATCTTAAAGGTACGCTGCGGGCTTTAGCTTATCTGGGTAAAAAAGGAGGAGCAAGTACCATTAGTCAACAATTGGCAAGACAACTCTTTGTTGGAGTCCGTTCTCGAAATAAAGTGGAGGCCGTTTTGCAGAAATTTAAAGAATGGGTCTTGGCTGTGCAATTGGAACGTCGATACACCAAGAAAGAAATCATAGCCATGTATCTCAACATCTATGATTTTGGATACAGCGCGGATGGAGTTCAGTCTGCTGCAAAAATTTACTTCAACACCACCCCCAAGGCTTTAAGTATTGAACAGTCGGCAACCTTAGTTGGAATGCTCAAAAATTCTTCCTTATTCAATCCATTGCGCCGTCCAGAACGTGTAGAGAAAAGAAGAAATGTAGTGCTCAATCAAATGAAGCGTAATGGGTTTATTTCAGAAGTGGAACTCGACTCCCTCAAGCAAATCCCCCTAGAAATAGATTATACACCCGACTCTCATCGAGAAGGATTAGCAACTTATTTTAGAGCATATTTACAGCAGTTTATGCGTCAATGGACCAAGAACAACCCCAAACCAGACGGAACAAACTATGACATTTTCCGCGATGGTTTACGGATATATACAACCATAGATTCTCGTTTACAACAAATAGGAGAAACCGCTGTTGATGCGCACATGGCTAATTTGCAAGAAGAATTTTTCCTACAGAACACCCCCAAAGCAAATCCGACGGCACCTTTTTTAGATCTCCGTGAAGGTGAGATCGATACTCTTTTGCACAACAAAGCACGCCGATCTGAGCGCTGGCGAAAAATGCGCGCTTCTGGAAAAGACGAAGATGCGATTTGGGCTTCGTTTCAAAAACCAGTTGAAATGGAAGTTTTTAGTTGGAATGGCGATCGCGATACGCTTATGAGTCCTTTGGATTCAATCCGATACTACAAACATTTCTTACGCGCTTCGATGATGTCAATGAATCCATTGACAGGTCATGTAAAGGCATGGGTGGGGGGTTTCAATTATAAGCATTTTCAATACGATCAGGTATACCAGGGAAGACGTCAAATTGGATCAACCTTCAAGCCGTTTTTATACGCTACCGCAATCGATCAGTTGCGCTTATCACCCTGTGATATTTTACCCGATGCTTTGTTTTGTATCGAGCCAATGAAACATGGCAATGTAGACGCTTGGTGCCCTAAGAATTCTGGGGATAAGTATGGACGTATGCGCACCCTGAAAAACGCATTGGCTAATTCTGTAAACACCGTTAGTGCTCGGTTGATGGATCGCGTTGGTCCAAGACCGGTGATCAATTTGGCTCGAAAAATGGGAATCACTTCTTATTTGCCGGCAGTTCCTTCGATTGCTCTAGGCACACCAGATATTAGTTTACTTGAAATGGTTGGGGCATATAGCACTTTTGCCAATAAAGGGATTTATGTAAAACCCATTATGATTTCACGAATTGAAGATAAAAACGGCACCGTACTTTTCGAAGTCGTTCCAGAAACAAGAGATGTACTGAGTCAAGAATCGGCCTATGTTACCATTGATTTACTCAAAGGAGTTACCGAAGCTGGATCAGGAATTCGTTTGCGTCACCAAGGAGCAGATGAACACAATTATGCTTATAAAAACGTTGTAACGGGTTATCCATATCAATTCGAAAACCCAATTGCTGGAAAAACAGGAACAACTCAAAATCAAAGTGACGGTTGGTTTATGGGCATGGTTCCTAATTTAGTAACTGGTGTTTGGGTTGGAGGAGAGGACCGTGCCGTACATTTTAAAGACATTGCCTTTGGGCAGGGAGCAACGATGGCATTACCAATATGGGCGATGTATATGCGCGATGCCTATGCGATCCCAGAATTAGGAATTTCAATGGAAGACTTTGAAGCTCCTGAAATACTAACGATTCCAATCGATTGCCAGCAAGAAGTCCTATTGGATGACCTCCATCAGGATGCTAAGAAAGACGATCTAGAAGGTCTTGGATTTTAAAGATTATCCGCAGCATGCCACTCGGCAAAAGAAGTTTCCGTTTCTCTAAGTTTCAGTGCAAATAAGGAAATCCCTTCAGGCAAACGCATCTTGATTTTGTCAGCAAAATCCAACACCATCATTTCACTCGTTGGTTGATAAGATACCTTAAGCACCTTGTGCCCTCTAGATTCCATTTCTTCTGCAAGTTCTTTGTGCGGAGAATTAACATTTAAGACCGTTGCATGATCAAAAGGAAAAACGATTTCTTCTTTTACAATTTTCTTTAAATCACTAAAATCAAGCACCATTCCGTTTTTGGTTTGGGAAGGATCTACGATTGGCGAGCCCATAACAGTTACCGCTAGTTTGTAGCTGTGACCGTGGACATTTTTACACAAACCATCGTAACCATATAAGGCATGACCCGTTTCGAAATGGAACTCTTTGGTGATTCTTATTTTTTGTGCCATAATATTCGTGTGCGCTATTTTTAACTTCAAAATTTGATACCTGCAAGTTCACTATTTTTTCTGAATTGAGTTCTACGGGAATACAATCTTTAGGAGGCTTCGGATACAACGATCAAAAAATAATATGCTTTTCGATCGCCTGCATAAAAAAAATAGATAGAATTTACTTTTAGTCAACGCTTTACTATTACTTTTGCAATAGAAATATTTATGACATCCTCAACTATGAAAAATATCCTAGTCCCAATTGGGATTTCGCCAAACGGAAAGAACACTTTAGCTTACGCAATTGCTTTAGCCAAACACTTTAAGGCTTCTCTTTTTGTAATTGATTCTCATAAAGTTACGCCAACATCCGTACATATATCTTCAGCCAAAGATGTGATTCATGCTCAGAATTTTAATCGAGTAAAAGAATTGGTTCAATCGGTTCAAGACGAGACGGTCGAAATTAAAATGGTAACCTATGAAGGAGACTTGGTGTCAGGAATAGAGTCTTTAGATAAAGAAATAGGACTCGATTTAATTGTTGTTGGACCAAAAAGTCACGACATCAACGACAAACTCTTTTTGGGAAAAATTTCGGGAAAGATCACTAAAAAAACATCAATACCAGTATTATTAGCTCCTATCGGAGCTATTTTCACTCCTCCTAAACTGGCTTTATTTGCCTTCAAAAAAGGAAGTATCAGTGGAGAACGTTCACTCGCCCCTTTAAAAGCAATTATAAAAAGCTTCAATACTAAAGTAAACCTTTTGCTGGTTAAAACACCAGGTCATGAAGCAGCTCGCTTAGATATTGACCATGAGATCGTAGAATTTTCTGAAGGATTAATCTCTTCTGAGAATGCAACGGTTTACCAGGGTGTGTTGGAACATTTCCAAAGTGTTCAGCCCGATATGCTTGTAGTTTTTGCTCGCAAACGTGGGTTCTTCGAAAAATTGATGGAGTCGGATATGGTATACAAGAAAGACTTTTTCACCAAAATTCCATTGCTGGTTCTTAAAAACCGATAAGAATATTCATTCAAATGAGTACCTTAGTCGCTTGACAAAGAAGGTTCTTATTTTCGGGTATTTATGGATGGTTATTGCTCTGATAATCCCCAAGTCTCTTGTTGCTCAAGAGTATTTCAGTTTGAATATTGACAATGACCTTTATTTTATGATGGATCACTACTATTCTAGTGGGATCTTTTTGCAGTATGGGAAACAGCTTCGAAATACAGACTCTTTAAATGACACTTTACCAAAAAAATATGTACTCTGGGAATTGGGCCAAGAGATTTACACACCTAGCCTTCGTTATACTTCTAATTCTGCAGTATACGATTATCCATATGGCGGCTGGACCTCACTAAAGCTTACCTTTCAGAAAGAGCTGTCTAAAAACAAACAACATCAATGGGGAATTCAATTGGGCGCAACTGGCGATGCATCTGGAGCACAATGGATGCAGAACACCTATCACCGTCTGATTTTAGGCTTACCCGAACTCCCATGGACTGATGAGGTTCCCCAAGCGTTTCATCTGAATGTTTTTGCTGACACCTTTAAACGGTGGTATTTGCATGAACAGGTTGCGGTTCAGTCGCATGTTTTTGGAACTGTTGGGACTCAAAAAATTTCCGGCGGAGCAGCTCTCGGTTTTGTTTTGGGAAAGCAAACGGTTCTTTCTAAAGGAGGGAATGTATTGGTCGATCAACAGCAAGGAGATGGCCTTTATTTTGGCGTACGCTTGCAGTATATTGCCCACGACTATATGCTTTCGGGAAGTTTGTTCAATGACAATGCACCTTTTACCCTTCCAGTAAATCCTTTTCGAGCAATGTTCGAGGCAGGCTATGCTATCCGAAAAAATGACTGGCGCTTTGCGTTCACCTATTTTACTAGAAGTCCAGATAACAAAGTGCAACCCCAACAAGGACATCATTATCTCAACATAACATTGAGCCGATTTTTTGAAAGCAAGACTACCAAATAAGCGTTAATGTTTTTTAGTTTTTGACGGGATTGTGTAGTTTTAACGTTGATATAAAAATATGTTGACATGAAAAAACTCCTTTTGTTTATCGTACTAAGCGTTATAGTGAGTTCTTGTATTACGGTAAAAGTATATAAGATGGAACCCAATTCTACGGTTGAACCCAAAAAACCCATCCGAAAAAAATCAGCTTTGATTTCTTCAGGAATGCTAGCCCCGTTGATGGACGGAGATACGGAAATCTTCTTTTTTGGAGAAGATGCATCTGAACTTCATACTATTGATTTTAGCGATAGTTTGATAAGCCCCAAGCATTCTAATAAACGGGTGTTTGTTTTTAAGAGTAAAGATGCGGATGAGGCGATTCGTTGGGTAACCCAACTCGGCGATTCTCTGGAACTTCAAGAACAGCATGCTTCAAAATTTTCAGGCAGTAGCGTTATTATTTCAGAAGACAAAAAGAATGTTAGGTTTAACATCAAATCGGATGACACGAAACCCATAATCATCATTGACGGAAAAGAAATGGATACCGACTTCGATATGGACTCTTTAGATGTCGATACCATAGAAAGCATGGACGTTCTTAAAGGTCAAAAGGCACTTCAAAAAGTAGGAGCGAAAGGGAAAAACGGCGTGATCATCATTCGGTTGAAAAAGTAGGGTTTTCCCAATAGTAAAAATTGTGCTCGGTATCTTTTTCAAATCCCATAATGGGGTAAAGCTTATTTCCCACAACATTGGTTTGTTCGGTTTCTAAACTGACTCCTTTTGCGCCTGTTGTTGTGCAATGATTTTGAGCAGCTTCTAGCAATTGTTTCCCTATTTTCTTTCCACGATATATTGGATCGACAAAGAGGTCATTCAAGAGCCATACTGCTGCCATATTCACTGAAGAGAACACTGGATACAGTTGGGTAAAGCCAACGGCTCTGGAGTCGTCATAGACCATAAAAATTACAGACTGGTCGTTGGTTAAACGTTCTCTCAAAAACTTTTTGGCTGCATCTAAATCGGTTTCTTTTTTGTAAAAAACACGGTAGGCATCAAAAAGTAAGGCAAGATCATCTAGTTGGTTGAGGTCTGCTTGAATTAGTGTATACATTAGTTGACGGGCATTTTGGGTGTTAAAAAAGTATAATGAACCCCCAGCATGAAGCCTGCAAAACCATTCGTTTCTCGCTGCACGGGGTTGGTGTTGTTTTTTTGAAACTGATATTGGAAAGAAGCACTGAAGCGTTTCCAGAAAGTGTAATGAGCTGCGGCAAGTACACCAAAACTATTACTGAAGGTATCATCGGGATAGGTAACAGCGAATTCCTCGAGGTTAGTCGGCGGATCTCCTTTCGCTTTGAGCAAGAAATTATAAACCAACCCCAATTCTAACGTAACACGTTTTACAGGATACAGTCGTCCAGTTAAAGGAATAGACAAGAACAACAACTGATCTTTGGAAGTGTCGTTTGCTAAATTATAGATATAGTTGACGCTATGAATGTCGATTCCCGTTCGAAGTCCATAACTTTTTCTGAAATTATAACGAACAGAACCCCCGGCACTAAGACCGATTTTCCCTTTGGTTTCTCGATCTGTGGTGTTGAATCGATTCAACAGTAGATGTGCATCATAGTTCCATTTGCGTAATCCAAATTCATCCACATTAGATTTCCCATACT
>PXYQ01000088.1 GCA_003023645.1 Candidatus Arcticimaribacter sp. | reverse complement strand
AGAATTACTTTTTCCGCCAATACGATTCATCGCAATGGCAAGGTTTTCGTGAGCTGAAATCGTGCTAAACTTCAAGATTCGAACTAAAAAAGCCAACCGCACAGTCAAGCACATTTCATTTTTTTCGTGTCTCACAAAATAAAAAAAACTTGCCTTTTCCCAACGCTCACTTAGAACAAAAATCAGAATTAAATAGGATTTTAAAAAAATGTCCGTAAATTTGTCCGTGTACGTAAAAACGTCCGTGAATAATTATGGCAACAATTAATTTTTATTTAGATAAACCTGATAAAAAAGGGTTTGCACCAATTCATCTTCGAATAAACTGTAACGGAAGTCAAGTTAAGATTTCTACAGGAAAGAAAATAGAGCAGAAAAACTTCAATAAATCCAAACAAAAAGCGATTGGATTAACTGTGGAATCTAACGAAATCAACCATTATTTAGATTTTCTAAGAGAACGAACGGACGAACTTTTACACCACTCTAATAAAAAAACTTTTGTACAAGACGAAGTTAAAAGCGTATTGAACGAACACATAGAAAACTATAAAGAAAGTAACAATGTAAATATTGTCAAAGAACAGGTTGCACTTTATGGAAAACCTTTCACTTTTGTAGATTTATTTGCTGGAGCTGGCGGTTTTAGTGAAGGTTTTTTACAAGCTGAACATAATAATAAATTCTTCGATTTCGTTGTTGCTAATGATATAAATGAAAATTGTGAATTAACTCACGTTGTCCGTTATAATCATCAATTAGGTTTGGATGCTGAATTTTTAAAACAGGATATTACTGAACCTGACTTTTTAGACAATTTATTAGAAAAAATAGATGGCCGTAAAATTGACGTTGTTTGTGGTGGACCACCTTGTCAAAGTTTCAGTCTTGCAGGTAAGCGAAAAAAATTCGATAAAAAAGACGACCTATTTTCTCACTATTTAGAAGTTATTAAGGTTTTGCAACCTAAATACTTTGTGATGGAAAATGTAAAAGGCATTTTGACCAAAGAAGGTGGGAAAATAAAAGAATTGATTATCAAAGAAATCAACTCTATTGTTGACACAAAAGAAATTCCTTTACTAAATACATTCATAAAAAAAATACGAAAAGAATCAAATTCTTTCCTTTTCGATAGTATTGTAAAAAGAGTTGAACTTGAAAAACTACTTGAAAAAGACAAGGAAACAGGAAAAGCTGATTTTATTAGTTTTGTAGAGAATAGATTTAAAAAACTAACACCAAAAATTGCAGACTACAAAACCAGTAAAACGGATGAAAATATTAATACAATTCGTCACGGTTTCAACCTTTTGGCACGAACAAAAGAATGGGAGAAATTAAAACGGGATATCATCAAAGAAAAGGACTTTTGCAACATTGATAGTGATGACTTTGCAAATTCCTTTACAGATTTTCTAACAGAGATAAGCTCTGAAAATGTCATTTCAAAAATTGAGAATTCATTTAAAGATTTAAAAGTTCCAACCAATTACAAAAAGGATTGTGAAGATATTATAACTGCTTTAAAAATCTACACAACATCTTTTGATGAATCCATTGAGATTTTAAAATCTCAATGCAACAAATCACAAAAAAGAGAATTAGAGATTATTCTTGAAAGCATTAGGCTTTATAAAATAGAACAACCATTTGTTGCTAACGCATCAAATTACGGTGTACCTCAAAATAGAGAAAGAGTCCTTTTTATTGGTTGTCGCAAAGACCAAAAGTATATTTCCGAAATCCCTGCAACAGTTTCCGAAGAAGAGAAAGTAACCATTTTTGAAGCTTTATACGATTTAGACTTTATTGGTAATGACCAAGAAGCACATCGATATGAAGAAGTTGATATTTCTACAAAATACAACGGAACTGCAAAGAAAATGGCTAAACTTCTCAAAAAAAGAAAAATTGACGGAAAGCCTATTTCCAAAGGTGGAAAATCATTTGCAGAATGGTCAAAAAAAGGTAGGTTAATCGAACGATTTAAACCTCAAACAAAACCGTTTTACGTCAAGAATACTGAAGGTTTGGAAAATGGAGAGAAATATTTTGACATCCTAAATAATCACAAAACAAGTAATCAAAACGAAACCGTAATTGAAAGACTTGGAGTGATTTTAAAAAATGGTAATTATAAAAAATCGCAACCAGAACTTGAGAAATTAAATCTTTCTACAAACAAGAGAAATTATAATGTTTTAAAACCAGACGAGCAAAGCTCTACAATAATGACTATTGCAGATGATTACATTCATTACAATTCGCCAAGGTCTTTAACAGTTAGAGAAATGGCACGTTTACAGTCCTTTGACGACTCTTTTGTGTTTCAAGGAAAACGCTCAACAGGTGGTAATAATAGAAAAACAGAAGTACCACAATACACTTTAGTTGGAAATGCTGTTCCGCCTTTATTAGCCAGAGCAGTCGCAAGTGAAATTTTAAAACATATCAAGTGAGAAAGCTTACAGACTTCGAACAAGAAAAGATAAAATTACTGACCAAAAACCAAGTTTCTCTTACTTTAATTGAACCAACTGAAACCGGATTAAAAAAATCCATAATGGATGCAACAGGTTCTGTCCGTAGTTATTTGAATAATAAAAATATCCACGATTACGAATTACAAAAACAAGGTACAGAGAGTAAAGTGATGATTCCTGCAATTATTTATACTGGTTTTAAGACTATAGAATCACAAGCATCTTTATATCGTCCTTCAACCAAAAAAGGTGACCCACGAATTTGGTTTTATAGCTTAACAAAGGTTGCAGAGCCAAACGATATTATTGCAATAACGTACTTTGATAGTCGATTTCAAGTTTTTAACTTGACAAAATTAGACATCAGAGAATTGATTAACTCTTCAATTCTAAATCCATTTCAAGAGTTAATTAATGCAATTAACACGACGGAGAATGAAGTCGCTTTTGAACTTTTGGAAATGCTAAGAAAAATAGCAAATGCTGGCCCAATTCCTTCAATGGTTGATGCTGACACTTCTGTAGGCAGAACACTTGAGACAGCACTCGGAATTGACATTAACTCGTCTAAACAGCCAGATTATAAAGGAATCGAACTTAAATCATTCAGAAATAGTAGAACAAACCGAAAAAATCTTTTTGCACAAGTTCCAGATTGGAAATTGAGTAAGTTTAAAAGTTCAGCAGAGGTTCTAGATAATTTTGGCTATGAACGTGGAGAGGATTTTAAATTGTATTGTACAGTTTCAGCAATTACTAGAAACTCGCAAGGTTTGAATCTAAGAATTGATAGCGATATTAAACAATTGATTGAAAACTCTGATAAACCAGAAGTGGGAGATTTTGTGGTTTGGACATTGGACAAACTTCATAACCGATTAAAAACAAAACATAAAGAAACGTTTTGGGTAGAAGTCGAAAGTACTAGAATAAATAACCGAGAGCATTTTCAATATAAATTGGTAGAGCACACAAAAAGGCCAATTACTTCTCAGTTTGACTTACTAATTGAACAAGGAATAATTACCCTTGACCATTTAATCAAGCGAAACTCAAAAGGAAAAGTGGTCGAAAAAGGTCCGTTGTTTAAAATCAAACCGAAAGGAATTGAATTACTGTTTCCACCAAGTGTAAGTTATAATTTAATGGCTTAGCGGAAATGCCAACGCTTAAAGCCATACACATTTTCAGTCGCACCATCCAAGCTTCACCAAAACTGTAAAAGAGTATGTCTTCAGCCAACACTTTCAAGTTGGTGGAACGAAAGCCAGACACCTACCAAAGTATAAAAAACATAGGGTGTTTGTACTAAACCGAATGATTTGTGAATATTAATGAAATCAACTAAGTATAAATTTTGGATTACAACGTTATGAGTTTGACAAATAAAGCTTTTAATTTCTTTCCGAGTTTCTAAAAAATTTAACAAGTCATTATAATTTGTTTGTACTTACTTTGTGATTTATTAACGCCCTTCTAATTTAATTTTGGATTAAAATTAAATGAATCAACACATCATGAGAAAACCTATGGTACTGTTCGCGTGTCTCATTAGCATGCTTTCTTTGCATGCACAAACAGATGCTGAGCAAGTAAAAGACAAAAAAACAACATTCGGCTTGCGTGCGGGCTATGAATTTCAAGCGAACAAGAGTAGTTTAAATTACAAGCTCAATTTGCCTTATATAGGTGTTTGGTCCGATTTTAAGCTTAGTGAAAATTGGAGTTTACAAGTAGAGTTAAACTTAAGATCTGAAAAAAGGGATCGACTTTTTAATGATGGTTTTAGAGAGTCTGTAGATGAACTTTATTTAACCGTTCCGGTATTACTAAAATTCCACCTCAACAAAAAGTTTATACTATATACAGGCACGCAAGTTTTATCAGCCTCCTTAAAGAATGATATTTTGGGCATTAAAAAATGGAATGGTATTCTGGGTGTAGAATATAATACAACTAAAAACTTCTCTTTCGATGCACGCTTTAGGCATGGCTTTGAGGGACAAAGGTCCAGTAACAACTTTCGAGACAACAGAATAAGTATTGGTGTTGGTTATAAATTTTAGTAGAATATTAACAGAAAGCTAACATTGAGTTTTGGAGTTTCTTGTACTTTAGGTGCAACCTAAATCTTATTTTTCTTTACCTATGAAACATAAAAAACTTGTATTTCAAACAGTTAAGTTCTTGATTCTTTTGTTCATCGCATTTTCCTCTTCGGATGCAACTGCTCAAGTCACAAACGAAAGTCCGCCAAAAAATAGTACGATATACGGAAACATTACCGATGACCTAAGCGGTGAATCCCTAATAGGGGCCTCTGTAATTGTTCGTTCCTTACAAATAGGAAGTAGCAGTAATGAATATGGTTATTATTCATTAACGGTATCTCCAGGAGACTATGTGCTTGAAGTTTCATTTGTTGGCTATACGACTCAAAATATAAACATCAGTATCACGGAAAACAAAAAAGTAGACTTTGAACTCAAACCCCTTTCCACTGTTTTGGATGAGGTTATTGGTTATTCTAAAAAAGAAACAAAGAGTCAGGTTGAGACTGTACTGGGCGGTATATCAAACCTAAAAAGTAGTGAAATTAAACAATTGCCTTCTTTTCTAGGAGAACCCGATATCACACGAGTTATTCTTTCTCAGGCTGGTGTATCATCAATTGGAGAAGGAACTTCTGGCTTCAATGTAAGAGGTGGAAATATAGATCAAAACCTAGTCCTTTTAGATGAAGCGCCTCTTTTTAACGCCTCACATTTGTTCGGCTTTTTCTCAATTTTTAATGCCGACGCGATTAAAGATTTAAAACTGTACAAAGGAGGGATACCTGCTCGTTTTGGGGGGCGTGTTTCTTCGGTTTTGGACATTAGACAAAAAGAAGGTAATTCCAAAAAATTTAAAGGAGAAGGAGGGGTTGGCTTGTTGTTTAGTCGATTGACGCTTGAAGGTCCGATCAAAAAAGATAAAATCAATTTTTTAATTTCAGGAAGACGCTCCTATTTTGATTTATTTTTCCCTTTACTTGGCGATGAACTTAAGAATAGTAAAGTGTTTTTTTATGATCTAAACACTAAATTGAAGTGGAAGATTGATGATAAAAACACGCTACTTGCTTCTGGATATTTTGGCTCAGACGTTATTAAATTAGGGTTTGAAGAACCTGAGTCTACAACAAATGATGCTTCGAGTGAGTCTGTCGGTTTTCAATGGAAAAATGCTACTGCAACCCTACGTTGGAATCACTTGTTTTCCAATAAGCTTTTTATGAATATCTCAGGGATCTATAGCAAGTATGAGTATGGACTAGCTTTTAAAAGTGATTCTGAACAAATTTCTGATAATAACCAAGGGACATTTGATTGGACTTCAAAAGTAGAAAATTGGATTTTCAAACCCGACTTTACTTTTTATAAAAGTGCAGGTACAAAATTTCGATTTGGAGCACATGTTACCTTATATAAGTTTAAACCGGCCAATGTCCAGAGTTCTGAAGAAAATATTAATTCGATAAATTTTGACTCTGAAAATGGAATTGAAATTGCTCCTTATTTCGAATACGAAAAGGAATGGATAAAATGGAAATTGAATGCTGGTTTACGATATTCTTGGTTTGGAAGTTTGGGCCCACAGAACATACCTACGTATGCAGAAAATGAAGCTAGAACCACCGAATCTATTATTGATGTAACCCGCCACGAAAAAGGAGTCATAAATAAATATTCAGGATTGGAACCACGCTTAGCATTAAATTATTCGATGACCTCCCAAAGTGCATTGAAGTTTGGTTATAACCGACTGTTTCAATACATCCATTTGATTTCTAATACAAACGCAGCATTACCTTTTGATATATGGAAAATATCGGGGACACATATTGACCCAATAGAAGTAAATCAATTTTCTGTAGGCTATGCATACGACACACCGAAGAACAACTTTAACTTTACGTTAGACACCTATTATAAAAGTTTTAGAAACATAGTAGATTATAAAGAAGGAGCCGATTTATTTTTATCTGAAAATATAGAAACTCAACTCATTCCAGTGGATGGTTTTTCGTACGGTATAGAAGCCACTATTCATAAAACTAAAGGAAAAACTACGGGGCAACTTAACTATACTTTTTCTACATCACAGCGAAAATCAAAGCCCAATGCCCATTCATCTGAACAAATCAATGATGGTACTTATTTCCCTTCCAATTTTGATCGACCACATATTCTAAACCTTAATCTATCGCATCAACTGAATACGAAATGGAGTGTCAATGCAAACTTTACTTTTCAGTCGGGCAGACCCAATACCATTCCTATCGGAAAATACACTCTTGAAAGAACCCAGTTTATTCAATATTCAGACCGAAACGCATATCGCTTGAATAATAGTCACCGACTGGATCTTTCTGCGACCTACACTCCTTTAGGTGAAAATAAAAAATGGAAAGGGAGTTGGTCTTACGGGGTTTATAATGCATATGGGCGTAAGAATGCCTTTTCTGTATATTCCAGACTTACTAATGAACAGCTTCGTTCCTACCAATTTTCTGTTCTAGGAGCACCCATACCTTTTATCACGTATAACTTCAAATTTTAATTCAAAACGAATGAAAAAGATCTTACAACTCATACCTTTTTGCTGCTGTATAGTATTCTTTAAATGCTCTACAGAGATCGTGTTAGCCCCTCAAAACGAACCACAGTATTTTATTTATGGCACTCTAAGTAACCTAAACGAATTAATCCGGATAGAGGTTGGCCAGACCCAACCCATCAATAGCACTTTAGACTCTGCTCTCGAAGACGTTTCCCTCTCGGTTTATCAAAAGACTCCCGCGGGAGAAACAACACTGTTAACGTCCGACTTTTCTTTTGTCGATGGAGTCCACCTGAGTCAAGCTTCTTTTCAAGCTGAAACAGGAAATTATTATTGGATAGAAGCCAATATAAAAGGGGAGCAATATGTCTCTACGCCCGAGCAATTAAAAGAAATAGTCGAAATCACAAGAATAGAAGAATCACAAGACTATTTTCAGATTGTTTTTAGTGATCCCCCTAACGTTTCAAATTATTACATAACCTCTGTAATTCTTAATAGGGAAAAAACAGATTTTTTAGATTTCGATAATATATCGAATGACCTTTTTTTTGATGGCAATGAAAATGCAATGATTGAAATTTTTAATTCTGATGTAGAATTTGAAGTAGAACTAGCACAAATTAGTGCCGAAAGCCATCAGTTTTATCTTAAACTTTTATCTCAACAATTCGAAAACCAGTTGAATGACGACCTGTCTATAGGTTTTGATCCAAGCGAATTGTTTAAAGTACCACCCGCCAATTTAAATGGGAATATATACGAAGCTGAAACAAATAAGCAAGTGCTAGGAAACTTTGCCGTTCTAAGTATAAGCCGTACGTCTATTGAACTTGAAGACCCAAGACCATAAAAAGGAGGCCCTGATCACGCAACAATCCTTTAGTTCAATTCTCGATATGTATACGAAAGCCCTCTTGTTGAGGGCTTTACTTTTTTTATTACATTTGAAAAACAACAGCTCCCAAATCTGTTCTATGTCATGAAAAATCTGCGGCTATTACCCTATTTTTATAGCACTTTCATTAAAACTACAGCGTATTCTTTTCCTATGTATTTGTTGGAAACAGGGACGGACTTAAGATATATACAGGAATTATTGGGACACGGAAGTTCAAAGACGACTGAGATTTATACGCATGTTAGTAAAAAATATCTTGCAAATATTAAATTGCCTTTAGATCGACTTATTGAAGAGCAGAATACTGATAATAAAACATTTACATCAATAAAATTCTAAAAATATATAAAAGAAATAAACGCAATAGTGCGGATATATACAAGTTGT
>PXYQ01000007.1:9815-34468 GCA_003023645.1 Candidatus Arcticimaribacter sp. | reverse complement strand
CACTAAAGTTCCTCCAACGGCTTGCATTTTATCACCACCCCAAAATCGAAACTCTAGGAGTATATACCCCAAAGAAATCATCTCCAACAATATCGAATGCCATGGATGTCGGAGATCCTTCCAATTTCATACGGGTTTTAAAAATCTTTGGAGATGACTTCGACAGTTTGAAAGAAACACTTTCGGGCTTTCGCTTTACAGACGATGAAACACGAGAAGCACTAAAAGAGATTCATGAAATATCAGGCTATGTTGCCGATCCTCACGGAGCTGTTGGCTATTTGGGATTAAAAGAGTATCTCAAAGATCATCCTGAGAAATACGGAATTTTCCTAGAAACTGCTCATCCTGTAAAATTCTTAGATACCGTTGAGGATACTTTAAACATAAAAGTTGATATTCCGGAACGCCTGAAAGACACCCTATCGAAAACTAAGAAAAGTATTGAAATTCAGGATTATCAGGGGCTTAAAGATTTCTTATTACGTTAAAATTAGTTCCCCAATTCTGGTAAAAGAAATTGATCTAAAGGACTGGATTCTTTCATCAACTCTTCAATTGCTTCCCATGTTCGTGGAGCGTTTGCAGAGATATTGATTGGTCCCTTTTCAGTGATCAAAACATCATCTTCAATTCGGATACCAATTCCCCACCACTTTGGATCACAGGGACTGTTTTTTGGTATATAAATTCCAGGTTCTACAGTAATGATCGCATTTGCTTTAAAAGGACCATAGTTCGACAGATCATGAACATCCAAACCAATATGATGCGCGGCCCCATGCGGGTAATAAGTTCTGAATTCGTCTTCTTTAGCTATGATCCCCAAACGAACCAAGCCTTTTGCTACAACTTCTTGCGTAATACGTGTAATTTGACCTGAAGTACTCCCAACTACTGCGGCTTCTATACCAGCTTCTTGAGCGTCATATACGATTTGATATATTAGTTTCTGTTCTTCAGAAAATGTTCCGTCTTTCGGAATTGTTCGAGTAATATCAGCTGTATACCCTTCATATTCTGCGCCAAGGTCCATTAACATCAAATCTGAGTCCATTCCAACATCATCGTTCTCAATATAGTGCAACACACAAGCGTTAGACCCAGCACCCACTATAGAAGGATATCCCTCATAGGCAGCTCCATATTTTTTAAACACAAATTCGTGAATACCCTGAATTTCTCGTTCGGACATATCGGGTCGCATGGCTTTCATGACTTCTCTCTGGCCAACTACCGAAATGCCGATTGCTTTTTTCAATAAGGCTATTTCTTCAACGGTCTTTACTTCTCGCTGATCTCCTAAAAGTTGTCCTAAGAGTTCAACATCAAAATATTGATCTTTAAGTAGGAAAGCTACCTGCATTTTTAAATCCTCAGGAACTTCTAAAGTAGATGATTCTAGAAAATTTTTAATTGCTGGGTCTTCAGCAATTGATTCATTTCTTCCAGCATACCAGTTAATTTCATTTTTAAGAGTCTCCACATCCTCTTTGCCAACCGTACGTATACTTTTTAGTAGGCGATGACGAAGGCGATTAAAATCTTGAGGATAGTTTATGTTTTCTTTAAAAGTACGTTGCAAGTCATACAGGTCATTCGGATCGTTCTTATCATCCCGCACATCGTTTTTGAATTCAAAAATTAAAACCTCTTCAAAAGAAGTAAAATTGGTTTGACTCTTGATGAACTCCGATCGCAACAATACGCGGTCAACACCAAGGGCTTCAGCTCCTTCTACTCCTAAACGATAGCCATTCCACTGTTCTTTTGCAGGGTCACGTTCTTGCACAAAAAGCTGATCAACATACTGTCCCAGATCATCTTGTTGTGGATTTTTATAAACAACCAAAACGGACTGTGGCTCTTTAAAACCTGTCAAATAATAAAAATTAGGATCGGGATGATATACATAATCCACATCATTTGCTCGATTCCGTACAGGATTGGAAAATAAAACAGCAACGCTATTTGCGGGCATTTCAGCGCGTAAAGCTTCTCGTTTTGACTTATGAAACTCGGGAGTTAAAACAGCTTCTTGAGCAATAAGTGGTGACCCTAAAAAGGAAAACAGAAGAGAAAATAAGATTAATTTATGCATATTGATTTTGGTTTAGAGCGTCTAAAATAAGTTAAAAACAACTTACCTTTACGATCAAATATACCAATAAATTAAAATAGAATGCTAAAAACTACACTTTACGATACGCATGTTGCATTAGGAGCAAAAATGGTTTCTTTTGGAGGTTTTCTTATGCCCGTTCAATATGAAGGCGTCACCAAGGAACACCTTTGCGTTCGAGATGGAGTTGGAGTTTTTGATGTTTCTCATATGGGTGAATTTTTCGTTGAAGGAGCTCAAGCACTTCCTTTTCTTCAACACCTGTGCAGTAATGATATTGAAAAGTTAGTACCGGGAAAAGCACAATACAACTACCTTCCTAATACTACTGGAGGCGTAGTCGACGATCTGATCGTTTATCAATTGGAAGAAGAGCGCTATTTATTAGTTGTCAACGCTTCGAATATTGAAAAGGATTGGAATTGGGTGAGCAAACAGAATGAAACTTTTGGCGCAACAATTCGCAATGCTTCTGAAGAATACGCTTTACTTGCTATTCAAGGTCCTAAAGCAATTGAAGCAATGCAATCTTTAACAAATGTTATATTAGCTGAACTCCCCTTTTATGCTCATCAAACTGCTGCTTTCGCAGGAATAGAGAATATATTAATCGCCACTACAGGATACACTGGTTCTGGCGGATTAGAATTATACATCCCCACCACTCACGTTCAAGAGGTTTGGGATGCTGTATTTAAAGCAGGAGAAGCGTTCGGAATCGCCCCTATTGGCCTAGCAGCTCGGGACACGCTCCGTCTTGAAATGGGCTATTGTTTATATGGCAACGAAATAAACGAAAATCAATCGCCTATTGAAGCAGGGTTGGGATGGGTAACCCGCCCGAAAACAAATTTCATCAACGCTGTAGCCCTTGGAAAAGAAAAAACAGAAGGAACAGCCAACTGTTTGGTTGGATTTGAATTAAAAGAACGTGGAATTCCAAGAACAGGACACGAGCTTTTTGACTTAGAAGGTACCTTAATCGGCAGTGTAACTTCGGGTACTCAAGCACCAAGTCTAGGAAAAGGTGTTGGATTAGGATATGTGGCTAAAGAATTTAGCGCTATTGGATCTAAGATACAACTTCAAGTTCGTAACAAAATGCTTGCAGCAACCGTAGTCTCTTTACCTTTTTATAAGGCCTAATCGATTTACGTTTTGAAAAAAATATTGATTCTTGGTGGAAGTGGTTTTATAGGCAACTGTTTGTATAGAGAATTGTACCCGTACTTTAACCTTTTTGGAACCTACTGCAGTGCAAGTCGTTTTTCGAAACAAAAGAATTTTTTTTATTACAACGTCGAAGATGACAACATTTTAACTGTTGTCAAAAAGATAAAGCCCCAATTAATAATTTCCTGTTTAAGAGGACCATTTGAAGCCCAAGTTGCTTGCCACAAACACTTGGTCGATTACATACAGAATTTCGATTGCCGCCTAATGTTCATTTCTTCGACCAATGTCTTTGATGCTTTTGAGCATTACCCCTCTTATGAATTTGATAAGACTTTATCAGAAAGTCCATACGGGCGTTTTAAAATAAAAATAGAAAACAGCTTATTGAGTTTAGCACCGAGCAAGTATGTCATTGCACGCTTACCCATGGTTTTTGGCACCAACGCTCCTAGAACAAAAGAAATAGAAGCACAAGTAGCCTCGGGTACACCAATTGAAGTTTTTCCGAATACCATTGTGAATGTAACTAGTGATAGAAAGCTGAGTCAACAAGTCCATTACATCATCAATCAAAAATTGACAGGAATTTTCCACCTCGGAAGTTCTGATTTGATTACCCATTTTGACTTCATCAAACGAATTGTTTCAAGAAGAAAGTTGAAGGGAGCTGTTTTTAAACAAATTTTCACAACCAATCAAATGCGATATTTGGTAGCTCTCCCAAAGGAAAACAAACTCCCACCCCATTTACATGTTTCTTATGAATCCATCTTAGAAGATTTATATTTACCCTAAAGGGGTTCCTCAAAGCCCAATACTTTTTTATATTTGTAGCAATACAAAAAAACTGAAATGGGAAGAGCCTTTGAATTTAGAAAAGCAAGAAAAATGAAACGTTGGTCAGCAATGGCTAAAACCTTTACTCGTATAGGAAAGGATATTGTAATTGCTGTAAAAGATGGAGGCCCCGATCCAGACAATAATGCGCGTCTTCGAGCTGTTATTCAAAATGCTAAGGCGGCCAACATGCCTAAAGACAATGTTGAACGTGCCATTAAGAAAGCATCGGATAAGAATACAGAAAACTATAAGGAGGTTTTATTTGAAGGATATGCTCCCTTTGGTATTGCTGTCTTAGTTGAAACTGCAACGGACAACAACAACAGAACGGTTGCCAACGTCAGAAGTTATTTCAACAAAGCCAATGGAAACATGGGAACATCGGGTTCTGTAGAATTCATGTTCGATCGTACCTGTAACTTTAGAATCAATCCTGAAAATATTGAGCCAGAAGAATTAGAATTAGAATTCATTGACTTTGGTGTTGAAGAGGTATTTGCTGACGAAGATGGTGTTTTATTATACGGTCCTTTTGAGCAATTTGGTGCAATTCAGAAAGAATTAGAGCACCGCTCTTTTGAGATTTTATCTTCAGGTTTTGAACGGATTCCGCAAACGCTAACAAAGTTGAGTGCAGAACAAGTGGAGGAAGTTGAAAAATTACTCGAAAAAATAGAGGAAGACGACGATGTGATGAATGTCTATCACAACTTAGACCTTACAGATTAAGAATTCCGCTTTCAGGATTTTTACCTTTTATACCTACAAAATAACTTTTCATGGTTTTGTAGTCTTTTTTAATGTCATCTGTTGGAGTGAATAAAGGATAAAAATGTATTGTCCTTTTTGAATAATCAAATCCTACCAAGAGTATAGGAACTTTTGCTCCTTTTGCTATATAATAAAATCCTGTTTTCCATTCTTCTACTCTTTTCCTAGTGCCTTCAGGAGCGATGGCCAATCGAAACGTTTTTCTATTATTATAGATATTTACAATGCTTTCGACAACATTTTGGTTTCCTTCTCTACTCAGAGGAGCTCCACCCAAGCCTTTAAAAAACCAAGACGTAAGAGGGTTGAAAAGTTCTTTTTTTCCAACATAATTAATTTCTTCTCTCAATACACTACGTATAAAAATACCCACAAAAAAATCATAGTTACTGGTATGTGGAAATACCGCAATAACAAATTTTGGAATCTGAGGGAAAGACCCCACGACCTTCCATTTTAGGATCTTAATTAAGATTAATTTTGCGAAAAAACGAAACATAATATAGTGCTTAAGAAGGATTATTTAAAAATTGTTTTACTTTTTCCTGGCCCTCAGAGGTGTCTATTCCAATAGCTGCTTGAGGGTAAACAACCATTTTCAATCTCGTTTTGGATCGCATCGCTATCCGTCGCAACAAGCACTTCTGAAAATAAGCCAGCTGCCATCACATTTTGATACGTATGTGCTATTACAGTAGTCCTTTCCAGTTTCTGCATCAGTTTTCCTAGAAAACGAGAAGCTTGGCAACGAGCTGGTATAATGGCGATTATTTCCATAAGGTCTTAATGTGTATCAAAAATACTAAGTGTAAGCGTAAATATGGCTCTAGATCGTTATTATTTCTTGAAAAAATCGTTCTGAAATCCTACCAAATATAAGTTTGTTTGGGCACGAGTCAAAGCGGTATATAGCCATCTGAAATAACTCAAATCAGGTCCATCTGGCAAATAGGGTTGCTCGATGAAAACGTTTTTCCATTGACCTCCTTGCGACTTATGACAGGTAATGGCATAGGAATATTTAACTTGTAAAGCATTGAAATAGGGGTTATTTTTTACAGCTAAAAAACGTTTATACTTTGAACTGAGGTGTTGATAATCTTCTTGAACCGACTGATACAACTGATTTCCTTCTTCATAAGTCAGAGAAGGGCTTTCAGAACTTAAGGTATCTAACAATACAACTGTTTCAAAAGGTTTTTCGTCTGGGTAATCGACCAACTGAACTTCAACTTTTGCGAATTTAAAATTATACAATTCGTGGTGGCTGAGGATGCGAAGTACTTTCACCAAATCTCCATTGGCAATAAAACCAGGATCAGATTCCGGTTCTAACCAAAAATAATTATTCTTCACTACCATTAATTGATCACCAACTGACAAATCAGCTTCCAAAAACAAAATCCTACCTCTAATTTGCTGGTTATATAAATTGGCTCTTTTGTTTGACCGAACAATAAAAACGGTTTCTTCTAAGCCTCCATTTCGAAGAGCATCATCTAATAATTCTAGAATTTCGTTTCCATCTTGCAAGCGCTGCACATCGTTAGCAATGGAGAGATCAAATAAAAATGAATCCAAGTGTTCTTCGTTCATCTGCAATCTTAGTTGGGTAGCGTTACCTAAAATTCCAGAGTCTTTTTGCTGACGAACAACTTCTTTCAACTCCCATTCGGTTACCTCTTTATTAAACTTGTTTTCTAAGTATTCTCCGTCCAAAGCAGGGCTTATTGTTAAGTGAACAGGAGGAAGCTGGGCAGGGTCTCCTACCAAAAGTAACTTACAGTTGGTTCCAGCATCTACATACTGCATCAAATCGTCTAATAACGATCCGTTCTCAAATAATTTAGCACTCTGGCGATCATCACCAATCATAGAGGCTTCATCCACAATAAAAAGAGTGTTGCTATATTTATTGGGTTTTAACACAAACTGCACTCCCGAGCCTTTTTCTGCCTTGGTGAAATAAATTTGCTTATGAATCGTAAATGCTTTTTTACCAGAATAATTGGCAATTACTTTTGCTGCACGACCCGTTGGGGCCATTAATACGGCTTTGTAATTAGCCATGCTGAGGAGCTTTACAAGATGTCCAATGAGTGTCGACTTTCCTGTTCCTGCATAACCCTTAAGCAAATACAAAACATTTTTATCGGGTGAATATAAAAAATCAACAATCGATTCCAACCAGAATTTTTGCGAATCAGTAGCAACAAAAGGGAATCTTTCACTTAGTAATTTTTTAAATTCTGAAGAATCCATTTATGATTATTAATTTATGGGAAGATAATTCATTTCCTAAATACTTTCATGAATAAAAAAAAATTGTAGATTTGTTTTCAACAAAAATTAAAATAATGAAGATTGCATTACAAGCTGTACTTTGGATTCTAATTGTATTTTTTAGTTATAAGATATATGATTCAATCAATGGTCCTATAAATTTTAACGAAACTAAGAACGAGCGTTACGCTGATGTAATTTCTCGTCTAAAAGAAATTAGAAAAGCTGAGATTGCTCATAAAGACGTTAAAGGTTTTTATGCAGACAATTTTGATAGCTTAGTTAGTTTTATTGATAATGGTATTTTTACCTTGATTCAAAAACGTGACTCTTCTTATCTAGAGTATGATAAAGTATATCGTATTGATATGTTAAAAGAAGTTATTGTTGTCGATACACTTGGTTTCATCCCCGTAAAAGATTCCTTATTCCGCAACTCAACAGATTATGCTGACCTAAGCAAAGTACCAGTAGAAGGTATCGATGCAACATTTTCTATTAAAGCAGATATCATTGACAAGAACGGATATAGTGTTCCTGTATTTGAAGTTAAAGTTTCGAAAAACGTGATTTTACACGATCAGAACAAAGACTTGTTAAAACAAGAGAATGAAACATTTTCTGTCGACGGTGTAAATGGTCCTGACATTGTTTTAGGTTCATTAACAGACGTTAGCGAAAACGGTAACTGGCCTTCTATATTTGATGGTCCTAAAAACTAAAAAACATCAACCAAATGATTTATCCATCCTTGTACTCAGGGATGGATTTTCTTTTTGTACCCAAAAGAAATCCTGTTTCTATCCAATAGAAGATTCAGACAACATAGACCCCAAGGCAATATCTGATTTTCTAGACCAAGAAGAATTGGTTTCTGAAACAGTATTTCTAATCCATTTGGACGGACTTTCTAGCATTGTTCCGTTAGAATTGTTTGAAAAAGAAAACGCTGCATTTTATTTATCCAAAGGGCTGACGTTAGCATCAAATCAACAGGTAGTATTTGATGTATTGGAGTCCTACAAGCAGGTTGTGGTTTATCCGAGAGATGTTAAAAAATGGAATGTGTTAAAAGAACTATTTCCTACCCTCGAAACAAAGCATGCCACAACTGCCATACTAGCGCCACTAACTGACTTCTCAATGGGAACTCCAAAGAAGCAACTCTTTGTTCATCTAAGAGAAGGTGCATTTGAGTTATTTCTCTTTCAAGGAGCTCAGCTCTTATTTTTCAATTCTTTTGAGCAACAACATATCGATGAATTTTTATACTATCTTTTTTACATAACCGAGCAGTTTTATTTGAAACCAGAAAGTTTTAAATTAGCTTTCCTTGGAGCATACGATCATTACAAAGAATACTACGAAGGGGTTCAAGAATATCACAGCGACGTTATTTTTCTAGATGCACCATCCGAAAATCGTCAAACGAAACATCCAGTTCCATTTTTAGAAAATAAAACACTCTAATGCGCATTATTTCAGGTTCCTTAAAAGGGAGACGAATCACAGCTCCCAAGAAGCTTCCTGTTCGCCCCACAACCGACCGTTCCAAAGAAGCACTTTTCAATATTCTAACCAATTGGGTAGAATTTAGTGAAATTCGAGTGCTGGATTTATTTTCAGGCACTGGAAACATCAGTTATGAATTTGGTTCTAGGGGCGTAAGCGATATCGTGGCAGTTGATCAAAACAAATACTGTACCCGCTTCATCGAAGAAACCAGTACAAATTTAGATTTGAACGTTGCCGTAGTGTGCAAAAATGTTTTTGATTACCTCAAAAAACCGCACCAGAGCTTTGATGTAGTCTTTGCTGATCCACCATACGATCTTCCAGAAGAAGAATTCATGAAACTCGTTACTTTAGTTTTTGAAGGGAATTGGCTGAAAGAAAACGGACAACTGGTAGTAGAGCATTCTAAGCAATACAAATTGAATGACCACCCAAATTTTGAGTCTTCACGGAATTATGGAAGCAATACGTTTAGTTTTTTTGAATAAAAAAAGCAGGCCATAAGCCGGATTCTGTCGAGTCTTATCATTTATCTAGGCTTTTGATTACTCAAAAGCTCGAACCGCCTACCCTTTTACATCGAGCGAGCCGCTCTCAATCGCAAATTTACTTGGCGTTGCACCGTATAGAGTTTACCTGGTTTCACTACAGCATTACCTGTACATACTTTCTGCTGCACTAGTCCTATTCGCCGAGGCGAACGACGGGAGTTACCCGCTATACTGCTCTATGGTGTCCGGACTTTCCTCTCCTCATCTAGGATGAGCAGCGATAAGAGACCTGCTTACGCAAAGGTACATATTATGTTAATAATTTAGATGTTATTTTGAAGCAGTATAGTCGAATATCCGTCTAGTTTTTTTTACTTTTATAGGATATGGAACCCTTTATAGTATCTGCTCTAAAATATCGTCCGCAACAATTCAAAGATGTTGTTGGGCAATCGGCTATCACCGAAACTTTACGCAATGCTATTCTTAAGAATCAACTCCCACAAGCTTTACTTTTTTGTGGACCAAGAGGCGTCGGAAAAACGACTTGTGCTCGTATTTTAGCCAAACAAATCAACAGCAAAGATCATGAGAACATAGATCCTGATCAGGATTTTGCTTTCAATATCTTTGAACTGGATGCAGCTTCTAACAATTCGGTTGATGACATTCGAAGTCTCAATGATCAAGTTCGAATTCCGCCACAAACAGGGACGCACAAAGTGTATATCATCGATGAGGTACATATGCTCTCTACTGCTGCCTTCAATGCGTTTTTAAAAACCTTAGAAGAGCCTCCAAAGCATGTCATTTTTATTTTAGCTACGACAGAAAAGCATAAAATAATACCTACCATATTATCGCGTTGTCAAATCTTCGAATTCAAAAGAATTACGGCTAGCGATACACAAAACTATCTAGCCGATTTAGCCAAAGAGCAAGGAATTGCTTACGAAGATGAAGCCCTGCATTTGATTGCACAAAAAGCAGATGGTGCCATGCGAGATGCCTTGTCAATTTTCGATCGAATGAGTAGTTTTTGTAATCAGAATTTGACTGCAGAAGCTGTTGCTGAGAATCTAAATATTTTAGACAAGGGTGCCTATTTAGAATTTACAGATCACCTCATAGCAAACAACATACCTGATAGTTTAATACAATTCGATACCATTCTGCAAAAAGGAATAGAAGGACACCAATTCGTAGCTGGACTTGCTGCACACTTTAGAGATTTGCTAATAAGTAAAAATCCTAAAACAATTCCGCTACTCGAAATAAGCGAAAGTCTTCAACAAGCGTATGCAGATCAGGCAACAAAGCTCAGCTTGAGCTATCTAATGGATGCAATTGATTTGGCCCATCGATGTGAACTGAATTTCAAAAACAGCAACAACAAGCGCTTACACGTCGAATTATGCATCATGCAACTTGCCTCTCTCCACTTCGATGGAGAAAAAAAAAAGGGCAGCTAATTCCAACCCATAAACTCAATCCTTCCAAAACAAACACAGTTGCTTCAATACCAAAAACTGAAGAACCTAAAACTGTTAGTGAACCAGTAGCTGAAGTTGTTCCTACCGAACCACCGAAAGAGGGTATTCCAAAACCAGAAATAAAAATAGGATCCCTACAATCCAATCAGGTTTCAAGTATGTCCCTTTCCAGCATTAAAAAGAAAAAAGATTGGGAACAGCAACAAAAACCGACTGAAGCTGTAAAAGACCTTCCGACAGAGGGTTTTAGTGAAGAAGAGTTCTTAAGTTTCTGGAATGCGTATCAAGCGATGAAATTTGAAAAGGGGGATCAAAACATTGCTTCGCTCCTTAAGATAAGCAAACCTGTTCTTGCCGATAGTACAACAGTACATTTCAATGTACCTTCAGATCTCAACAAAGTAGAACTCGAAAGAGAATTTACAACCTTCGTTCCCTACCTCAGAGCAAGTTTAAAGAATTATGATTTATCAGTAAAAGTTATTGTTGATGAACTTACTGAAAAGAACTTCATTTATACTCCAGACGAAAAATATGAGCGTTTAAAAGAAATCAATCCCGTTATTGATCTACTAAAACAAGAGTTTGATTTGGATGTATAGGCTTAAGCATTAAACTTCTTGTACATCATCTTAATCATTCCATCAGCTAAACCAATTTTAGGAACGAAAACTTTAGATGCACCACTCCATTTTAAAGCCTTGAGGTATATTTCTAATGCTGGTAAAATAACATCCGCACGGTCTAAATTAAGATTGTACTTCAAAATTCGCTGTTCATACGATAGCTTTTTCAAGTCCTGATAAAAGGTATTGATCTTGATATAAGTAAGCGGCTTCCCTTCTTTGGTATTCGAAAGTTTAAAAACCTTATTGATATTTCCTCCAGATCCTAAGAGTGCGATTTTTTCAATCCCAGCGGTATGGGTATGTATCCATTTCTCAATTTCTAACCAGACCTTTTCGTTGACCATATTATTGATCATTCGGACAGTTCCTGTTTTAAAAGATTTTGAAACAATACGTTTTCCTCCCTGCAGCACACTGAATTCGGTACTACCTCCCCCTACATCGACATAGAGGTAATTGAGGTTTTGACCGAAATCGTTTAGTATTGTGGTATTGGAAATGATCTCGGCTTCTTTACGCCCATCGATAACTTCAATTTTAATTTTTGCTTTTTTCTTGACTAGGGCAACAAGCTCGTCAGCATTATTCGACTCACGAAGCGCTGAAGTTGCACAGGCCATATAATATTTTACACCATTGACTTTCATAATCAGTCTAAAAGCCTTCATAGCTTTCACAACACGTTTCATGTTTTTCTTTGATATTTCACCAACGGTAAATGAATCTTGCCCTAATCGAATAGGCACTCGAATCATTTCACTTTTCATGTAAACAGGATGCTCTCCTACTTCTTGTACAACGTTTGCAATTAGTATACGAATTGCATTGGATCCGATATCGATTGCTGCTAATTTTTTTACTTTCATTACTTCAATAAGGCTTTAAAGTATTCGTGCATTTCCCACTGGGAACGATAAGGTTTACCAGTTGTTTCCTTGAATTTATTTTGGATTGGACCATTCAAAATTCGAGCTTTCACGTTGTCGTTCCAACTGATCATAAAGGTGTCTAATAGTTGTTTTTGTAGATCCAAGTCATAAATTGGACAAGCTACTTCTACTCTGTTTTCGATATTACGGGTCATCAAATCTGCAGATGAAATGTACATCTTGGGCTCGCCTCCATTTTCAAAAATATAGACTCTAGGGTGTTCCAGATATTTATCCACTATACTAATAACTTCGATACGTTCGCTCATTCCCTTAACTCCCGGAATCAAACAACAAACTCCACGAACGATCATATGAATTTCAACTCCGGCATTACTAGCTTCGTAGAGCTTGTCTATGATTTTGTAGTTTGTAATGCTGTTGAGCTTTAGTTTTATTTTTGCCGTCTTCCCCATCAAGGCGTTCTCAATTTCATTTTCAATCAGTCGATTCAATACTATAGCGGTATAGTGCGGAGAAACGATCAAATGTTTGTAGGAATTAATCTTGTAGTTTACTTCGAAAAAACCAAACACCTTTCCAACGTCTTTCAATACTTTTTGATGGGCAGTAAACAATGTGTAGTCGGTATAAATTTTAGCAGTACTTTCATTGAAATTTCCTGAGCTAATGAAACCGTAGCGTTTCAATTTTTTACCTTCTTCTCGTTCAACTAAACAAATTTTAGTGTGGACCTTGAGTCCTGGAACACCAAAAATAAGTTGTACCCCAGCAGCATCTAAACGTTCAGCAAAAATGATGTTATTCTTCTCATCAAAACGTGCTTGCAATTCGATTTGTACAGTAACCTTCTTCCCATTTTTAGCAGCATTGATTAAGGCACTCACAACCTGAGAGTTTTGAGACAAACGGTAGAGGGTTATTTTTATATTTCTAACCTTAGGATCTAAGGCAGCCTCCCGTAAAAATTTGATGATGTACGCGTAGTTATGATAAGGAGCATAAAGAAGAAAGTCTTTTTCTGCAATGGATTTAAAGATATTACCATCCAAACGCAACCCTTTTATTGGTAAAGGAGCTACAGAAGGGTACATTAGGTCATTTCGATTCAAACTAGGGAAATTCATATAATCTCTCCGGTGGTGGTACCTTCCTCCAGGAATTAAGCTATCGGTTGTTCCAATACCCAACTTCTTCATGATGAAATTTAGGGTATCTTCAGTAATGGTTTTATCATATACCAATCGAACTGGATCTCCAATCATTCGATCCTTCACACTATTCATTATTTTTTCGACATAACTTTTCCCAACATCTTCTTCTAAGTCAAGTTCAGCATCACGGGTTATTTTTACCATATGCGCTTCAATAGAAGAATAATTGAACATGTTGAAAATCAAATGAAAATTATAGCGAATCAAATCATCTAAAAGCATTACGTACTGCTTATCCCCTTCTTTAGGAAGCACTACAAAACGATCCAATTGTTTTGGCAACTCTATTAGAGCATATAAAGGAGATGATTCGCCTTGCTCATCGACAGTAAGTGTTACAACCAAAAAAGCTTTGTTATCACTTAGATCCTGTACTTGATCGTGTAGGATTACGGTTACCAATGCAGGACCAACCTTTTCAATGAAAAATTCATTTAAAAATTGCTCTTGATCGGGGCGGATTTCTTTTTCATTTAAAAAGATAATGTTCTCCTCTGCCAACTCTTTTTCTATGTCCTGAAGAATATCTAAACTTTCACGTTGTTGATCAATAACAATTTGTGTAATTTCTTCTAACAACTCAGAAGCAGCAATACCTCCAAGCGCTTTTTTACCTGTCAAAACAGACTGAGATATGCGTTTAACAGTCGCGAAGCGGACTTGAAAAAACTCATCTAAGTTATTTGAAAAGATACCTAAGAAACGAAGACGTTCAATCAAAGGAACTGACTTTTCAGAGGCTTCTTGAAGTACACGGGCGTTAAAATCCAACCAGCTTATTTCGCGATTGACGTATCGTTTAGATTGAAGTTCTTTCATAAATTTGATAGCGATTTTCGGGAACCATTTATAGATGTTCCTTGTTTAATTTCAGACCAGTGCTTGGCTTCAAAAGTAAGTTGAGCCCAACAAGCTGTGCTGAGTTCTGGAACGTTATTACTGGATAATTCTTGGGCGACTTCTGAAAAGGCAGGATTGTGGCCTACAAGCAATAGGTGATCATAAACATCATCTAGCCTTTTAATATAGGAGATTATATCGCTGGAACTGAAGGTATACAGCGCTTCATCAATTTTAATTTTATTCATATCATAGCCAACGGTATGCGCTAGAATGGTTGCTGTATGCAACGCCCTGTTTGCTGGGCTAGACATGATACACTGCGCAGCACTAAAAACATCTTTCCAATGCAATGCTACTTGCTGAATCGCTTTTATACCAGAACTTGAAAGCGGTCGATTACGATCCGAAACCGGACTATCCCAATTGGATTTAGCATGTCTTAAAAAAATCAGATTTTTCATTTTATGGTGCTAGACGTGTTGTTGTCCAGATTTTTTTTTCGTTTAAAGAAAATTCCATGCGATCATGTAAACGGTTGGGTCTACCTTGCCAAAATTCATAACTATGGGGTACCACTAAAAAACCACCCCAATAAGCAGGGCGTTTTATTTCCTCTTGTTCGTATTGCACTTGGAATTTCTGGAGACGGGTTTCTAAAAAAGCACGATCGTCAATGGGTTGACTTTGAGGAGAAACAATAGCTCCAATTTGACTTCCAATCGGGCGGGAATAGAAATAAGCATCTGAAGTTTCTTCAGAAACTTTTTGAGCTACACCTTTAATTATAATTTGACGCTCCATTGCTGGCCAGAAAAAAGTTAGTCCAACTTTGTTATAAGATTCAATTGCTTGACCTTTTTGACTTTTATAGTTGGTGTAAAAAACAAAGCCCTCTGGACTGAACTGTTTTAACAACACCACACGAGCCTTTGGGAATCCATCTGCACCTAGTGTAGCAATACTCATTGCATTGGCTTCTTCTACATCGGGATGAGCATCAGCTGCAGCAAACCAATCTTGAAACAATTCAGTCGGGTGCATTGTTTTTTTATCATCGCCTAGGGCGCCTTTTTCGTATGACTTCCGTAGGTGTCCAATGTCGTTCTCTTCCTTCATGACTGCAAGTTACAATAACCGAGAAAGAAATTTAAATTTTGAACGCTGAAAGGGTACAAAATTCGTGTTTCAAAAGATAAATAGGTAGGTCTATATTTCGAAAACCTTGTTGTCTTCTGCTAAATACACGTTTTGGAAAGACTCATGCGCCTCATCAACAAATGCATTTAAATCGCCATAACGAGTAGAATAATGTCCAAGAATTAGCCCACCAACTTGAGCTTTGGCTGCAATTTGTGCCGCTTGTCCTGCTGTACTATGCTTGGTTTTTGCGGCTAAATCGAGATGATTTTTTAAAAAAGTAGATTCGTGATACAACATCGTTGCATCTGCAATGATGGGAACAATGTCTTCTTTGTAAGCTGTATCGCTGCAAAATGCATATGACTTTGGTGGTTCAGGATCGAATGTTAATTGTGCATTTGAAATTAATTCGCCCGCTGTGTTTACATAATCTTTCCCTGATTTTAGGTTTTCCATATCACAAACCTCAACACCATGCACTTTTGCAGCTTCACTATTAATTTTACGCGAACCGACTTTCTCTTCAAAAAAGTAACCGTTGGTATATACGCGGTGATCCAAAGGAACTGTAGATACTTTGACTTTCTCATCATCAAAAACAACTACAGATTCTGTACTGTCCAATTCATGGAAATATAGCGCATAATCTGTCCAAGATTTAGCCAATTTAAGTTGGAGGGTAATGATTTCTTTGATTCCTTTTGGTCCATATATATGTAAATCAGCTTCTCTTCCGAGTAAACGAAACGTACTGATCAGTCCAATCAAACCATAAAAATGATCTCCATGAAGGTGTGAAATAAAAATATGTTGAATACGAGCAAATTTGACCCCCAACTTACGTAACTGCATTTGTGTACCTTCTCCACAATCGATTAGCATCAAATGCCCTTTTATCTCGAGTAATTGAGCAGTGGTTTGAGCGTTTTTACGTGGGGTTGCGGCATGACAGCCGATGATGGTTAATTGCATAAGTCTAAAATCCTAAGTCGCGTTGTATACGCTCCAATTCGATAAAATCGTGAGCTTCATCTAGTGTTGGGACAAAAACCCAAGCCTCTGGAAGGTCACTGTATTGTTTGGGTAAAGCAACGGTAACACAAGTATGGTCTTCGTTTTGGAAGGCAGTTAAAACTATTGCAAGTGCGTCTTTGTGTGTATTCAGATTTGGAAGTTGTAGTGCGTCTAGGACAACATCATGCCCCTCTACTTCCTTGGTATATTCCGAACAAAAAGTTTTTGAATCTCTAATGTTTTCCTCATCTAATCGCAAAACAAGGGTATTATTTTCTTTACTTAAAATCATTATGCAGGTATCATTATTTTTGAGGCTAAAAGGTAAATCACAGCCATGCGAATCGCTACGCCATTTTCTACTTGATCTAAAATGATGGCTTGGTCAGAATCGGCTACTTGAGAACTGATTTCGACACCTCGATTAATTGGTCCAGGGTGCAAGACAACAATTTCTTTATTTAAACTTTTAAGTAGCGGGAGGCCTAAACCATAAAGCTGCGTATATTCTCGGATGGAAGGAAAATAACTCTTATCCATACGTTCATTCTGAACGCGGAGCATATTCGCCGCATCACACCATTGTAAGGCTTTTTTAAGGTCTAATTCAACCGAAACACCTAATGACTCATAATGCTTAGGCAAAAGACTTTTAGGTCCGCATAGCTTAACTTCTGCCCCTAGTTTTTTTAGAGCAAAAATATTGGAGAGCGCTACTCGTGAATGCAAGATGTCTCCAACAATTACTATTTTCTTACCCGCTACTTCTCCGAATCTTTCACGTATTGAAAAAGCATCGAGTAAGGCTTGGGTTGGATGTTCGTGGGTTCCGTCTCCTGCATTGATTATACAGGCATCGACATTCTTAGATAAGAAAGAAGCTGCACCTGGATTTGGGTGACGCATCACAACCATATCGACCTTCATAGCCAAGATATTATTTACTGTATCGATAAGGGTTTCCCCTTTTTTAACCGAAGATTGTGCTGCAGAAAAATTAATTACATCTGCACTTAAACGTTTTTCGGCTAACTCGAAAGAAAGCTTGGTTCGGGTACTGTTTTCAAAAAAAAGGTTGGCAATGGTTACATCTCGTAGGGTTGGAACCTTTTTTATTTTTCTATTGATTACTTCTTTGAAGTGATCCGCAGTTTCAAAGATAAGATGAAGATCATCTTCTTTCAGGTATTTTATTCCCAATAAATGGTCTACACTTAATTCACTCATAGGGTTTCTTTAATCAAATATACAGCATCTTCGTCTGTTACTTCTTTCCACTTCACTTCTACTTTATCGTTTTGTAAGGAATCTATTTGGCGTCCAACATAATCAGGCTGTATAGGAAGATGACGGCTAAAACGACGATCAATAAGGGTCAATAATTCTATTTCACTAGGACGTCCGTAGGATTCAATTGCCGTTAGGGCAGCTCGAATACTTCGTCCAGTATATAAAACATCGTCTATAAAGACAATACACTTGTCTTCAACAGAAACATTCATTTGGGTTGCGTTGGCCGCATGCGGCTTATCAGTTCTTCTAAAATCGTCTCTAAAAAAGGTAGTATCAAGTTTTCCGTGGGCAATATCTTCAATACTGTAGTTTTTAGAAAGCAGATTGATCAATCGATCCAGAACAAAAGCACCTCGAGGCTGTAAGCCAATAAGCACAGTTTTTGAAAAATCGAGATGGCGTTCTATTAATTGACATGCAAGGCGATGCAATAGAATGTCAATTTGGTGTGCATTAAGAAGTAGCTTGGGTTGCATGCCTTTTGTTTTATACTACAAAAATATTATTTTTTATCCAGCCCACTTGATTTATGGGCATAAAAAAACCCCCTTTAAAAAAGGGGGTTTTAAGAATAAAGAAAAAAGGATTATTTCCCTTCCATCTTTTGTTTCAATTCAGCTAAAGCGTCTAGATCTCCAAGAGTTGTCTTTTCAGAGTTACTTGCAGCGATTTTCTTAGTTGCTTTACGTATGTTATTACGTTCTTCTTCTTTAAAAAGTGCTGTATGAGATGCTACTACACGTTTGAATTCTTTATTAAATTCGATGATTTTGAATTCAATTTCTTCACCCAATCCGAGTTTGCTTCCATCTTCTTTTTCAAGGTGACGTGAAGGAACAAAAGCAACAACATGTTCGTTGAAGTTGATGGTCGCTCCTTTGTCAACGATTTCGGCTAATTCAGCTTTGTGCGTTGTATCAAGTGCAAATTCAGTTTCATACTTATCCCATGGATTGTCCATTGTTTGTTTGTGACCTAAACTAAGTTTACGTCCTTCAACATCCAATTCTAATACAAGAACTTCGATTGTATCACCAACCGTCAGAATTTCTGATGGGTGCTTCACTTTCTTAGTCCAAGATAAATCAGAGATATATACTAAACCGTCGATACCTTCTTCTAGTTCGATGAATACACCGAAGTTAGTGAAGTTTCTTACGATTCCAGAATGCTTCGATTGTACAGGATATTTAGTAGTAATATCGGTCCAAGGATCTTGAGTCAATTGCTTGATTCCAAGAGACATTTTACGTGTCTCACGATCTAGGGTTAAGATAACTGCATCTACTTCGTCTCCAACTTTCACGAAATCTTGAGCCGAACGCAAGTGCGTAGACCAAGACATTTCAGAAACGTGGATAAGACCTTCAACACCATCTTCGATTTCGATAAATGCGCCATAATCTGCGATCACAACAACTTTACCTTTTACTTTTTGACCTTCTTTGATTGTATCTCCCAATTGATCCCACGGATGAGCGCTCAATTGTTTTAATCCTAATTGGATTCTAGATTTGTTATCATCAAAGTCTAAGATTACCACGTTGAGTTTTTGGTCTAATTCCAAAATCTCGTTCGGGTGATTGATACGACTCCAAGAAAGGTCTGTAATGTGGATTAATCCATCTACACCTCCAAGGTCGATGAATACTCCGTATGAAGTAATGTTTTTAACAGTTCCTTCAAGGACTTGACCTTTTTCAAGTTGTCCAATGATTTCTTTTTTCTGTTCTTCGATATCTGCTTCGATCAGGGCTTTATGCGATACAACAACGTTTTTGAATTCTTGGTTAATTTTAACCACTTTGAATTCCATTGTTTTATTTACATACTGATCGTAGTCACGGATTGGTTTAACGTCGATTTGAGATCCTGGTAAGAATGCTTCGATTCCGAAAACATCTACAATCATTCCCCCTTTAGTTCTACATTTAACAAAACCATTAACGATTTCACCTGTATCATGTGCATTATTAACACGATCCCATGCCTTAATCACACGTGCTTTACGGTGAGAAAGAATCAATTGACCTGTTCTGTCTTCACGAGCATCTACGATAACCTCTACTTTATCGCCAACCTTAAGGTCAGGATTGTAACGGAATTCGTTTAATGAGATAACTCCTTCAGACTTTGCATTGATATCAATGATCGCTTCACGCTCAGTCATAAAGACAACCGTTCCGTCAATCACATCTTCATCAGCTGTATCTACAAAATTTTCTTTTACTAGGGTTTCAAACTCTAATAATTGAGCATCTTCGATTACGTCGATACCTTCTTCGTAATTGTGCCAGTTAAAGTTTGAAAGGAAATCCTCTGCATTATTTGCAGTAGGTTGTGCGTGGACCTCTTGTGGAGCAGCTTGCTCATTAGCCTCTTGCGGTGTGTTATTTTCTTCAGCCATTGCCGATAAATATTTGTATTCCATTGTTTTGTAGAACTTTAAATGAAAAACAATAGAAGTTGTTCTTAATTTTCTTTTTGTACTCTCGTTCTAGTTAATCATAAGAGTGCGCAAATGTAAGGATAATCTGTTGACAGACAAAGACCATAGGGCTGTTTTATAATTATTCCGTATTTTTGCAAAATCAAATCTTATCCTATGCAACTAAACCTCCCCCCAAAAGGGAATTTTCCTGTGTTCAACGGAGCAAAAACAAGGCCTATAATTTGCTGTAAATCCATAAAAAAACAATACTGTATTTCTAAATGGAATTCAGATGAATAGATTGCTTTACCTTCCCCTATACTTTATTGCAATTCTCCCCTTTCCGTTTTTGTATTTCCTTTCTGACTGCGTTTATTTCCTTCTCTACTATATGCTTAAATATCGAAAAAAAATAGTTTGCATAAACATAAAGAAGGCGTTCCCGTTACTTTCTCCTTCAGAACTTAAATCAATTGAACAGGAATTTTATCATCATTTTTGTGATGTGCTTTTTGAAGCTATTAAAGCACTTACAATTTCTAAAAAAACCATTCTCAAACGCTTTAAAATCACAAACCCAGAAATGCTGGAGCGGTTTTATCTTGAAAATAGGAGCATCATGCTCTACACCGCGCACATGGGCAATTGGGAGTGGCTCTCTTTCATTCCGCATTACACTCGTTTTGCAACCTCAACCTTTTACCAACCCTTATCAAATAAGTACATAAATAAATTGATGTATCACATCCGAAGTCAATTTGGCACCCACTGTATCCCATCACAACAGGGCTACAAAGAGTTATTGAGGTTTAAAAGTGAAGGGATACTTTCACTCAATTGTATTATAGGGGATCAGAGTCCCAAAAAAAATTCGCAGCGTCACACCGTTACTTTTATGAATCAAGAAACTGATTTTATGGTCGGAGGCGATCGAATTGCTACTAAACTAAAACAGGCTGTGCTTTACCCAGAAATAATTAAACCCAAACGCGGACATTATGAATTGACTTTTAAGGTCATTGAAGAGGGGCCAGCGCACGAGGAAAAAAACAAATGCATCAATGTGTATATAGATTTATTGGAAAAGAATATAATGAAGCAACCTGGTTTGTGGTTGTGGAGTCATCGTCGATGGAAAGACAAACACAAATATTATTGATCGGGTGACAACAAAATTTTATTTAGGAATTGCTGTATTGCGTATTTGTCTCTTGGGAATTTATAGCTCATTTTTGTTATGAGACTGAGCCAATTCTGTTGAAGATTTTTTTTTGGAAGTGGCTACTTGTTTTTAAAATTTTATTTACATTGTATTTACCCAATTTTAAATCATGAACATCCCAAACATCTTCCAAGCAACTGAAGTTGCCCAACTAATCGATCGAATCAATATGCTCAGTCCAAGTACCAAACCTCTTTGGGGGAAAATGTACGCGGATCAGATGCTGGCTCACGTCAATGTAGCCTATGAAATGGCATTCGAAGACCTCCATCCAAAACCCAAAGGATTTAAAAAGTTAATCCTAAAACTCTTAGTAAAAAAAGCAGTCACAGGTCCTAAGGCATATTCCAAAAATTCAAGAACTGCTCCGGTATTCATCATCAAGGGATCTCGTGATTTTGAAGTTGAACAAAAACGTTTGATCACTTATCTCAACAAGGTTTTATCATTAGGGAGAGAGCATTTCGAACAATTAGAATCACATGGATTTGGTCCTCTCAGTTCGGAAGAATGGAATACTTTATTTGCTAAACACTTGGAACATCACCTCCAGCAATTCGGAGTCTAATTTTAGGCTTTTACAGCTGACAGCATTTGTTCAAAAACTTCTTCTACAGAAAATGAAGTAGTATCAATTTCGACAGCATCTTCTGCTTTTCTGAGTGGTGATATTGCACGGGTACTATCTTGATGATCTCGATCGATAACATTTTTTAGAATCTCTTCAAAAAGTACATCTTCCCCTTTTGCTTGTAATTCATCGAAACGGCGTTGTGCTCGAACCTTAGGGTCTGCAATTAAGAAAAATTTGAAGTCTGCATTTGGAAAAACAACGGTGCCAATATCGCGGCCATCCATTACAACGCTTCCCAATTGAGATAAAATACGCTGCTGATTGACCAAATGTTCTCGAACAAAGCCCAATTGTGCAATACGACTAACCCATGAAGAAATCTCTAAGGTTCTTAGTTCATCTCCATATGCCTTTCCGTTAAACAACATTTGCTTTGAGTCCGCATTTGTACTCCAGCTAAACGAGGTCTCTGAAAGAGCTATTTCTAGTGCTTGTTCTTGAATAACATCTTCTTGGATAAAATCGGTAGTCAAAGCAAAATAGCTCACCGCACGATACATATATCCAGTATCCATATAAGTAAAATCAAGCGCCTTTGCTAAGCGTTTCGATAAGGTGCTTTTACCGGTAGAGGCAAAACCATCTACTGCAATTACTGTAGTTTTCATAAGCCAAAGATAAGAAAGAGATTGTAGTATCGCTTATTTGATTTGGACTGACTTTTCAAATTGAGCTGAAGCATCTTTTCGTTTGTATTGAAATTCAAAATTATTCTTGGTACCCCGAATAGATGAAACGCTTAAAGTTTCGACAGGAACATCGTCCGGAACTCGATCTCCGTAGATAGCTACTAAAGCAGAACGTTCAAAAGGAAATTCAGAAAGTTGAAAATCCATAACCTCAGCTTGGTTACGTTCTTTCTGTAGTGTCCAAGCTTCTAGCAATGTATAGCGTTTCTTTTGCCAGGAACTTGGATAGAGAGTTGCCGATGACCAAAGGTGTACTACTGTTGTAGAAAGCATTTTTTCATGTAACTCTTTTTCATCCCAACGAAGTTCTATTAATGTTCCTTGGTCGAAAACGATGAAAGTAAAAGGCTCCATACCCTCAAACTCGAACATGTTGATGAAGTCACGATGATCTGCGTATTCAAAAAACTGAAGTGCCATTTTACCTCTACTCAATCGATATGATCCTTCGGACAAATGGGGCTCAAAAGCACCGTTGAGCACACACACAAATTGATTGGTGTTCGAAAACACAAACCAACTCCCTTTGGCTTGTTCATCTTGTGGGAAAAAGAGGGTCTTCCCTTCTACTTCCAACTCGTGTAATGCAGTAGCTGCTCGCTTAGGATTCTCATCTCGATTAGAAGTGAATATAAATCGTTCGTCAGGAAAAGGAATAAAACTAACTGTACACATATAAGCTTATAACTTTTTAGTGTTTTTTACCTTTTGATTGGTCAAGGCCAAAGCAAGTACTTCTCCCATCTCTTTTACAAAATGAAAGGTGAGTCCTTTGAGGTAGGAATCCTTAATTTCCTCAATGTCTTTTCTATTGCTCTCGCACAAAATGATTTCTTTGATCTTAGAACGTTTTGCTGCTAAGATTTTTTCTTTAATCCCGCCAACTGGCAATACCTTCCCACGAAGTGTAATTTCCCCAGTCATCGAAAGATTCTTCTTGACTCGTTTCTGTGTTAAAAGAGAAACCAGCGATGTAAGGATGGTAATTCCAGCACTAGGACCGTCTTTGGGTGTAGCTCCTTCTGGAACGTGAATGTGGATGTTGTATTTATCGAACTTAAAATCTGCTAAACCAAGTTGAAGCGCATTTGCCTTGATATATTCCATTGCGATGGTAAAGGATTCTTTCATTATTTTCCCAAGATTCCCTGTAATATTGAGCAATCCCTTTCCTGGAGATATCGCCGATTCAATAAAAAGAATATCGCCTCCAACTGATGTCCAAGCCAATCCAATCACCACTCCAGCAATTTCGTTTGTTTCGTATAAATCGCGTGAAACTTTTTCAGGTCCTAAAATTTCTGTCAAATCCGATAGGGCAGGTTTAACCGCATAGGTTTCTTCCATTGCAATGGATTTGGCAGCGTAACGAGTAACCTTCGCAATTTGCTTATCTAAGCCTCGAACTCCCGATTCACGAGTATAGCCTTCAACGATACGTTCCAAAACAGGGTTAACTAGTTGAATTGACTTCTTATCGAGTCCATGTTCTTTCAATTGTTTGGGCAATAAATGTTGTTTCCCAATCACTACTTTCTCTTCGATTGTATACCCACTAACATTGATGATTTCCATACGATCGCGCAAAGCGGGATGAATCCCACCCAAATTATTAGCGGTAGCAATGAACATAACCTTAGAAAGGTCGTAACCAAGTTCTAAGAAATTATCATAAAAGGCATTGTTTTGTTCTGGATCCAATACCTCGAGTAAGGCCGAAGAAGGATCTCCTTGAGAACCACTACTCAACTTATCAATCTCATCAAGAACAAAAACAGGATTAGAAGTTCCAGCTTTTTTTAGACTTTGGATGATTCGTCCCGGTAAAGCTCCAATGTAGGTTTTTCTATGACCACGGATCTCCGCTTCGTCACGCATACCGCCCAGTGAAATTCGAACATACGAACGACCCAAAGCTTCGGCAATAGATTTACCTAATGAGGTTTTTCCAACTCCAGGAGGT